>JAWXBB010000467.1:0-5400 GCA_034439795.1 Planctomycetaceae bacterium | reverse complement strand
GTCGGTGATCTACGTCGAGTTCGGCTGGAACACCGACATTTACGTCGCCCGTCAAACCGTCAACGAACGGCTGGCCACGGTCAGCAGCCGGATGCCGGAGGGCGTGAAGCCGGAACTCGCGCCGATCAGCTCCCTCATGGGGCAGATCATGATGGTGGGCATGTACAGCGAAGGAGGCAAGACATCCCCGTTGGAAGTCCGCACGCTGGCCGATTGGGTGGTCCGCCCGCGGTTGTTGACGATCCCTGGCGTGGCTCAGGTCGTCACGATGGGAGGGGGTCGCAAACAGTTCCAAGTCCTCGTGGACCCGGAACAACTGACCGCCTTCGGCGTCACGCTGCACGACGTCGAAATCGCTTTGCGAGAGAGCAACCAAAACGCGACCGGCGGTTACGTGGAGCAGGGCTCCCTGGAGTTTCTGGTCCGCAGCGTGGGACGGATTCAGTCCGTCGCCGATCTCCAAGAGTCGGTGGTGAAAGCGACGGCCGGCCGGGCCGTCCTCGTCCGCGACGTGGCCACGATTCGCGAAGGGGCGCAGATCAAGCGCGGCGACAGCTCCGTCAACGGCCATTCTGCGGTCGTGTTGACCATCGCGAAACAGCCGCAAGGGGATACGCGGCGGTTGACCGAAGCCGTGACCGCCGCTCTCGAGGAAGTCAAAAAGTCGCTGCCGCCTGACATCGTCATCGAGGGCGAAATCTATCAGCAGCGCGAATTCATCGACCGCGGCATCGAGAATGTCCTCGAAGCCCTTCGCGATGGGGCGATTCTCGTGGTGATCATTCTGTTCCTGTTCCTGCTTAACTTCCGCACGACCTTCATCACGCTGACGGCGATTCCGTTGTCGATCGTACTGACGGGCCTGTTCTTCTACTGGACCGGCATGTCGATCAACGTGATGACGCTCGGCGGCCTGGCCGTGGCAATGGGCGAGCTGGTCGACGACGCGATTGTCGACATCGAGAACGTGTTCCGTCGGTTGGGGCAGAATGCGTCGCTTCCGAAGCCCCGTCCCGCATTGACCGTCATCTACGAGGCCAGCATCGAAGTGCGCAGCGCCATCGTGTACGGCACGATGCTGGTCATTCTCGTGTTCGTGCCCCTGTTCGCGTTGTCCGGTGTTGAAGGCCGGCTGTTCGCGCCGCTGGGGGTGGCGTACATCGTGTCGATTCTCGCCTCGCTGCTGATTTCGCTCACCGTCACGCCGGTGTTGGGCAGCTTGCTCCTATCGGGCAAAGCGGCCCAATCTCACGGTTCCAAAGACAGCCCGCTGTTGCGGTTCTTGAAGGCGATGGCCACTCCCATCGTCCGCACGAGCATGCACCCGTGGGGACTCACCGCGATCCTGCTGGTTGTGGGGACCATGATGGTGGGCAGCGGCATTCTGGTCACGCAACTCGGCACGGACTTTCTGCCGCAGTTCGATGAAGGGGCCGCGCAGGTCAACGTCGTGTTGCCGCCGGGGTCGTCGCTGGAGGCGTCCAATCGTGCGAGCGCTATGGTCGACACGGCTTTTCGTCGCCACATGGTTGACGACGAGCATCCCAATGGTCTCGTGCTGTACTGGGTACGACGCAGTGGCCGCGCCGAGCTCGACGAGCACGCCGAAGGGGTGAATATCACCGAGTACATCGTCACGCTCAATCCCGAGAGCGGCGTCTCGCGCGTGGACACGCTGGCGACTCTCCGCAAGGAGCTGGAAGAGATTCCCGGCATCGAGTACGAGGCCGAACAGCCGCTGGCCCACCTCATCAGTCACATGCTGTCCGGCGTGTCGGCCCAAATTGCGATCAAGGTCTACGGCGACGATTTGGACGTGCTGCGCCGCAAAGCGCAGGAGATCAAGACAGCCATCAGCAGCGTGGAGGGACTGGCCCCGCCGGTCGTGGAGCCGCAGCAACTGATCCCCCAGCTGCGGATCGACCTCAACCGCGAACAGCTCGCCGCCTATGGCTTGACGGCGGGCTACGTCAACGAGTTCATCGAGACGGCGCTGAATGGCCGGGTGGTCTCCACTGTGCTGGACGGCCAGCGGACGTTTGATTTGATGGTCCGGCTAGAAGACGAGTACCGCACCGACTTCGATCTGATTCAGCGGCTGTCGGTCAACCTGCCGCAGGGGGGACGCATCCCGTTGTCCACCGTGGCGAAGATTTACGAGGCGGGCGGCCCGAACACGATCAATCGCGAGAACGTCCGCCGCCGGATCACCATCCGCGGCAACACCACGGACCGCGATCTCGGCAGCGTCGTCGCCGACATCAAGCAGGCCGTCGAGACCAAAGTGCAGTTGCCCGAAGGCTACTTCATCCAATACGGCGGCCAGTTCGAGGCGCAACAGGAAGCCACGCGGATGATCACGCTGCTCAGCGTCGTGTCGCTCGGCGGCGTCTTCCTCGTGCTGTACACGCTGTTTCCATCCGCACGGATCGTGTTGCAGATCATGTTCGCCTTGCCGACCGCGTTCGTGGGCGGCGCGATCGCCCTTTGGCTCACCGGACAGACGCTGACCGTCGCCAGCATGGTCGGCTTCATTTCGCTGGGCGGCATCGCCGCCCGAAACGGCATCCTGCTCGTCTCGCACTATATGCACCTGATGCGCGAAGAGGGCGAAGGCTTCACCCCGCAGATGGTGCTGCGCGGCAGTTTGGAACGACTCGCACCCGTACTGATGACGGCATTGACTGCGGGCATCGGCCTCGTGCCGTTGGTGCTCGGCGGCCATCAGCCCGGCAAGGAGATTCTGTATCCGGTCGCCACCGTGATTCTCGGCGGTCTCATCACCTGCACGATCTGCGAGTACGTCGTGCATCCCGGTCTGTTCTTCCGTTTCAGCGGCCAAGACGCCGTACGGTTGACGAGTCGCAGGGAGATCGACGACGAACTGACTCCGGCTCCTGCCAAGTAGGAAAGGCGCTCGCCATGGAAATCGTAAGTCTCATGCCAACCGGACGGTCACCTGATGGTCCTGACGGTCGTCGACCAGCGGCACCGTCACGCCGGGGAGGTCGACGCCGTCCAGAGACACGCTTTTCACGGTCGCCGACGGTTCCGGCTGCTCGACGGTGATGTGGAAGAATGTTTCGCGGTAGCGGTAGTGCAGCTTGAACGATTTCCAGTCGGCGGGCAGACAGGGAGTGAAGCGGAG
This sequence comes from Planctomycetaceae bacterium, assembly GCA_034439795.1. Classification (GTDB taxonomy): domain Bacteria; phylum Planctomycetota; class Planctomycetia; order Planctomycetales; family Planctomycetaceae; genus DSVQ01. The sequence continues at coordinate 2,252 of JAWXBB010000467.1, read as the reverse complement.
TTTGTCGATCTCCAAATGCAGGCCCAGCAGCGACTCCACAATCAGCCGGTACATCCAGCTCGATGAGCCGGTGTACCACGTCCAGCCGCCGCGGCCGGTGTGCGGGGCGACGCCGTAGACATCGGCGGCGACCACGTACGGTTCCACCTTGTACGTGGCGATCCGGCTGGGGGTCGAGCCGTGATGAATCGGGTTGATGAGGCCGAACAGCTCCCACGCGCGGGGTGCGTCGCCGAGCTTCGCAAACGCCATCACGGTCCAGATGGCGGCGTGGGTGTATTGTCCGCCGTTCTCCCGCACGCCGGGGACGTAGCCCTTGATGTAGCCGGGGTCGAGGTGCGACTTGTCGAACGGCGGATCGAACAGTTGGATCAGCGCATCGGCCCGGCGAACGAGCCGCTGATCGACGGCCTGCATCGCCTGCCGCGAGCGTTCGGCATTCCCCGCACCGGACAGCACCGACCAGCTTTGCGGCAGCGAATCGATCTGGCATTCGGCGTTGGTCGCCGAGCCGAGCGGCTCGCCGTTGTCGAAGTAGGCGCGGCGGTACCAGGCCCCATCCCAGGCTTGCCGCTCGATGTTCTCGGCGAGCCTGGCGGCCTCGACGGCGCACCGTTCGGCGAACGCATGGTCGCCGCGCGAACGGGCCACGTCCGCAAAGCGTTCCAGAATCTCGAACAGGAAGAAGGCGAGCCAGACGCTTTCGCCTTTGCCCTGCTCGCCGACCAGGTTCATGCCGTCGTTCCAGTCGCCGCCGCCGATCAACGGCAGGCCGTGGACGCCGAACTTGAGACCGTTGGTGATGGCCCGGACGCAGTGCTCGTAGAACGTGGCCGATTCGTCCGCCGTCGTGGGGAGATCGTAGTACGCCTCTTCCTCCGGCTTGACCTCGCGGCCTTTGAGGAAGGGGACGACCTCGTCCAGCAAGCCGGTGTCGCCGGTGCCGGCGATGTAGCGGCAGGCGACGAGCGGCAGCCACAGGAAATCGTCGCTGAAGTGCGTGCGGACTCCGCGGCCGCCGGGCGGATGCCACCAATGCTGCACATCCCCCGCGGAAAACTGGTGCGCGGCGCACAACAGCAGATGCTCGCGAATCAACTCGGGCTTGGCGTACAGCAGCGCCGCCACGTCCTGCAACTGGTCGCGGAAGCCGATTGCGCCGCCCGACTGATAGTAACCGCTGCGGGCCCAGAATCGGCACGCCAGCGTCTGATACAACAGCCAGCCGTTGGCCAGAATGTTCAACGATGGATCGGGCGTCTCGACGTACACCGCCCCCAGCGTGTGATTCCAGAATCGCCATACGGCATCCAGATGCTGCTGTGCTGCATCGGGACCGCGCACGCGGTCGACCAGTTCCCGGACGTGACCGACGTCGCGTCCCACGCCGAGGGTGAAGATCACCTCCCGTTCGCGGCCGTCCGCCAGCTCGAAGGGAGTCTGGATCGCGGCACAGGGGTCGAGTCCCGGCCCGACTTTGTTCGACAGCCGTTGCCGCGTGAGCGCAGCGGGTTTGGCCGTGCTGCCGTTGCGTCCCAGAAATTCAGCCCGGTCTCCTGTGACCGTGCGCGTATATTCGGACACGCTGAAGAAGGGCACGCACTGCGCGAACTCCAGACTGTACGGGTTTCGCGCCAGCACGGCCCCGCAGTGCGGGTCGATCTCGGTGACGACGTGCATCAAGCTCCGCGAACGCATTTCGCCGAGCACCCATTCGACGTAGCCGGTCGCCGACAGCCTGCGCGTCCGACCCGACTCGTTGCGGATCTTCAGGCGGACGAATTTCACCGGCAGGTCAATCGACACGTAGACCCACACCTCGGTCGCGATGCCGGATTCGGTGTGTTCGAACACGCTGTAACCGAAGCCGTGCCGGCAGACGTACGGCGTCGCTGAGCGCACCGGCTGAGGCAGCGGGGACCAGACCTGTCCGCTCTCGTCGTCGCGCAGGTAGAACGCTTCGCCGCTGGGGTCGGTGATGGGGTCGTTGTGCCACGGGGTCACGCGGAACTCGTGGGCGTTGTCGCTCCAGGTGTACGCCCCGCCGCTTTCGGAAATGACGGTGCCGAACTGCGAATTTGCCAGCACGTTGACCCACGGAGCCGGGCAGACCTGACCGGGAGCCATCCGGATGACGTACTCGCGACCATCGGGCGTGAAGCCGCCGAACCCGTTGAAGAACGACAAATCCTGCTGCGGCGGTGCGGGCTTCGGAGGCAGTTTCGGCACGATGGTGCCGTCGAGTCGTCCGG
>JAWXBB010000466.1:0-5680 GCA_034439795.1 Planctomycetaceae bacterium | reverse complement strand
TGGTCTAGCGTTTCCATTCGCTATCGGCTGTGGTGCCAACACCCATTGCACTCCGCCACTGGTGGTTCAAACGCTACACCTGAAATGGAAACGCTCTAGAAGCGATTTCAGAACCGCATGGTCTTTACGCCGAAGGCGTTGTATCTCACAGCCCAGGGTCGCGAGTCTGCGAGCGCACCCTGGATGGCGATCAATGATGAACCCCATACCCTGAAAGGGTTTCATAACGGTTTTAAACCGCGGGTGATGCGACCCTTTCAGGGTCGGTTCACCTCGGACGCCATATCCCAGGGTGCGCTCGCAGACTCGCGACCCTGGGCTTTGTGATTGAACGCCTTCGGCGTACTTCAACTCCGATCAATGTTCCGCCACCAACCGCAACAACCAAGATTGGGTTTTGAAACCGCTTCTATCGAAGCGCGTTCTCGCAGGAATCTTCACTCACGTCGGTGAATCGGCAAGCGACCCGAAGCACACTTGGCCGCCGGCGATCGTTGCGGACACGTCCAACCGTGTCGCGCCGGGTTGGTGCCGGAACAGAAACAGGTCCGCCAGGCCGCCGCGACGCAATCGCGCCGGCTCGTACCCCAGCAGCTTCGCCGGGTTGCGGCTGGTCATGTCGATGGCGTCGCGCCACGACACGCCGGCGAATTCGCGGACCTGCGTGACGCACACGTCGGTCTCGAGCGCCGATCCTGCCAGCAGTTCGCGCTGTCCCGCGACGACGAGCCGGCCCGATTCCAGCAACTCGCTGCGGCCGAGTTTGCTCTCGTAGACACCCGGCGGACACCCGGCCCACCCGGCCGCATCGCACGTCAGCACGATGTTGCGCGGCGACTTCGCCTTCACGAAAATCCGCACGAGGGCCGCGGGGAGATGGTGGCCGTCGACGATCAGGCTCGCCGTCAATCGGGGATCGGCGAGCTGCTCCCAGACGTAGTTGCGGTGCCGATGCAGCATCGCGTGCGAGCCGTTCCCCAGATGCGTGCTCAAGGTCGCCCCGGCATCGACGGCGGCCCGCACCTGCTCGGGCGTCGCCGCCGTGTGACCGATGGCGATCACGACTCCCGCGGCCGTCGCCCGTTGGATGAAGTCAATCGCGCCGTCAGCTTCGGGGGCCAACGTGACGAGCCGAATCCGTCCGCCGGACGATTCCTGCAATCGCTGGAACTCATCCCAGTCGGCGGGTCGAACGTGTTCTTTCGGATGTGCGCCACGCGGACCGTCCTCCGTCGAAATGTACGGCCCTTCCAGATGACAGCCCGTGACCAACCGGTTGACCAGCGGGTCTTGTTCGCAGGCTTGACGGATGGCCTCAAACCCGCGCGACAAGGCGGCGAACGAATTCGTGATCAACGTGGGACACAGCCGCGTCACCCCGAACCGTGGATAGGCTCCGACCGCCTTCACGACTTGTTCGGGCGTCAGGGCTTCGTCGCTGAACCAGACGCCGCCGTGGCCGTTGATCTGCAGGTCGAACAGCCCCGGCGCGATGGTCGGCCAGGCCGCCACATCGCCGTCCGGCCAGGCGGGTTCGACCGCCGCGATGCGATCCCCCTGAATGCGGATGCGGACGGGTTCGCCCGTGTCATAACGTCGGCCGTGAATGGTGAGCATCGCGCGAATTCCTCCGAGAACGACATCAACCTACCGTACGGCGGGCTGCCCACCAACAAACCATTGCAATGACGAACAGGTAAACTTATATTGATAGGTTAGCCCAGACGATAGTAGACTGGTAGAATCTGCCCGCCGCGAACCGAGCCGGATTTCCTCCCAATCCGTCGGTCTTGCCCCCGCCGCCTTGGAGTCCCGCCATGCTGAACCTGCTCCCCCGGTCGATCAAGACCTGCGCCGGTGTTTCGCGGCGTTCCTTTCTGCAAGTCGGCACGCTGGGAGGCGTCGGGCTGTCGTTGCCGGCGTTCTTCGCCGCGAAACGGGCTGCCGCGGCGACCACTACCAAGACGGCGTCCAAGTCCGGCAGCGCGGTGAACTGCATCGTCATCTGGACGCAGGGGGGCACAAGCCATCACGACACGTTCGATCCGAAGCCCCAGGCGCCGCTGAGCATCAAGGGGGAGTTCGGCGTCATCGACACGGCGGTTCCGGGCGTGCAGTTCGCGGAAGTCGTGCCGCGCATGGCTCAGGAACTGAACCGGTTCGCGCTGCTGCGAAGCTGGAACCCGCTCAACGGCAGCCACGGGACGGCGGACCAGTACGTGCTCTCCGGGCGCAAGGTCAACCCGGCGATTCACTATCCCACGATGGGGTCGGTCGTCAGCCATCAGTTCGGCTTCAAGACCGCGATGCCGCCGTACATCCAGCTCGGCAACGCGGTCGACAAGCGGTTCGGCGGCGCGAGTCCCGGCATCCTCGGCTTGGAGCACGGGGCGTTCGACGTGCTGAACGATCCCAACGCGACGAATTTCACCGTCCGCGACATCACGCCTCCCAACGGCATGGGCGTCGACCGGGTCGATCGCCGCAAAAAGATGCTGAGCACCGTCGACGCCCTGCAACGGCCCAGCAGTCTGCAACCGCAGGCGTACGACGCGCTCGACGAACATTACGCGACCGCATTGAACATGATCACCGCCCCGGAAACCCGGCAGGCGTTCCAGATCGACAAGGAAGACCCGAAGCTTCGCGACGCCTATGGCCGCAACCGCTTCGGACAAAGCTGCCTGCTGGCCCGACGGTTGATTGAAGCCGGCGTGCGGTTCGTCACGCTGACCGACGGCGGTTGGGACACGCACCAGGACAACTTCAAATCGCTCAAGAACAGCCGCATGCCTCCGATCGACCGGGCGTTGCCGCAACTGCTGATGGACCTGGAACAGCGCGGCCTGCTCGACAGCACGCTGGTGGTCTGGCTGACCGACTTCGGCCGGACGCCGATCATCAACTCCGCCAGCGGTCGCGATCACTGGGCCTCGGCGGGCTTCGCGATCATGGCCGGTGCGGGCATCCCCGGCGGCAGCGTCCTCGGTGCCACCGACGACGAAGGGGGCAAGCCGGTGAAGAACGAATACTTCTCCGAGGATCTCGTCGCCACGATTTATCACAAGCTCGGCCTGCCCACCGACCTGCACGTCTACGCCCCCGATGGCCGCCCTGTGCAGTTGCTCGACGGCAGGGTGATTCACGAGTGGGTGTGAACGCCCAGTTAGCCGCGACCCGGAGTCCTCGGAGGGGAGCGCTGGGCGAAGCGCGCGATACGCGATGTGCGCTTCACCCAGCGCTCCCCTCCGCAAAGCCTCCGGGTCGCGGCTAACCGCGCGCTGGGCATTGACTCGGCCGATTGTATCGACTGCGTAGAACCTGCTATGCTGGCATGAGTTCTGCCGGGAATCTGCGAGACATCGGTGCAGTCGGGGCGGCGGCCATTCCGAGTTTTAGGGGAGTCTTCCCGCCTCGACCCGTAGTTGCCGGCCCGTCGTCGTGAAGGAGCGCGTCGCGTGCAAACCAGCATCCTTCCGGGGACGCCGGACTTGCCGTTGGTGGTTCAACCCGAGGGGGGCAATTCCCCCGCGGCCTTGATGGCTTGGCTGAACTCACATCGGCAATGGCTCGATGAAAACCTGCAGCGCTACGGCGGCCTGCTGTTTCGCGGGTTCGAGATTCATTCCGCGGAGGAATTTCAGCAGGTCGCCTCGGTGATCGCGCCCAAATTCCTGGATTACACCCGCGGCACTTCGCCGCGGAGCAAGGTTCACGGCCGCGTCTACACCTCGACGGAAGCCCCGCGGAAGATTCCGATCGCGCTGCACTGCGAGCTGGCCTACGTCGACCATTATCCCGACCGCATCTTCTTCTACTGCGACACCCCGCCGACGCACGGGGGGGAAACGCCCATCGCCGACATGCGCAGCGTCTATCAGGCGATTGATCCGAACGTCCGGCGGCGGTTTGAAGAGCGCGGCCTGCGGATCATTCAGAACGTCCCCGGCGTGAAGAGCTGGCGGAATTTCCGCACGTGGCAGCAGATGTTCGCCACCGAAGACCGGGCCGACGTCGAGCGGGCCTGCGACAACGAACGGATTCAACACCGCTGGAAGCCCGACGGCACGCTGCAACTGATCAACACCCGGCCGGCGACCATCCGGCATCCGCAGACCGGCGAGACGATCTGGTTCAACAGCGCCCACAACTTTCACGATTCGTGGTCGTGGGAGTTCCGTCGCGCCGGACGCCCGCTGCTGGCGTTGCTCACGCGGCTGATGGAAGGCCGGCACCGCCGGCGATTGAAGCCGGAGGACTTTCCGAACCACTGCCAATTCGGCGACGGCGGCGAGATCCCCCGCGAAGACATCGAGCACATTCGGCAAGTGCTGTGGAACCACGCCGTGCTGTTCGCCTGGCAGTCGGGAGACGTGCTGCTGCTCGACAACCTGCGGATCGCACACGGCCGCATGCCCTTCCGCGGTCCGCGACGAATCCTGGTGGCGATGGGCACGTCGGCCGCCGCCGTCGAAGCGGCGGGAGCAGGAGCCGCATGAGACGTGTTGGACTGACTTTGTGAATTCGGCTTCCCTCCTGTCCCCTCGCCTGCCGCTTCGGTGGGAGAGGGTTAGGGTGCTTCTGCCTTTTGCTTTCGCTTGCCGATCAAAGGCAGAGAGCAGAAATCCAAGGCACCCTCACCCCCGGCCCCTCTCCCACCGAAGCGGCGGGCGAGGGGAGTAATGCGGAGCGCGAGCCGGTGTCGCTGACCGATGGATCGTTCGCATTTGACTCCAAAGACTTCCCCCATGTCGCAGTCGATCGCCGCCCCCGAGGGCAAGGTTCATCTCCGCAAGCTGACCGGCGCGGCGGAAACGTTGCTGATCATGTTGACGGCGAAGGCCGACGAGAGCCGTCGCCCCGACGGCATCATTCACGATCCCAAAGTGCTGGAGATTTGCGACCGTCTGGGAGATGATCTGACCCGGCTGCGGGCCGGCTGGATGACGCAGGTCGGCGTCTGCGTCCGCACCGAAATCTTCGACGACTGGATGCGCGAGTACCTGGCGCAGTACCCCGACGCCACCATCGTCAACCTGGGGGCGGGACTCGACACGCGGTTTTCGCGGCTCGACAACGGCCGGCTGCGCTGGTTCGACGTCGACTTCCCGGAGCCGTTGGAGATCCGCCGGCTGTTCATCGCCGAAACCGACCGGTTGAAGATGATCGGCTGCTCGGCGACCGACCCCGTGTGGACCGAGCAGATCGGCCAGCCCGAACACCTGCTGATCGTTTCGGAGGGGATGACGATGTTCCTCACCGAGGACGAAATGCGGCGGCTGGTGACGATGATCGCCGACCGCTTTCCCGGCTGCGACTTCATCTACGACGCGCTCACGCCGTTCATGGTCAAACGGGCCGGGCGGTTCGAGGCCTTCCGCAAGACGTCGGGCCAATGGCGCTGGGGCGTGTGGACCGGCCGCGAACTGACCGCCTGGGATCCGCGGATTGAGTTCGTGAAGGAGGAGCGCCTGCACAACCGGCATCAGCGCCGCTGGCGCTGGGTGCGGTGGCTGACCAAGATTCCTCGCATTGCCCGCGCCGTGGGAACGCACGTGACGCACCTGCGATTCCGCGCGGCTGCAAAATGAATTGTTAGAAGACATTCCAAGACCCTGAGGTGTGGTGAGAACTGGAGCTGCTTCGGCGAATGATGAAGACAAGAACACCGCGAAGGCGC
>JAWXBB010000465.1:0-33085 GCA_034439795.1 Planctomycetaceae bacterium | reverse complement strand
TTCTCGGAGCATCGGTCCGAGCGCGGCACGGCCATCGCCGCGGCGCGAGAACTGCGTCTGCCCCGCCCCCTTCAACTGAATGTCAACGAGCTGACCGGAGGGCGTTCGGTGTTCACCCAGCAGGATGGCGCGACCGTCGCCGAGCATCGTGAAGTGGCCGTACTGATGCCCCGCATAGGCCTGGGCGATCGGTCGGCAGCCGCTGGGCAGATCCTGGCCTGCGAACAGGGCCGCGGCGGCTTCTGGGGAAATCTTGCCGAGATCGAGGCCGAGGTCATCCGCCAGCCGGCGGTTGAGAATCGCGATCCGGGGCGCTGCCACCCTGGCCGGCTGGGCCGGAGCGAAGAGGACGTCCGGCAGCCGCGAGTAAGTGTTGTCGAACTGCCAGCCCATTGGGTTGTCATCAGCAACCGATGCATTCAGAGCGACCATCCCGTCCCCTCAGTGGCGTTTCCAAACGATCTCATTATAGGTGGTGGGATGAGGCCGGGAGAGCCTGAAAGCGAAAGCCGCCTCTTCGTCAGCCGACAAGCCGCGCGCCACAGCATTCCTGAGCAATTCGATCGAGCAGAGATCGTTCATGATTCGCACTCCAGAGTGCTGACAACGTCTTTCAGCCGAGCCAGAACCCGGCACTTGACGACGCGAACCGCCCCCGCACTCATCCCTAATTCCTGCGAAACGACGACTGGCGTTTTCCCGACCACGGCAGTTTCCCAGAACGCCTGCCAGGTTTTCAGGCTCTGCTCCTGACGCACGATTTCGGAGGCTCGCTGAAACATCGACCGCCGCAATTCGCAATCGAACTCCGCCGACTCCGGGCAGTCTTCCGCGGCCAATTCGTCGAACATCGACTGCGACTCGGGACCGCCCCAGGCCACCATTCGCCGCTGCCCATGCTTCATCCAGTTGATGACCAGTTTCGAGCCACTCGCCGCAACCACCCACGAAACGACCCCCGCTCCTTCGCCAATTCCCACCGCGCGATCTGCCGATTGACCGCGACAAACAGCTCCTGCATCAACTCCCGAGCGTCCGCGTCCTGCAAACCACATTCCGCAACTGCCGATAGACCGCCGGCTCGTAAATCTCGACGAACCCCACCCACGCCCCGTGATCTTGCGAATCGCGAAGCCGAAACAGCAAGCTGGCTCGGGTGGTTGCAGTTGGTGTCATGGGACTTTCCCATAGAGATACACAACCGACACTGCGCCGCGTTACACGTCCGGTTCAGAATTCCACGAGTTTCAGAAGTTCGGGGTGACCGAACTGCCTGTCGGCCAGGAATCGCGGGTTCACATCAATGCAGCCCCAACGGGACTGATTGGGGGGCATGACGAATGCTCTGTGCCAACTTCCGCTCATTTTGCACTTTCAGGGTGCAGCGGTGCGACACACCGATGCGCTCAGGTCGGTAGATCGCCTCCTCCCGGCACACGCTAACTCCGACAAGAGGCCCGCACGTGCGAAGCGTTGAGGGCCGCGATCCGCGCGGCGACGGAGTCAGGCCGTTGACTCGGTCGGGACCGGATTCGTCGGGGCGGTCGCGGCATCACACTCTTTGGCCTGCCCCTTGCGAGTCTTCGTCGCCGCGGTTGGGCGTTTTGCCCGACCGGTGTGTTGAACGTCGAGGGCGGTCGCGAACTCGTGTAGAATGCCCGCATGTCGCTCTGAGATCCAGGTCGTCGAAAGCGGCCACCTGGATCAACCGTAGCCGGAGGCGAAATGATGTCCCGACGTTTCCTGGCCCTGTTGACCATCACCCTCGCGTGGGCCGCGGTGGGGAACACCGTGCCTGCGGCCGAGGAGCCGGGCGGGGGAGCGGACGCCATCTGGAAGAACGGGCCGCCGGCGCGCGACGATTTCTTCCCCGTTGCCGTCTGGCTGCAACAGCCCGCCAATGCGCCGAAGTACAAGGCGGCGGGCATCAATCTCTACGTCGGCTTGTGGAGCGGACCGACCGACGAGCAACTGGCCGAATTGACGAAGCACGGCATGCCGGTCGTCTGCGCTCAGAATCCCGTCGGACTCAAGCACAGGGACGATCCCATCATCGTCGGCTGGATGCACGGCGACGAACCGGACAATGCACAGTCCCTGGGCCGGAACAAGGGCTATGGCCCGCCGATCCTGCCGGAGAAGATCATTGAAGACTACCAACGGCTCCGCGAGCGCGACCCGTCGCGGCCGATCCTGTTGAACCTCGGTCAGGGGGTCGCGTGGGACGGCTGGTATGGACGGGGTGTGCGGACCAATCACCCGGAAGATTACCCGGAGTATGCCCAAGGGGCGGACATCGTCTCGTTCGACATTTACCCCGGCTGTCATAGCCATGCCGACGTGGCCGGCAAGTTGTGGTTCGTCGCCGACGGTGTCAGCCGGCTGCGTCGCTGGTCGGAAGACCGGAAGCCGGTGTGGACCTGCATCGAATGCACGCGGATCGACAACGTGAAGGCCAAGGCCACGCCGCACGAAGTGCGGGCCGAAGTCTGGATGGCGCTGGTGCGCGGCGCGCGGGGCCTGATCTATTTCTCGCATCAATTCCAGCCGAAGTTCATCGAGGCGGGACTGCTCGCCGACCCGGAGATGCTCGCCGCGGTCACCGCGACGAACCAGCAGATTCAGCGGCTCGCCAAGGTGCTGAACGCCCCGACTGTGCCGGAGGGCGTCGCGGTGACCACGACGGAGCCTGAAGTCCCGGTGGAGGCGATCGTCAAACGGCACGACGGAGCCACCTATGTGTTCGCGGTTGCGATGCGGCCCGGTCAGACCGTCGCCGAGTTCCGCGTCGCCGGCATGTCCGGTCGCGCGCAGGCCGAAGTCCTCGGCGAGGACCGCCGCCTCGACGTTGAGAACGGCGTGTTCCGCGACACCTTCGCGCCGTGGGATGTGCATCTTTATCGCGTCGGGGATGCGGAATCGAAACCATGAAGCTGGCTGCCTGTCGCAGTGAAATGGCTATAATCGCGTCGAGCCGCGTCTGATGGGCGCGGGGCAGCGTGGCAGATCATTCCAAGTTGCGGAATCGAACGATGGAGCCGGCTCTGCTCAATCAACGGTGCGGTCGCCGCGAATTGCTGAGCATCGGCGGCGGTCTCGCGGCATTCGGGCTCGCGGGGAGTGCCGTCGCGGCAGGCCCTCGCGCGAGTGCTCACGGGGGTCGCTCGTGTATCCTGGTGTATCTGCTGGGCGGCCCTTCGCATCTGGACACCTTCGATCTCAAGCCCGCCGCGCCGCTGGAAGTGCGCGGGCCGTTCGCACCCATATCGACCAGTGTTCCCGGCCTTCACATCTGCGAGCATCTTCCGCGACTGGCCGGGATGGCCGAGCGGTTCGCCCTCGTCCGCTCCGTGACGCAGGCGAACAGCAATCATACGCCCATGATCTATTACACGCTGACCGGACGGCACACGAGCCAGCCGGAACTGGACAACGACGTGCGGCCGCCACAGCGGGCCGATTTTCCACATCTCGGCTCGATTGTGGCCCAGGTGATGCCACAGAAAGGCGCACTGCCGGGTTTTGTGGCCATTCCCGAAGTCGCGATCCGCAGCAGCCTGGAGGGGGAGTTCAAACGGACGCGCTCGCCGTTGCGGGGCGGTGGTGCGGGGTTCCTAAGCACAGCCTGCGATCCGCTCGCCGTCAATGGCGATCCGGGAACGACCGGCGCCGTTCCCGCCTTGGAGCCGCCACCCGACATGAGCGGGGACCGATTCGAGCGCCGAGCCTCGCTGCTGTCGCTCTTGGATGGGTCCGCATCGGGCCGCGCCGTCCGGCACTACAACGAAGTCCGCGAGCAGGCCCTGCTGTTGACCGGCGCACGCAGCCGGGCCAACCGGGACGCCTTTACTTTGGATGCCGAACCAGCCGCAGTACGCGAGCGATACGGCACGCACCGCTTCGGCAAGGCCCTGCTGCTGGCCCGCCGGCTCACGGAAGCGGGCGTGCCGCTCGTCGCCGTCCACTTCAACGAAATGACGATGTGCGACGGCTGGGACACGCACTCCAAAAACTTCGAGGGTCTGCAGCAGGAACTGCTGCCGATGCTCGATCAGGGGTTGTCGGCGCTGATCGACGACCTCGAACAACGCGATCGTTTGGACCAGACGCTCGTGACCTGCTTCGGCGAATTCGGCCGCACGCCGAAGATCAATGCCAACGCCGGCCGCGATCACTGGGGGCCCTGCTCGTCAACGTTGCTGGCCGGCGGCGGCATCGCGGGAGGTCGCGTCCTCGGCGCGTCGGACCGGATTGCGGCCTACCCCATCTCCGATCCGGTCGATCCGGTCGACATTCACGCCACGATCTATCACTGCCTGGGCATCGATCCGCAGACGACCATTCACGACCGCTCCGGCCAGCCGTGGCATGTCAGCACGGGAAAGGTGCTGACGACGTTGCTCTAGAGACGGTTTCAATACCGCGTCGTCTGTACGCCGAAGGCGTTGTCTCTCAAAGCCCAGGGTCGCGAGTCTGCGAGCGCACCCTGGGTGGCGATCAATGATGAACCCCATACCCTGAAAGGGTTTCATAACGGCTTGAGGCCGCCGGTGATGCGACCCCTTCAGGGTCGATTCGTCTCAGACGCCACTTTCCCAGGGTGCGCTCGCAGACTCGCGACCCTGGGCTATATGATTGAACGCCTGCGGCGTACTGCCCCTCCAATCAATGATCCGATACCAACGGCAACAACCAGAAGAGGGCTTTGAAATCGCTTCTAGCACGATGCCATGCTCAACGGTCTCGGTAACTGCATGACGGCCTTTCACCGGAGTGGACGCAGGCAGGTCGCCAGGCATCTGATCAGGCCCGTCCGCAACCCGCAGTCGTCCGCAGAATTGGCAAGCGATGCACCGTCGATCAGAATGGCCGCTGTGGCCCGTCTCGCAACGAGACGACTGGCAATCCTGCGAAGCGCTCGAGGGATGGAAATCATGTACGACTTGTCCCGTCGTGAGTTCCTGCACACGGCTGCTAGCGTCGCCGCGGCGACGTCTCTGCCAGCCTGGTTCCTGAACGAAGCCCAGTCGGCCGCGCCGATCGCGAAGAACGACGAGCCGCTCCGCCTCGCGCTGATTGGATGTGGCGGGCGGGGACGGGGAGTCGCCGGCCAGGCAGCCCGGCACGGGCGGATGGTGGCGGTCTGCGACGTCGATGACGCGAACCTGGCGGAAGCCCGGAAGCTCTGGCCGGACGCGGCCCCGTTCAAGGACTTCCGCAAACTGCTGGAGCAGCCCGGAATCGACGTCATCGTGAATGGCACGCCCGATCATTGGCACACGCTCGTCAACATCGCCGCGCTCCGGTCGGGGCGGGACGTCTACAGCGAAAAGCCGCTGACGCTGACGATCGACGAAGGGAAACGGCTCGTGCAAGTCGTCCGCGACACGGGCCGCATCCTGCAGACCGGCAGCCAGCAGCGCAGCGAAAAGAACTTTCGGCTGGCTTGCGAACTGGTCCGCAACCATCGGCTGGGCCGGCTGCAGCACGTCGACGTCTGGCTGCCGCACGGTCGCAGCGAGGGCCCGTTTGAGAGCCGGCCCGTTCCCACGGGGTTCGATTGGGACATGTGGCAGGGACAAACGCCGCACGCGCCCTTCGTCACCGAACGCGCTCACGTCACATTTCGTTACTGGTGGGAATACTCCGGCGGCACACTGACGGATTGGGGCGCCCACCATCTGGATATCGCGCTCTGGGGAACCGGATTCGAACGCAGCGGTCCTGCGAGCATCGAAGCCCAGCCGCTCGTGGAGATGATCCCCGGCGGATTCACCGCGTTCAGCGAGTACGAGGTTCGCTATGTCTATCCGAACGGCGTCACGCAGACCTGCCGAAGCACGACGGCGAACGCCTGGAACGGGACCGTGCTCGACCCCAACGGTCAGCAGCACGGCGTGAAGTTCACCGGCTCCGACGGCTGGATCTTTGTGACGCGGGGCAAGATCGAAGCCAGCGACCCCGAGTTGCTGACCACGCCGCTCCCGGCCGACGCCTTGCGATTGGACGTCAGCGACGACCACATGCAGAACTTCATCGACGCGGTCCGTTCGCGCAAGCCGCCGCTCTGCGACGCCGAGATCGGACACCGGTCGGTCAGCGTCTGCCATCTGGGCGTCATCGCCCTGCGGCTCGGCCGCAAGCTGCAATGGGATGCCGCCCGGGAGCAGTTCGTGGGCGATGCGGAAGCCGACCGATGGCTGTCCAGAGAGATGCGCGCTCCTTGGAGTTACGATTCCATCGGATAGGATCAACGAACCCGACACATCCGCCATTAGCACTCGCGATGATCCGGGAATCTCACGGGGACGGGACATGCTGCGGTCTGCGTGGAATGCTTCGAGTCCCGTCGCGCGGCGCACGTTCTTGCGCGCCGGAGGTCTGTCGACGCTCGGGTTATCGTTGCCGCATCTGTTGGCCGCGCGTTCGGAGGCGACGCCGAGGACCGGGGATGCGCCGGCGAAAGCTTGCATCCTGCTGTACATGCTGGGCGGACCGCCGCAGCAGGAGACGTTCGATCTGAAGCCCGAAGCGCCGGGCAGCGCGCGGAGCCTGTTCAAGCCGATCGCGACGAACGTCCCTGGCATCGAGATTTGCGAACTGCTTCCCGACCTGGCCCGGCAGGCCGACCGGTTCGCCATCGTGCGGTCGGTCTTTCATGGTGGGAACGCGCTGTTTCACGGGGCCGGCGTGCATTACAACCTGACCGGCTGGCCCAATTTTCCCCGCGAGGGAGAACCGTTTCTCGACCGGCGCGACCACCCGTCGATCGGGGCCGTGCTCAATCAGTTGGAGCCGACGCGCAACGGATTGCCGCCGTCCGTCCAACTGCCGATGTGGATCACGCAGGACGGGCCGGGACGGGAATGGGCCGGGCAGCATGCCGGGTTCCTCGGACGGAAATGCGACCCGCACGTCATGGATTACGGATACATGCGGCTGGACCTGGACATCAACACGGCCCCACCGCAAGGGGAGGCGAGCTTGCCGGGCACGTTGCCGCCCGGATTTGTGCTGCGCGAAGAGATTGGGCGGGATCGTCTGGGGAAGCGGCTGGAGTTGCAGCAGGTGCTCGGGCGGACGGGGGTCGGCGAAGGAACCGCGCTCCTTCGCGACTGGAACAAGTACCAGTCCCAGGCGCTGGACGTTCTCGGCACAGCCTCAACGTGGAAAGCCTTTTCGATCGACGACGAACCGGCTGCGTTGCGTGCCCGATACGGCGACGACCGGTTGGGGCGAAGTTGCCTGGTCGCCCGCAGGCTGGTCGAAGCCGGGGTGTCGCTGGTGACTGTCATTTTCGGCGGGTGGGACACGCATTCCCATCATTTGGAGCATACGCGCGATCGGCTGCTGCCGCCGCTCAATCGCGCGTTTGCCGCGCTGCTTGACGATCTCGCCGTCCGCGGCCTGCTCGAAACGACGTTGATTGCCTGGACGGGCGAGTTCGGTCGAACGCCGATCATCAACGGGAACAGTCCCCCCGGCCGCGACCATTGGGCCCGCGTGTACAGCACCGTGCTGGCCGGCGGCGGCGTCCAAGGCGGCCAGATCTTTGGCAAGAGCGACAACCTCGCCGGCGACCCGATCGACGACCCCGTCCACGTTTCCGACTTCGTGGCGACGATCTATCACGCCCTGGGCTACGACGCCGACACGCAGGTGATCGACTCCCTGGGCCGCCCACAACACATCGTCGCCGGACGGCCGCTGTTGAACCTCTTCTGACCGGGCGGGCTGGTCTCATCGAGAACGGTTGATATGATTGGGCGTGTTCAGGTGCGTGATGTTTCACGGCGACGCGCTTGCCAACGCCGTGAAGGCCGGGGGTTCGCATGCTCACTCTTCTGTCCGGAGCGATGTCCGCCGGCTGCAGTTTCAGCACGCGACGCGATTTCATTCGCGTGGGCGCTCTGGGGCTGGGAGGACTGACGCTGCCGTGGCTGCTGAGTCACCGGGCCTGGGCGGTGGAGCACGATGCCGTCCGCGACCGGGCGGTCGTGCTGCTGTTTCTCTCCGGCGGCGCGAGCCATATTGAAACCTTCAATCCGAACATGGGAGCGCCCAGCCCGTATTGCAGCCTGACGGGCGCGGTTCAGACCTCGCTGCCGGGTGTGACCTTCGGCGGCACGTTTCCGCAACTGGCGCGGCACGCTCACGAGATGGCCGTCGTGCGGTCGTTTCAGCACTCCATCGGCGGGCACGTCGAAGCCATTCGGCACGTGCTGACCGGCGGAACCGATCCCTCCGGCAAGGGCGCGGCCGGCTTCGGCATGGGGGCCGCTTACGCGCGGCTGCGCGGCGCCAATCACCCGCGGACCGGCATGCCGACGAGCGCGCTGCTGAACACGGAAGAGGTCGACCCGCAATATCGGAATGAGAAGGACCGGGTCGAGCGCGGCTCGGCTCCGAACGGCTTGGGATCGAACTACGCGCCCTTCATTCCGGACGGAAAGGGAGACGCCGTCGATAACCTCACGCTCAACGTGTCGACGGATCGGCTCGATGATCGCCGGTCCTTGCTGACCGCGCTGGACCGGTTTCGACGCACGTCGGAAGCGACCGATGCGTGGGCCGGCGTGGACAAGTACACGCAGCAGGCATTCGACGTCATCCTGGGTTCGACGGCGGAGGCGTTCGACCTCTCCCGCGAGAACCCCCGGCTGGTGGAACGCTACGACACCAGCAGCTTCCAGGTGGGCAAGAAGGTCTTTCGCTCGTCGCAACTCGGTCGCCACATGCTCACGGCGCGGCGGCTGATCGAAGCCGGCTGCGGTTTCGTCACCGTTCACAGCGCGGGCTGGGACATGCACGCGGACGGCAACAATCCGGGCATCGAGGCGGGCATGGAGATGCTCGGGCGACCGGTCGACCAGGCCGTGTCCGCTTTTTTGGACGATCTCCGCGAACGCGGGCTGCTCGACAAAGTGCTGCTCATCATCACGGGAGATTTCGGACGCACGCCAACCATCAACAGCCGCGGCGGACGCGATCACTGGCCCAAACTCTGCACGCTCGCATTGGCCGGCGGGGGCGTGAACCGCGGGCGGATCATCGGCCAGTCATCGCGCAAGAACGACGAGCCGTTGACGGAACCCGTCGGACCGGGTCAGTTGCTGGCGTCGGTGATGCACACCCTGTTCGATGTCGGCGCGCTGCGCGTCCGCCCGGATGTGCCGAGGGAGTTGATGCAGATGATCGAGCAGCACGCCCCGATTCCCGATCTGTTGGCCTGAGGGTGGCGAATTCTTGCGAAAAGGCGGATGCGGCATGACGAACAGAGCCTTGAGTTCACGTCTCGGTGTCGGACTGCTCGTGTGGGCGATGGCCGGCGTTGCCGGTGCACAGTCGCCGCCGAATATCGTCGTGCGCGAAGACGTCGTCTACGGCCGCGTGTCCGGTGCGGGCCTGCTGGCCGACATCGCTTATCCGGAATCGAAAGACCCGCTGCCGGCGATCATTTCCGTTCACGGGGGTCGCTGGGTCGGCGGTCACAAGAAGGACGCCTCGACGATCAAAGTCGAGCAATGGGCGGGGTTCGGATTCTTCGCGATGTCGATCGACTACCGGCTGAAGGGGACGACCCCGGCGCCCGCCTGCTACCAGGACGTGCAGTGCGCCATCCGGTACGTGCATGCCCATGCGGAAGAGTTTCACATCGACCCGCAGCGAGTTTTTCTCATCGGCCAATCCGCCGGCGGGCACATGGTCTCGCTGGCGGCGACGCTGGGCGACGGCCCCTATCCCCGCACCGGCGGCTGGGAGAAAGCCGGCAACGACATCCGGGCGGCGATCAGCGTCGCGGCCTGCTACGACCTGACGACGCTCGATTGGGGCGCGCTGTGGACGCCCCCCAACGTCCCCGCCGACGAAGCCCGCGCGATCGCCTCGCCGGTGAAGTACGTCTCGAAGACCATGAAGCCGCTGCTGATTCTGCATTCCGACAACGACCGGTCGGTCCCCATCGACAACGCGCTGGGGATGGTCGAGGCCCTGAAGAAGGCCGACGCCCCGCACGTCTTCCACCGCTATCCCGAAATGGGTCACATGGGAATCAACGACGAGGTGATCCAGAAGTCGCTGGCGTTCATCAAAGAGCAGTCGAAATAGGCGCAGCGCCATGCAAGCGATTCTGGTTGGCGTACTCGTCGCCCTGGCCGCCGATCCGGCGACCGGGCCGCAAACGGAAGCGAGATTTCCGTCGCTCGTGGTGCCGGCGGGCTTCAAGGCCACGCTGTTTGCCTGCGATCCGCTCGTCGAATATCCGTCGGTGATCGCCCTCGGTCCGCGGCCGGGGACGGTGTTCGTCACCTACGACTACATGACCGGCCTGGGCACGGAGATCGTCCGGCGCGATGAGATTCGCCTCGTCGCCGACACCGATGGCGACGGATACGCCGATCAGTCGACGCTGTTTGCCGACGGCTTCAATTCGCTGCAAGGGCTGGCCTACCACGCGGGGACGGTGTTCGCGATGCACGCGCCGGTCCTCACGGCGCTGCGTGATACCGACGGCGACGGCAAGGCCGACGAACGCCGCGACCTGCTCACTGGCCTCGGACTGCCACCGGAGAAGAATCCGACGCGGCTGCACTGCGCGAACGGCGTTGTCGTCGGGCACGATGGCTGGCTGTATCTCGCCATGGGAGACAACGGCACCGACGTGGTTCGGCCGGAAGGGGATCGCCTCATCCTCAACGGCGGCGGCATTCTGCGCTGCCGGCCGGATGGCCGCGACCTGCATGTCTTCTCCACCGGCCTCCGCAACATCTACGACATCGCCCTCGACGAGGAATTGAACGTCTTCGTCCGCGACAACGAAAACGACGGCGGCGACTACATGATCCGCGTCTGCCACAGCTTCTTCGGCGCGGACCACGGCTACCCGTACCTCTATGCCGAGCGACCGAACGAGGCGCTCGCGCCGCTCGCCGATCTCGGTCGTGGCTCGTCCGCCGGCATCGCCTGTTATCTGGAGACGGCGTTCCCGCCCGAGTATCGGGGCAACCTGTTCTGCTGCGAATGGGGCCGCTCGATCGTGCGCTACGAACGGAAGCGCCAGGGCAGCAGCTTCGCGCCGATGCGGGAAATCGAATTCGCGACCGGCGCGCCGAACGATCCGTACGGTTTCAAGCCGACGGACATCGTCGTCGACTACGACGGCTCGCTGCTGGTCTCCGACTGGTGCGACGGCCAGCGTCCGAAACGTGGCCGCGGGCGGATTTATCGGATCGCGTATGTCGGCGAGGGTGCTGCAGTCGCTGCGCCCGTTGCTCACAACGATCTCGCGTCAGCACTGAAGCAACTGGATTCGCCCAGCTATCACGCGCGCGTCGCGGCCCACGAGTATCTCAAATCAGACGACGGCCGCAATGCAGTTCGGACAGCGCTGAAGCAGCGCGAACTGACAGCGCTGGCCCGAATGCACGCGGTATGGATTCTCGCCAGCGCGGATGTCGAAGATGCCCTGTCTGATGTCTCGGGATTATCCGTGGATGCAGATGCACGCGTGAGTGTGTCCGCTGTGCGGGCTCTTGCTGACCTGGTTGATCCGGCATTTTCTCAACGCTTGCCGAAGAATCCTAGCGAAGATTGCGCCGACTTTGTCCGCGATCTTTCAATTACTGACGATCCCTTTGTCTTCCGAGAAATCATGGTCGCATTGGGGCGCTTGCATTGGTCCGGTGCGCCCGAATGGTTGGGAGCCCGCTTGATCGTTGCCGAGCGAAAGCCCCTCGATCTCAACGAGAAGATGCTCCGTGGACGTCCCGGTTGGCGAAGTATAAAGTCGTTGCCGTTCAAGACGATTGATCCCGCACTCATGCATGCCGTTCAACAAACCCTGCGTCAATCCCACAATTGGCCCGCGGTCTTCAAGCTGCTCGATGAACCGGAGGAACGCCCCATCCGCCCGTTGATCTTGCAAGCACTTGCGGATCGTAGCGAGGAGGTGATTGTCGATGGCTTGATCGAACGGCTGAAGCACGACGAGCCGGAATACCGCCGACAATTCGCCGATCTTTTAACTCGCATCTACAAGAAGCCCGCCCCGTGGACGTATTGGGGCTACCGTCCACAGCCGCGGCCGGCGAACACCGTGGCGTGGGAGCGCACCGATGCCATCGAGCAAGCGCTCGACCGCATCTTGGCCGATCCCGACCATGATGTCCGCCTCGCGATTCTGCGGCGGATGCAGCGCGAGCAGATTCCACCACGGTTGCCGACGCTGGTGAAATGGTTGACTGTAGAGCGGTCGGCCGCATCGGTCACTGCGATTCTCGCCTCGCTCGCGGATTTCCCTCCCGCTGACACGCGGTCCGTGCTGACCGCGGTGATTGAAGGCCGCGACTATGCCGCCGACAACCGCCGTGCGGCGCTGTCGCAGTTTTTATCCGGTCTGTCCGAGGCGGACCAAGGGCAACTGCTTCAACTAGCGGCCGGCCTCGAGGACGGACCGGTGTTGATCGAGGTCGTGTCGCAACTCGGTCAGCGGCCCGCTCTCGATAGCCAAATGCTGCTACTCGCGAAATTAGACTCGCCGAAGCCGGGAGTCCGTGCCGCTGCGCTCGGCGCTTGCAGCAGGCTGTCGATCACCAAGGCCGCGGCGCGCGTCTCCGAGTTCCTGAAAGACCCCGATGTCGCCGTGCGCCGCGAGGCCGCAGCGGGGGCCGGCGCTTTGGGGGTGAAAGACGCCGCGAGCGAACTCGTCCGGCTGACCGGCGACGCCGATGCCGCCGTCCGCAGTGCCAGCTTGCAATCGCTCCGGCAACTGAACGTCGGGAGTGCGGTCGCGGCGGCCGTTGCGGCTTTGGATCAGGCTGCGACCCAGCTCGCAGCCATCGAATACCTCGGCGACTTCGGCACGCCGGAGCAGGCGCAAGCCGTCATTGCCGCGGCGGCGACGAACCGGGAGAGCGAGTTCCTGACGGCCGTCGTCAGCGCGCTCACTCAGTGGGAACAGCGCGCACCGCTCGGATCGTCGCCACGGCAGGCGATGCTCGCGGGCATCGCCGACGTGCAAGGCCAAAGCGGCGTAGTGCTGCGATGGAACGTCGCGGGTCCGCTGAGTGCCAACGCCGCACGCGAGCTGCGCACGGCATCAACAATGTATCCCGCCGATGTGCGCGCGGTGCTGGGATCCGGAGCGGAAGCGCGCGTCGAAGTGCAGACTCCGCAGGACACGCCATCCGAAGCGCTTTGGCTTGCCTTCGCCGATGTCGCGGTCGCCGCGCCGACGAAGGCCCAATTCCTGTCGTCGAGCAACAGCACGCTGCGCGTCTGGTTGAACGGTGCGTCGGTCCACGAGCGCTCCAAACCCGCGGCGTTTCAGGCCGATTTCGACCGCTTCACCGCAGAACTCGCACAAGGCAACAACCGCGTGGTCGTGGAAATGGGCGTCATTCCGGAAGGAACACAATTCCAACTGCGCTTCCGCCCGTTGAGCTCGTCGGCGGAACACGAACACCTCACGCAATTCGCGCTCCAGAACACGGGCAACGCCGACCGCGGACGCGAGTTGTTCCACAACGCCGAAAAGACGCTCTGCATCAAGTGCCACCGGCTGGGCGACCAGGGAGGCCAGATCGGTCCCAACCTCACCGGCGTGGGCCGGCGATTCGCGCGGATTCACCTCATCGAATCGATGCTCGAACCCAGTCGCACCATCGCGCCGAGCTACGAAACCGTCTCCGTCGTCCTCGACGGCGGCCGCATCGTCACCGGGACGAAAATCGCCGAGGACGCAACGACGTTGTCGATGGGCGACGAAACCGGCAAACGCCACGATCTGCTCAAAGGCGAAATCGAGGAGCGCATCACCCAACGCCGCAGCACGATGCCGGAAGGTCTGGAGAAACGGGTGAGCGACCGCGAGTTTCTGGATTTGTTGACGTTCCTCGCGGCCGAGCAAAAGCCGTAGGACCAAGTCCCCTCATCGGACCAAGGATGCTCCATGGCGTTGACGGACCATCTCGCCGGCAACTATCGTTTCCTGCCGGGGATCGCGCCATATTCCTGTGGCGTCGTCTCCAGTCCTGGCTTCGAGATCATTCACGTCACGCTCCAGCAGCCGGTCGCTTATCGCACGGGCTTTGAGCGCATGGCGGAGTTCCTGTCCGCGGAAGGGCGTCCGCCGGCTGTGCTGTGCGGGGTCGAGCTGCGGTCGCCGCGGCCGTTCAGCTTTCCGGGGTTCGCCGAGTTCAACGCCGAATATGCGGCGATTCTGCAACATTGGGGCGTGTTCGTGGACGGCGTCAATCCCGTCGCGCGGACGAATGTCGCCCCCGTCATCGGTCCGCCCGACGAGCCGGTCTTGTACGGATTCTCGTTTACGAGTCCGTGTCGATCCGATTTGCCGCCGACGTTTGTCGTCGCCGGTGCGGGCGAGTTGCCGGAGGGAATTCTGTCGCGCGACGGAATCATCGCGCTCGGCGACACCTCGGCTCATGGCCTGGCGACCAAGGCGCGCTTCGTGATGGACCTCATGGAAAGCCGGCTGCGCGGACTCGGCGTGGATTGGCCGCAGGTGAGCGTCGCGAATGTCTACACGGCGCATTCGCTGACGCCGCTGTTGCCGGAGATCGTCCTGGGCCGCATGGGTCCGGCCGGCCTCCACGGCGTGCACTGGCATTACAGTCGGCCGCCGATCGAGGAAATCGAGTACGAGATGGACGTGCGCGGCACGAGAACCGAACGGCGCTGGTGATCATTGAAAGGCACTCCCAATCCATGCTGTCCGCCAGAGAAATCAACCGCCGGGACTGGCTCGGCCTGACAGCCGGGGCCCTGTCATTGACCGCGTTCGGCCAGACGTGTCCCGCCGTCGAGCCCGCCAAAAAACGGCCGCGGGTGGCCGCCGTGGTGACGGAATTCACGCCTCGCAGCCATGCTCACGTGATCCTGGAGAACTTTCTCGAACCGTACTATTTCAACGGCCACCTGACCGATCCCGGCGTGGACGTCGTCGGGCTGTACGTCGACCAGTTCCCCGAACGCGACATGGCTCGCGACGTCGCGAAGCAGTACGGGTTCGAGATCTTCCCCACGATCGCCGGCGCCTTGCAACTGGGCGGCAACGAGCTGGCGGTCGATGGCGTGCTGTCGATCGGCGAGCACGGCAACTATCCGATGAACGATCGTCGGCAGCGCATGTATCCGCGCAAGCGCTTCTTCGACGAAATCGTCGCCGTGTTCCGCCAGAGCGGTCGCGTGGTCCCGCTGTTCAACGACAAGCACCTGTCGTATCGCTGGGATTGGTCTGTCGAGATGATGCAGGTCGCTCTGGAACTGAAGATTCCTTTTATGGCGGGGAGTTCGGTGCCGCTGGCCCAACGTCGCCCATCGCTGGAGATTCCCGATCAGAGCGTCGTCGAGGAGGCTGTGTCCATTCACAGCGGGGGGTTGGAAGGGTACGACTTTCACGCGCTGGAAGTGCTGCAATCGCTGGTCGAAGCGCGGCGCGGCGGAGAGACGGGCGTCAGCGAGGTTCAACTGCTCGAAGGCGACGCCGTCTGGCAAGCCGCGGCCGAAGGACGCTGGACCTACGCGCTCGCCGAAGCCGCCATGCGGGCCGAGTCCGGCAAGGGCGTTGGCCCCTTGCAGACGTTTGCCGAGATGGCGGATGGCCGGCAACATTCCGTGCATGCCATCCTGGTCAAATACCGCGACGGTTTGCGGGGGACGGTGCTGCGCATGGGCCGGACGTCGACCCGCTGGAACTTCGCCTGCCGGGTTGCGGGAACACCGGAGCCGCTGGCGACCAGCTTCTACGTCGGCCCGTGGGAGAACCGCAATTTGTTCAAGGCGCTGTCGCACGCCATCCAAACGCACATCCGCGAGCAGCAGGTGCCGTATCCGATCGAGCGCACCCATCTGGTCACGGGGATGCTCGCCGCTGCGATGGACTCCCGGTTCGAGCAGCACAAGCGGCTCGCCACGCCGCACCTCGACGTCGCGTACCAGCCGCGCGACTTTCGCGCGCTGCGCGAAATGGGGGACTCGTGGAAGATCATCACGGAGGATCAACCGCAACCAGCGGGCATCAATCCGGGCGGGCCGCGGCCGGTGCGTTGACCGCGCTCATTGGCTGTTCGATGATCCTGTTGGCTGCCGTCGCTGACCGGCTGATCGCCGCGGAGCCCTGGCCGGAACCGAAGAAGACCCGCCAGGGGAAGGCCAAGGATCGCCGCCTCGCCGGACTCCATGAACTCGGCCGCCATCGAGCCCCCGGGCCGACGTCGTCGCTCCGCACTTCCCCACGCACCGCCCCACCATGATGGCCCGTACGGGCGTTTTGTCGTTTGTGGGACGTGTCGATCCGTGGCGTCAGCTACCTTGTCCGGCCGGTATTGGCTATTCTGATGCTCGAAAGTTTCATTACGGGTTGTTGCGGCAACCTCGGCTGGCGGTGAAGAAGCTTGAGAAAGCGCGGTATTGAGTGGAGTCCATCACTGAATCTCCAACGGTGGCCGTTCCCCGGATGCTTGAGAACGACCACTGGCGGCAAGGGCTGGCATGGCCGGCCGTCCTGTGGATCGCCTTCCTGCATCTGGGAGCAGTGGCCGCGCCGTTCTGCTTTTCCTGGTACGGCTTGTGGTTGGCTCTGATCCTGAGCTGGGTGACCGGAGGGCTGGGCGTTTGCCTCGGATTTCACCGCCTGTTGACGCACAGCAGCTTCGAGACCTACCGCCCCATTCGCGGATTGCTGGCACTCTTCGGCACGCTCGCGGGCGAAGGGCCGCCGCTCATGTGGGTCTCGGCCCATCGCAAGCACCACCGCTTCAGCGACGAGGAACAGGATCCCCATTCTCCGAAAGATGGCGGATGGTGGAGCCACATGCTGTGGATGTTTCCGCGTCACGGTTCGCAGCATTGGGCGCAGCTGTACCGTCAGTATTCGCCCGATCTGCTCAAGGAACCCTTCCTGCGAACGCTGGAACGCACGTTCCTCTGGTGGCACATCCTCCTGGGAGCCGGCCTGTTTGCCCTGGGATGGTCGCTCTGGAACGTTCAGACGGGACTGTCTTTCGTGGTCTACGGCATGTTTGTGCGCCTGGTTTATGTCCTGCATGTCACCTGGGCGGTCAACTCCGCCTCCCACATGTGGGGCTACCGCAACTATGAAACGCGGGACAACAGCCGCAATCTCTGGTGGGTCGGACTCTTGGCCTATGGCGAGGGCTGGCACAATAACCATCATGCCTATCCCCGTTCGGCTCCGCACGGACATCGCTGGTGGGAAATCGACACGACCCACTGGGTGATCTGGCTCATGAAGTCCACCGGCTTGGCCTGGAATGTCGTTGACCAGCGCGGGACGGCTTCCATGAATGTCTGCGAAGTCGCTTCTGACGAGCCCTGAGACATCAGCCCCCAGTTCCGCTGGAGGAGCCGCTCAGTTCGACTCGCCAAGAGCCGGGGGCAACCCAATCGTGACCGAACCCACGGTCTCACTCCGTCGCCGCGTGGTTTGCCGCCCTCAATGCCCCACGTTCGCCGCGCGGGCGTTTTGTCGTTGGTCGGGACGAATTGGGTGTCGGAAGTCGGACCGCAGGATCTGAGTGAACAAGCGACCTGAACGCATTGATGTGCGCGACCGACGAGCAATCCAATGAGCCGGCCCCGAAATCGTCGCTTGTGCCAAATATTTGGCATATAGGCCTTGCCGCATTCGGCCGATAGGTTAATATATTGGCACATCGCCATTGACACCGGTGTGAACTCAGGCATCAACGGGGGATTCCTCATGGCGGAAAAGCCGGTAAATGGCCTGAGTCGGCGCGAACGTCAGATCATGGACATCATTTATGCCCAAGGAGCGGCGACTGCGACCGAGGTTGTCAGCGCTCTGCCCGATCCCCCCAGCAAAACCGCCATTCGCACCTTACTGAGAATCCTCGAGGAAAAGGGGCATCTCAAGCACGTCCAGCGGGGGCGCGAGTACGTCTATCAGCCGATCCAGCCGCGGCTCCGCGCCGGGCGATCCGCTTTCCAGCGAGTGCTCCAGACGTTCTTTGACGGCTCGCTCGAAAAGGCCGTGGCCGCCCATCTCGCCGATTCTTCGTCGAACCTGGCCACGGAAGACCTGAAGCGGCTGGCCGATCTCATTCATCAGGCCCGAAACAAAGGAAAATGACCATGCGCTGGCTCGTCGAACTCGGGGGATGGGATCTGTTTTTGATCGATGTGTCCCTCAAGGCAAGTCTCGTCTTGGTGGTCGCAGGAGGCCTGGCACACGTCCTCGCGCTGTGTCGCTGTTCTGCCGCGACTCGGCACGCCGTGTGGAGCCTGGCGCTGGGAAGCGTGTTGGCGTTGCCGTTCCTGACGGCGACGCTCCCGACCTGGAGCATCGCGCTGCCCTGGCAGGAATCCACGTCTCTCACTCGAGGTTTGCCAACCGGTGAGTCAGGTCATGGGCCGCTCGTGGTCGCGTGGACGCCGACCGAGGATGTCTCAGCGGTGCCCATCATCGAACCTCGGTTCGTGAACCCGACCGCGCAGGTTTCAGCCGACGAGGTCGCTGTTGCGGCCCCCGCGGCAGCGACGCGCATGGTGCCGACCGCAGTGACGTGGCCTTGGTTCCTCGCTGTTTGGCTGCTGGGTGTTGGTCTGAACCTTGCACCCGCGTTTCTGGGACTGATCAGTCTCTGGCGTTTGGGACGATCCTCACGCGCGGTGGCCAGCGGTCCGCTCGTGATGGCATTGCAGGAATCGATGGATCAACTCGGCATGCAATGCTCAGTGCGACTGTTGGAAAGTCGGGAGCGGTCCATGCCGATGACCTGGGGTCTCAGTCGGCCCACGATCCTTCTGCCGGAAGAGGCCCGGCGTTGGTCCCCCTCTCGTCTGCGAATCGTACTGTTGCATGAGCTCGCCCATATCCAACGGCGCGATTGCCTCACGCAGCTCCTCGCTCGAATGGCACGGGCGGCCTATTGGTTCCATCCCTTGGCCTGGCTGGCCGAATGTCAGCTGCGCGCCCTGCAAGAGCAAGCCTGCGACGACCTGGTGCTGAATAGCGGGTTCGACGGTCCGGATTACGCCGAACATCTCTTGGCCGTTTCGGCCGGTTATCGCTCGCCGACCTGCGCGGCGGGCTTGGCCTTGGCGATGACGCGGGCCTCCAGGCTCGAACGGCGGCTGTTGTTCATCCTCGATCCTGGCCAAAATCGCCGCCCAATTTCACGCCGGCGGATGGGAGTCGTTGCGGTCGCGGCGCTGTCGCTGCTTTTGTCACTCTGCGTCTTGCGATTTGAGACCGCCACCGCTGGCGAGCCGTTGGCTCAGGGGGACAAGGAGAACGCCCAACCGCCTGCCGCGGCGGGTCAGGCAGCGAGCCGTGCCAAAGCCCTGACCGATCTGCGGGCCAAAATCGCGGAACAGTACGTGACGCCAGTGGATGAGAAGGAAATCGTTCAAGGCGCCATCAAAGGGATGATCGGCGCCCTTCACGACCCATATTCGGACTACCTGACGCCGGAAATGGTCGCCGAAATGGAGAAGCAGATTAGCGGCACTCTCATCGGCATCGGCGCGCAATTGGAAATGCACGATCGCTCAATTCGAGTCGTTACGTCGTTGGCCGATTCGCCGGCCCTGAAGGCCGGCATCCAGCCCGGCGACGTCATCTTGCACATCGACGGTCGGCCGACCGCAGGCATGGAACTGACTGAGGCCGTCAAACGGATCGTCGGGCCGCAAGGAACCGTTGTGCGTCTGAAAGTCGGCCGGGCAGGCGGGCAAGAACAAGACATCACCGTCACACGCAATGCCATCAAAGTTCCGACCGTCAAAGGATTCCAGCGGCATCCGGACAATCGCTGGAACTTCGTTCTCGATGCCGCTCAGAAGATCGGTTACGTCCAGATCGCCCAGTTCGGAGCCGCCACGCCACAGGAATTGCAGGTGGCAGTGGAGTCGCTGAAGGCGCAGGGCCTCAAAGGACTCATCCTCGACCTGCGGTTTTGTCCGGGCGGCACACTCGAATCGGCAGTCGCCGCGGCCAACCTGTTCCTCTCTGAGGGAACGATCGTGTCACTTCATAGCCGGAACAGCGAACCAACAACGATCAAGGCGGATGCCTCAGGCGCATTGGTCGATTTCCCTCTGGTGGTTCTCGTGAATGGGCAGACCGCCTCGGCCGCTGAAATTGTCGCGGGGGCGTTGCAGAACAACCAGCGGGCGCTCGTCTTGGGAACTCGAACAATCGGCAAGGGATCGGTCCAAACGCTCATCAAGCTCGATGAGGGTAGCGGAGCGATCAAGCTCACGACGTCCCACTACCGATTGCCGAATGGACGAAACATCGACCGGCGCATCGGGGAAACATCCTGGGGCATCAACCCGGATGAAGGCTACTTCGTTCCCCTGGATCAAGCCCAGATCAAAACGCTCCTGGAATGGCGCCAGTCACGCGACGTCATCGGGCAGCGGACCGGGGCTGCCGCGAGCGATGCTGCGGAGATCACCGTCCCGTGGATTGTGGGACAGCAAGCCGACCCACAACTGGCTGCAGCGCTCGAAACGCTGAGGGCCCGACTGACGAGCGGTGCATTCGCAAAAGTCAGCAACCTTAGCCCCGCTCAGATCGAATTGTTTCTGAAGCGGGATGACGTTCATCGGCGTCGGAGCTCGGTGTTGCAAAACCTCGAACTGCTGAACCGCGAACTGGCCGACCTGGAGAAGGAACCTTCATGACGACTTGCCCCGCGAGTGTCTGAAAAGGACTGCGGCGATGGCGTCTGGAAGGAAGTTGAAATATGCCGGCGAGACCAAGTCGAGTGTTCCTTGTTGCCGTGACCATGATAGTCGTCGTTGTGAGCCGATCCTTCTTGCGAGCGGCTGAGGATGAAGCGGAAAAGCTGCATGCCTTCATCGAGCAAGGGAGGAAAGATTGGTCGCTCACCGGCCTGGCCGTGGCCGTTGTGAAGGATGACAAGATCGTTTTCAGTCGCGGTTACGGCGTCCGCGACATCCGAACGAACGAGCCGATCGACGAGAACACGGTTTTTCAGCTCGGCTCGTGCAGCAAGCCCCTAACCGCGTCGGGGGTGGCGCTGCTCGTACAGGACGGAACGGTCGAATGGAATACGCCCGTCATCGAGAGCTGGCCGGACTTTCAGGTCGCAGACGCCATCGTTACGAAACAGGCAACTCTCCGCGACATCCTGTGCCATCGTACCGGGGTCGGAAAGGGCGAGTCTGTCCTCTACTACGAAATGCCGACCACGCGGAGAGAGTTGTTGGCGCGTTTGCCCGAGGTGCAGCAGGCGGCCCCGTTCCGCACTGAGTTTCGATATTCCAACCTGATGTACGCCGTGGCCGGCCGAGTGGTCGAACAGACCACAGGCGAGAGCTGGGACGAGCACATGTCCAAGCGGCTTTTCCAGCCGCTCGGAATGACTCGCACCTCGACTTCGATGAAGCTGTTGGCTCAGACCGACAATGTTGCGATACCGCACGTCGGAGTCGACCAGCAGACGTTCGCGACGAAATTCGCCGACCAGGACAACATCGGCCCGGCCGCCGCGGTCAGTTCCAGCGCAGGGGACCTGTCGCAATGGCTGCTCATGATGGTCAACGAGGGCCGATACCAAGGCCAACAGATTCTGAAACCGGGGGGCGTCCGCGAAATGCTCAAGCCGCAGATTCTCATGCCGTTCGTGGACCCGGTTCACGGCGAGCACTGCTTTGATGCTTACGGATTGGGGCTCATGCTCCGGGACTACCGCGGACAACGGATTGCGAATCACGCTGGGATGGCAGGCCACAGTCTGTCGATCCTGGGATTCGTTCCAGAAAAGCGTGTCGGCGTTGTGGTGCTCGTCAATCATCGCCGTTGCCTCTTCCACTATGCCGTCTTTCGCAGGGCGATTGATCTGTACTGTGGCATGCCGCCGATTGACCTCGATTCGGGTAATAAGAAGCTGATTGCCGATCTTCTCGCGAGTCAGGCCGATTCCCTCCAGCGCCGAGCTGCAGCCCGCGATCCGAGCAAAAAGCCCGCGCTGTCTCTCGAAAGCTACCGCGGCGCCTACCAAGGCGAAGGGGACTTGCTCGTCGAGCTGGAGAGGGATGCGGGCGGCCTGGTCTTGCGATGCGGAAACTTTGTGGCCGACGTGACGCATTGGCACGACGACACGTTTCGCGCCCGACTGCGACAGCGCCGGCTGGCGGACGAACAAGATTGGTGGCTGACATTCACGGTGGCCAATGGTGCCATTGCAAAACTCCACATCCACAGCGAACACGATGTCCACGCGGACTTTGCGCCGGTGGAAGCCGGTCAATGACGGAGGTCGCTGGTCACCTGGAGTCCGTGGGGCCAAATGATCTGTGACTGCCAAGAGATAGGTCCAATCTCGTCCCCCGCTGGAACGCCTGCGGCTGTAGCCATGAACGGCTCGACGAATGGAAGAGAGCCGCTCGAGTTCCCGCCGAAGGAATCAGAGCGTTTGCAGCGTCTACGAATACAGGACGCTAAAATCAAGCTATGCACGCGCCCCGCGCGATGATTTTCCGCTCCGCGGCGGCGCTGCCGTTCCGCATCATCAATGTTGACCGGAATCATCGCCCCGCGTGGACCACGTCAGCCCTTTCCGCCAGATCGGGCACATTGCATCGGCATGGCGAGTTGTGACGCAGTTTCAGTCCGGGGACTAACCCCATCGACACGCCGTATCAATTGGTGAATTCTTCAGTTAGAGCGGCCCGTGGCTGTAGAAATCGTCGTCGCAGGGCACCTAGAATTTTGACGAAACACCCGCCGAGCCTCGGCGGGCGGCCACACGGAATCCACCCTCTTCCGCGAAAGGACCCCATGCAGGGCTCCCAAAAAGTCATCGACGCCTTGAACGCCGGCCTGACGATTGAACTGACCGCCATCAACCAGTACTTCGTGCAGGCCAAGATGTGTACGAACTGGGGCCTCAACAAGCTGGCCAAGAAGCATTACGAAGAATCCATGGGCGAGATGAAGCACGCCGAAAAGCTCATCGACCGCATCCTGTTCCTCGAAGGGGTGCCAGAGATCGCCCGGTACGACGTGATTCGCGTCGGCACGAACATCCCCGATCAGTTCGACAACGATCTGGCCCTCGAAACCAAGGGCGTGATGACCTATCGCGGCGCGGTCAAGATCTGCGAATCCGAGAACGACGCCGGCAGCCGCGATCTGATCACGCAGATTCTGGTCGAGTCGGAAGAACACGTCGACTGGCTGGAAGCGCAGATCGGGCTGGTGAAGACGCTGGGCCTGGAGATCTACCTCGGTCACCAGATGGGCGAGCACCGCAGCGAAGGGCATTGAGTCGCGCCGCGAACTGACATCGCAGCCCGGAGCGCAAGCGACGGCGTCGGATTCTTCCTCTGATCAGAGATCACGCCGTCGCTTGCGCTCCGGGCTGTGATTGGAGAACGTTCACGCAAACCCGAACACCGGTTCGAGCGTCGGCTCGGCTTGCCGCACTTCGGCCGCCTGCGACAGCAACCGCTTGATGTGGCGATGGCACGACGTACATCCGCCCCCCGCGCCGCACGACTGGCTGACTTGCCGGACGGTTTGCAGGCCGCCGGCGTCAATGGCATCGCGCACTTCGCTCACGTCCACATTAAGGCAGTGGCAGAGCGGCCGGGGTGTCGAGCAGAACAGGGGCTGGTCCATCGGGGTGGTCCAACGCATGGTTCAAGGCACAAAACCAACGGAGGGAATTGAGACTCAGTCTCAATGTGATGCAGTATACACATCGACCAGATCCGTTTCCAAGCCCCTGCCGCTTGATTTTTCCCCCCCCGCTTTCCACGCTGACCACTGCACCGTTCCGGAAATCCCCTGCGATCCGTCCCCCGCTGCGGAGTCACCTCGTGTCCACTCGCTGTAACCATCACATCAGTCGCCTGTTATGCGGAGTCGGTCTCGTCCTCGCCAGTACGCTCAGAGCCTTCGCCGATGGCCCCGCGGACAACGCCGTTGAAAACGTCCGCCGCGTTCCCAAGCTGGGCGTCGAGGTCTCCGACGCGGATCGGGAGGAGCTCGAAGCGGGAGTGAAGAAGCTTGGCGAACGGATCGGCAAACTGGGCCAGCCCGCGCTGCTGGCCGACGTGCAGATCTTCCACCGAGCGGTCGATCAGGCGTTGCGCTATCAGGAGTTCTTTGACGCGAAGGAGATTCCAGTCGCCAAGAAACTGTTGTCGATCGGACTGGAGCGAGCAGACCAACTCTTGGATGGGAACGCCCCGTGGACCAGGCAGACCGGTCTCGTCGTCCGCGGCTATCGCTCGAAGATTGACGGCACTGTGCAACCATACGGGCTGGTCATTCCGGACAACTATGACTTCGCGCTCGATGACGACCGACCCCATTTTCGAGACCTGCGAGATCGATCTCCTCCGCAGCAGTCCGTCCCAGTCCCCCGTTTGCGGTGCGACCTCTGGTTCCACGGCCGCGGCGAGACGTTGAGCGAAGTCAACTTCATTCAGGGCCGACTCACGCAGAAGGGGGAGTTCACCCCGGCGAACACCATCGTGCTGCATCCCTACGGTCGGTACTGCAACGCGAACAAGTTCGCGGGGGAGATCGACACGTTCGAGACCCTCGAACACGCCCACAAGAACTATCGCATCAACTCCGAACGCATCGCAGTCCGCGGGTTCTCGATGGGGGGGGCCGCGTGCTGGCAGTTCGCCGTGCACTACCCCGGGAAGTGGTTCGCGGCGAACCCGGGCGCTGGGTTCTCCGAGACGCCGGACTTCCTGAAGGTCTTCCAGAACGAGACGCTGCAGCCGACGTGGTACGAGCAGAAGCTGTGGCGGATGTACGACTGCACGGGCTACGCGGCGAACCTCGCGTTCCTGCCGACGGTGGCCTACAGCGGCGAGATCGACAAGCAGAAGCAGGCCGCGGACATGATGGAAGCGGCGCTCAAAGCCGAGCATCTGCCGCTGATTCACATCATCGGCCCGATGACGGGGCACAAGATTCACCCCGATTCCAAGGTGGAGATCGAGAAGTACCTCAGCCGCTGGGAACGGATCGGCCCGCCGTATCGGCTCGAACCGCCGTTGCCGAAAGACGGCGATTGGGAAACCATCGAGCAGTTCGTGACCTACACGCTGCGGTACAACCAGTCGCGGTACATCACCATCGACGCGATGGATGAGCATTGGGAACCGGCGCGCGTGGTGGTTCAGAAGACGGGGAGCGGTCTCGCAACGGCCTTCCGCATCCAGACTCAGAATGTCGCCGCTTTCACTCTGGCCTTGCCATCGGACAATCGTGGTGTGATGTCGCGCGTCACTCTCGACGGTCAGACATCCGATCCGCGCAGGGGCCCGGTCATCGCGCCGGGGAGTCGAAACTCCTATCAGAAGGTCAATGGCCAGTGGAGGCAACGCGAAGACCGGCCGGGTTCAGAGGAACGACAATTCCGCAAACGCCACGGCCTCCAAGGCCCCATCGACGACGCCTTCATGGACTCCTTCCTGTTCGTCAAACCGACGAGCAAGGGCGTGTCCGAGGATGTCGACAAATGGGTGCAGGCCGAGTTCGAGCATGCCGTCGCGCATTGGCGGCAGCACTTCCGGGGGGATGCGCGAGTGAAGCTCGACACCGAGGTCACCGCGGCGGACATGCAGTCGGCGAACGTCGTGCTGTGGGGCGATCCCAAATCGAACGACGCCCTGGTGCAGCTCTACAAGTCGCTGCCGATTTCGTGGGATCTCGCCGCGGGGCAATTGAAGGCTGGCGAGCAATCGTGGGATGCGAAGCACCATCTGCCGCTGATGATCTCTCCCAACCCGCTGGCCCCGAACCGGTACGTGGTGCTCAACAGCGGGTTCACGTTCCGCGAGTACGATTACCTCAACAACGCCCGGCAAACGCCGAAGCTCCCCGATTGGGCCGTCGTCGACGTCCGCACGCCGCCGAACAGCCGCTTCCCCGGCAAAGTGGTCGCCGCGGACTTCTTTGACGAATCTTGGAACCTGAAACCCGCGCGGCCATGAAATCGCGAATCCCGTTAGCCGCGACCCGGAGGCTTTGCGGAGGGGAGCGCGTGGTGGAGCGCGCGACGCTGGGTGCCATGCTCACAGCTTTGGGTGAGCATGTGTCTTTTGCTTCAACTGACGAAGCCATGCATGCCCAAAGCTGCCAGCATGGCACCCGGCGGCAGGGAGCGCTCGCCCTCGCTCACGCTTCGGGTTAGTGTTGTTGGCGGTCATTGCCCTGCGAAGCGCTCGGCCCCCTCACCCTATCCCTCTCCCCCGAAGACGGGGGCGAGGGGACCGAACAGGAAGCCCGTGAATTCGTCCCGGAGCGCCGTGCCCTTGTTCACAGGTCGCGGAATCATCGCGGCCCTGTGGCTGGTGTTGTTTCTCGGCGTCTACTTCTCGCAGCCGCTGCCGAACAACGGCGGCATCGTGCGGTGGCAACTGTGGCCGCAGTTGCCCTACGCCATCATGGACGCCGTCGATCCGCCGCAGGAACCGGGCAGCCCGCCACGGGGGTGGGCGTATCTCGGTCAACGCCTGCCGTTGATGTTGACGGCGGCGGTGATCGCCTTCGGGGCCTGGGGCTGCGGCACGTGCGTGCTCGCGCGCTGGTCGCCGGGTGCCACTGGCGGCGGCTTTGGGCTGCCAGTGTCTTCGTTGGTTGACAGGACCGTTGTGGTGGGACTCGAAGACTCGGCCCACCCTACGAACTCGGTCATGGCATCCTGCGAATGGCTGTACTTCCGATGGCTGATCGGTCTCGGCGTCGTCTCGTTCGCGACACTGGTCTTCGGCCTGGCGGGCATCCTGAATCGCTGGCTGTTCCTCGCCGCCTTCCTAGCAGCGGGGATTGCGGGAATCGTTGTTTCACGTCGTTCAGCGGGTGCCACTGGCGGCGGCTCTGAGCCGCCAGTGTCTTCGGAAACTGGTCACAGCGTCGGGAAGAGCACTGGCAGCCCAAAGCTGCTGCCAGTGGCACCCGGCGAGAAAACCAAGAGCAGCCTAAAGGCTGGACTCCAACGGTGGAACTGGTGGCTCATCGCGGCCGTGGCACCGTTTCTCATCGGCATGCTGTTCGGCTCGCTGTCGCCGTCCACCGATTTCGACGTCAACGAATACCACCTCGGCGGGCCAAAGGAGTGGTTTCTCGCCGGGCGGATCGCATTCCTCGAACACGACGTCTACACGAGCTTCCCGTTTCTGACCGAGATGCTGCTGCTCGCCGGAATGGTGATTCATGGCGACTGGTTTCACGGGGCGCTCGCCGGGCAACTGGTGCTGATGCTGTTCGCGCCGTTGACGGCGCTCGGCATCTATTGCCTCGGTCGCCGATGGTTTTCGCCGCTGGCAGGGTCGCTCGGGGCGCTCGTGTACCTGACGACGCCGTGGGTGTTCCGGATGTCGATCATCGCCTACGCGGAGGGGGGGCTGACGGCATACACGTGCGGGGCGCTCGTCGTGGGATTGATCGCGATGGATCGCCTCCGCCATCGGACGGATCAAACGGTGCCGCGTGATGCGTGGACTCCCATCCTGCTCACGGGCCTGTGTGCCGGCGGGGCGATGGCGTGCAAGTACACGGGGCTGGTGATGGCGGTCGCGCCGTGGGCCGCTGCGTTGATGATCGTCGCCGCCCGGTCGAATGCGATTGCGCCGCTGTCGCGGTTGCGTTCGGTGTTGTTCACGTCGGTCGTCTTCTTCGCCGGCGTGTTGGCGATGGTCGGGCCGTGGCTGGTAAAGAACTTCGTCGAGACCGGCAACCCCGTCTATCCGCTCGGCTACAGCGTCTTCGGCGGCCGCGATCTCGATGACGCCCTCGCCGAGAAATGGCGCAACGGTCATGCCCGGCCGAACAAGGGATCGGTGGTCGGCGAGGTCCGCGACCTGTTCGTCAAAACCTTCGATGTCGCCACAGTCAATGACTGGACCAACCCGCTGGTGTTCGCGTTCGCGCCGCTGGCATTTCTTTGGCCCGGCGAACGGCGACGGGGCTATCTGCTGTGGGGGCTGACGGCGTGGCTGTTTCTGTGCTGGTGGCTGTTCACGCATCACCTCGACCGCTTCTGGCTGCCGCTGTTGCCGTCCGCGTGCGCGTTGGCAGGAGTTGGGGCTGCGTCTCTCGTGTGCCACGGCCGTGTCGGCCGTGCGGAGATGGATGACGCTCGGAGCGCGCGCACGGCTGACACAGCCGTGGCACACAAGCCTTCGGTGATCGGATATATGGCGATCGCCGTACTGGTCGTCGGTTGGGTCTACAACCTCGGATTCTGTTCGACGGGTCTCGTCGGCTACAACGCGGGCCTGACCGACCTGAACTACGCCCGCGATTACGTCTCACGCATGACCGGTCCGGAGATCGCGTGGCTGAACGCCGCCCTCGACGACGGCACGTTGCCGCGCGAGACGAAGGTGCTGTGCGTCGGCGAAGCGGAGCTGTTCCACGCGCGGTTTCCGTACGTCTACAACACCGTCTTCGACCGCTCGATCTTCGAGGAATGGTGCGGCGAACCAGGCGAAGGGCCGTCGAAGGAACGACCGCTCCGCTCCGCGGAGGCGATCCGGCAGACGCTGGCGTCGCACGGCATCACGCACGTCTTCGTCAACTGGAGCGAGGTCATCCGTTATCGGCAGACCTACGGCTACACCGACTTCGCGCATCCGTCGCGGTTCGCGGGCCTGCAACAACTGGGCGTGCTTGGCGAACCATTGCGACTACTGGCCGGCCTGGGATTGCGGCCGTTCGAGAATCTGTCCGCAGGCGAGCAGCAATCCCTTCGCGAGTGGGCGCCGGAGCTAATCGTCCCGTGCGGAGACGGGCGGTGCATGGTCACCGGGCAGGTGTTTGCGGTCGTCAGGTAGACGACAGAGTCTCCGGATTTTCAGCCCCGAATGGGGCGAAAGATCGTAGCCCCAAGCGTGAGCTTGGGGTTAACCGTTCGTCGCGATACCAAGCCCCGGAGGGGCGACAGAAGTTCGGCGCGCGCCCGAGCTTCTGTCGCCCCTCCGGGGCTTGATGCAATCAACGCTGACGATTCCCCCGGCTCACGCCGGGGGCTACGGTCTGTCGCCCCTATCGGGGCTGAAGAATATGACGATCGGCAGCACTGCGGCCTCCGGGATGGGGCAACCTCACTCCCACTCGCTGTACGACGGCTGTTGCAGCCATTCGCGGCGGGGGGTGTCGCAGCGCGGGCACGCCGGGAGTTCGAGCGAATGCGTGAGGTCGGCGACGTCGGCTTCCAGGCCCGTCATCGGCAGTGTCCAGTGCCGCTCCAACTCTTCCTGCTCGGTCAGTTCCAGATTCAACGTCGGTTCATCGAACACATGGGGAAAGGACATGATCGGCCTCCGTGAGACGGCTGGGACGGGCGCAGTGGCCATTGTAGCGCGCCAAACCGGGGGGCCAAGGAAAATCGGTGGGGAATTTTATTGTGCCCGGTTAGCCGCGACCCGGAGGCTCTGCGCAGGGGAGCGCTATAAAGTGTCCCGGACGCTTGGAGCGTCCGGGACACTGGGGACGTGAGCGCTCCCCTGCGCATAGCCTCCGGGTCGCGGCTAACCAAAGCGCCACGTTACCACGGAGTTTCCAGCATGTTTACGATCTGCCGGGCGAGGCGGTCGGTGGCGTCCTGCGTCGCGGTGGCGAGGCTTTGACCCACCTCCGGTGCGAACTCGGCCTGACCGACCAGCGGAATCGATTGCGGATCGAGCGGCACCTCCTGCGAAGCCAGCAACTGGCCCGTCCGCAGGTCTTCCCACGTCACGCGGACGAAGACCGACATCTGCAGCTCGCGCGGATCGTCGAATTGCGTCTCGCCAAGAACGTCTTTGCGGATGTCCACAATCCGTCCCGTCAGCCGCGTGTCCGCTCCCGGACCCTTTGCCAGACGGAACGGCGTGCGGGTCTGGACTTCCTTCTGCACGGCTTCGGTGAGCTGATACTCGATGCCGCGGCGGAAGCTGTCGTTCTTGAAGATGGGGACTTCAATCGTGCGGACTTCGGGTCCGTACGCGTTGCCGACCATGTACCCGCAACCAGAGAGGGTCGCAAGGAGGGCGAGGAGGACCAGCCGGGTGCCACTGGCGAGGGGCTTCGCTCGCCAGTGCTCTTCCCGATGCCGTGAGACGCGCTGCGAAGACACTGGCGGCTCAAAGCGGCCGCCAGTGGCACCCCTTCCGTAAGAGCCGGGGCGTGTCGCCCCGGTCTTCAATTCACGCGGTAATGTCTCGCACGCTCGCATCGTCACAACTTCGATTGTCCGGTGGGTTCTTCGGCGACGGGTTCTTCTTCGGGGTCTTCCGTCACATCCGGCGTGGCGGGTTTGGCTTCGGTGTTCGGCCGCAGCATCCGCGGCGGGGTGAAGCGGAACATGCGCGACCAGCCGCCCGGCTCGTCTTTGGGCTTGTCGGTCTCTTCGGAGAACGCGGCCTCCTGCGGCGGCTCGGCGGGATACGGTGGAGCCGCATTCGGTTCGGGCGTGTTGCGACGGAACAGACCGCGCGACGGCGGTTCGGCCGGCTTCTCGATCGGTTTGGCCTCTTCGTCGTCCGGCGCCGGTTCCGGCTCGGCGGTGTCGCGGTTGCGACGCAGCGGATTCGTCAGACTGCGCGACGGCGGTTCGCTGTCACCCGGCGGACGACTCGGCGGCGGCGCTTTCGGCGGCAGACGGCCGAATGTTGTGCGATACGGCGACGCATCGGGGCGCGGATCCAACAGCTTGCCCCCCGTGGCGTACTCCGGTCCCAACTCCTTGAGCCGGTCCTGGGCGAGCTTCGCAAAGCTGGTGTGGGAGAAGCGTTCCAGAATCAGATGACAATACACGGCCTGAGCGCGGGGGTTGTTCTTCCGATCGTAGAAGATCACCAGCTCCCATTCGCGGGCCGCCTTGGCTTCCTCGATGCGGCCCAGCTCGCGCTGAATCCGTTCCTTGTCTTCGAGATCGGGATACAGCCGCAGAATGCTTTGCTTGAGATGCTCCGAGTCCTGCAGCGTCTTGCCGTCGTAGTTCGGCCCCTGGTACGCCATCAGCTTGACGTGCGAGCCGAGGACGAACGCCTGTTGCACGTGCGGGCTGTTCGGATACTCTTCGCGAAGCAGCGAGTAGTGCCGGTCGGCTTCGACGAAGTCCCCCTTGCGGGCGTAGTGACTGGCGGCGAGCATCAGCGCGTCGTCGGCGAGCGGCCCGGTCGGATCGTTCAACCAGATCAGCCGCAGCGAGGCGACGCCGTTCCCTTCGGGATCGAACAGCGGCCGCGATTCATCGGTGAAGTTCGGCCAGAACGCGGGGCCGTTGGACTTCTTCTTCTGCGCCGGCTCTTCCGCGGGCAGCTTCTTGCGGAAGTCGTCGTAGTTGACCTGCTGGACTTCGCTGAGATCGGCCGCTTCGGGGAAGTCGAGCCAGGTGCGGGCGATCTCGAACAGCCGCTTCGACACGTCGTCCAGATGCCGCGTTGACGGGTAATACTTCAGCAGTTCCGAATACTTCAATTCGGCGTCGGCGTAGTGACCCTGATTGTACGCGGCCTCGCCCTGCATGAAGATCGCGTCTTCGCGGATCTCGCTCTTCTTGTATTTCTTGGCGATTTTCTTGAACGCCTTCTCGGCTTCGTCGTATTCCTCGGCCTCGTAGAGTTCCTCGGCGGCGAGATACTGTTCGGTTCCGGGGATCGGCTTCAGCGAGCCGCCGGTGTCGACGAGTTCCTCGCGCTCCTTGCGCCAGAGGACGTCGCGCAGCCGGCGTTCGGTCGGACCCTGGATGTTGTCGATGGTGGTGTCGCGGCCGCCCATCAGGGCTTTGCGTTCCCACGGCATCGCGCAGCCGGAGAGCAGCAACAAGCCGCCGACGAGGGCGAACATCGCGATTGGTGTGCCACGGCCGTGTCGGCCGTGCGAATCGCTCACACGCTGTGAAGCGCTGGGAGCTGCGGTCACGGAGTCTTCGACGTGGCCGTGACGGTAGGCAACCCGTGTGGTGCCTCGGCACGGCTGACACAGCCGTGGCACACGGGAGCGGGGCAAACAATGTTCGCGGCGGTCGGGAGTCATCCGTGACTTTCAGGCCGCGGGTGGTGCGGCGGGGGGAACGGGGGCAGTCAACGTCGCGGTCACGGCAGATAGCTCAGCAGCTTCGGACGGCGTCCCAGCACATGGGAGATCGCCGCAGTCGTGACCCGCTTCATCTCCTTGTATTGCTGCGGCGACAGTTGCAGGCGCCGCCACGCCTGATCCCCCTCTCCGGCCAGCAACCGCAACGCGGCGGCCGTCCCGGCATGAATCTCCATCTGACTGAGGTCTTCCCGTTGGCAGTCCGGGCAGATCAGCCCCCCCTGTGAAACCCAGAACCCGAACGTCCGTCCTTCCACGAGCGGTGAGCCGCACGCCACACAGGCGTCGAACTCGGGCAACTGCCCCATTTCCCGCAGCATCACCAGTTCAAACCGCACCAAACCCCGCCGCAGTTCCGCGCTGTTGCCGAAGGAGACCAAAGCGTCCACCGCGGCCTCGTACAACTGCGGATGCGGGTCGTAATCCTCCGTCAAACTCAGCAGTAATTCGGCAACGTAATACCCGGCATACAGGCAGCTTAGATCCTTATCCTGCGGCCGGAACCGCGCAATGAGCTGCGCTTCCGTCAGCAGGTCCAGACCCGATGAGGATTTGCGCAGGAAAACTATGCGACAGTTGGCGAGCAGGTCAAGAGCAGACTCGAAGGGCCCCTTGAGCCGGCGACCCCCTTTCGCGAGGGCCGAAATCTTGCCGAAATCGCGCGTGAACAGCACGACAATGCGGCTGGTCTCACTGAAGTCGGTCACACGCAGGATCAATCCGTCTGTCTTCTCCGCGGACATGGTTCGCACATCATATCAGACGGCAGTGTGTACCCCGCAGCGCGAAGGAAGCCCAGGGAAAGCTTTCCCTGGGCTTCTTCCGATTTCGCACGCAGTCCGGCAGAGATTGCCGCGATTCCCGCTTTGTCCCCTCGCCCGCCGCTTCGGTGGGAGAGGGTTAGAGCGGTTCCATTTCAGGTATGGCGGTAGCCGCACTTTTGGAAATAGTTGCGGCACTCGGGTTCGGTGAACTGATCGAGCAGTTGGCCACAGAGGT
>JAWXBB010000464.1:0-14080 GCA_034439795.1 Planctomycetaceae bacterium | reverse complement strand
TGGTCTAGCGTTTCCATTCGCTATCGGCTGTGGTGCCAACACCCATTGCACTCCGCCACTGGTGGTTCAAACGCTACACCTGAAATGGAAACGCTCTAGGCTGCTCTTCGGACATCGCACGAACCTCGAAAACAGCCTAAAGGCTGGACTCCAACGAAGAGGGTGAGCCTCGCAAAGCCTCGACTGCACCCTACGGGGCGGAAGAGGCCACGCCGCCCGCGATCCACGCCTCCAGCGCCTGTTGCAGGTTCTTCATCACCCGCAGCGTCCGCGATTGCGCTTCCGGAAACGGCATCGTCGGCGACGTGGACGCGAACAGGTAGAACTTGATCTTCGGCTCCGTCCCCGACGGCCGCATGCCGAGTTCGATCGTCACGCCGTCGTCGCGGGCGTCGACCATCAGCAGGTCGCCGGCGTCGACGTCGAGCGTGCCGACCACGCGGTTGTCCCGAAGGCGGCGGATCTCACGACGGCCGTAATCGCGGACGCGCTCCAGCGTCGCGGTTCCCAACTCTGTAATTGGGTGCTCGCGGAACCGCTTGATGAGGCCCGCGATCTGAGCCGCGCCGGTCGGGCCGGGAAACGTCTTTGCGATCTGCGATTCCCGGTGGTAACCGTGCCGGCGATGCAATTCGTCGAGCTGATCGTTCAACGTCCGCCCCTGGGCCTTGAGTTCTGCCGTCAACTCGGCGGTCCACAGCGCG
This sequence comes from Planctomycetaceae bacterium, assembly GCA_034439795.1. Classification (GTDB taxonomy): domain Bacteria; phylum Planctomycetota; class Planctomycetia; order Planctomycetales; family Planctomycetaceae; genus DSVQ01. The sequence goes on along the minus strand of JAWXBB010000464.1, from coordinate 13,376 downwards.
GCGACCGCGGCGTCTTTGTCGCGGCAATACTGCCCGGCGAGATAGCCGACCGATTCCTCGCAGGCGATGACCAGTTTGTCCGGCCCCAGCCGGTCCATCGCCGCGGCGACGTGCTTGAAGCCGACGGGGAGATCGCGGATCGCCTGCACGCCGTACGACTTCGCAATCGCGGCGATCAGCGGCGTCGTGACCAGCGTTTCGAGGACGTAATGCTCGCGGGTCAGCTCGCCGCGCGCGGCCCGCTGCTTCAGCGCGTAATCGGTGAGCAGCGCGCCGAGTTGGTTACCATTCAGGCAATCGTAGCGGCCGTCCGGCATCCGCAACGCGACGGCCAGCCGGTCGGCGTCGGGATCGGACGCCATGATGACGTCGTGTCCGTTGACTTCGGCATAGTCCATCGCCGGGCCGAACACCGCCGTCCGCTCGGGATTCGGCAGGTGATCGGGCACGTTCGGAAAATGTCCGTTCTGCGCGCGTTGCGGCTCAAAAATCTCCAGCCCGGTGAAGCCCGCCTGCCGCAGCACCGGCACGATCGACGTCTCCCCCACGCCGTGCAGCGGGGTGTACAACAATTTCACATCGCGGGCCGACGACAGCGACAGCGCCGCGACGGCGTTGACGTATTCGTGGTCGATGCTGTCGTCGAGCAGTTTGACCGCGCCCGACGCCACGGCCCCTTTGTAATCGCCGAGCGGGATTTCATCGCACGCATTGACGCCGTCGATGATCCCCTTGTCGTGCGGCGGCAGCACCTGACCGCCGTGCGACCAGTACGCCTTGAAGCCGTTGTCCGCCGGCGGATTGTGCGACGCGGAGATCATGACCCCGCAGTGACACTCGAGATGCCGGACCGAAAACGACAACTGCGGCGTGGCCCGCGCCGACGGATAGAGAAACACGTCGAAATCCGCCGCGGCGAGCACGGCGGCCGTCAGTTGGGCGAACTCCACGGAACGCAGACGAGAATCGAACGCGATCACGGCCCGCGGCCGCGCAATGCCGGTCGCCTGACGGACGTAATCGGCCAGGCCGCGCGCGGATTCGGCGATCGTGCGGCGATTGATTGTCGCCGAACCGATCTCGGCCATCGGCCCGCGTCGCCCGCCAGTGCCGAACGGAATCTGTTCCCAGAACAGCCGCGTCAACTCGCCGGTGTTCTTGGCTTCGACGAGCGCCAGCAGCGCCGGCCACGCGTCCCGATACGCCGGCCGTTCGAGCCAGTGCCGGACGTTGGCGATCGTCGCCGGTGTGAGCGCTCGTCGTGCGGCGTCGGATTCGAGCCAAGTACGGGCTGCACTGCGTCGCGGTTCGAGAGCATCGGTCATGTCACGTTATCCATTATGGTCCGTTGAAATCACTTTACGGTTGGGGCCACGCAACGTCATGCACGGTTCTGTCAGCGGACCAAGAGAGTTTATCCACAGATTTCACAGATGTCGCAGATTCAGGACGGGGCATTGGTCGAACGGCCAGTTCTTCCGCCTTGATCTCTGATGGCGATGGAATCGAGTGCCGGGACGTTTGTTGTCGATCATTCCTCTGTCCCGGAGGGACTACAGCCATTAGCCGGGGGTTGAGCGAAGCGATACCCCCGGAATCGAACATCGCATTCCGTCGACCCTGGAGGGGTCGCAGCGTCCGAGCGTGCTGCGACCCCTTCAGGGTCGTCTTCTTCACTCGTCGCTAACCGGGGGTGTCGCTGCGCTCAACCCCCGGCTAATGGCTATGAACCCTCCGGGTTCAATGTGGTGCCCGCCGGTTCGACGTCACTTCATCTGCGGTTTCTGGACGATGACTTCCACTCGTCGCGCGATGAGGTGCGTCACACCGTCGCCGCCGGTTTCCACGAGCTGGTCGGTATGCACGACGTCGATGACCTGCCAGCCGTCGTTGCCGAGGTCCGTCAGCGTCGCACCGAGCGCCAGAAAATCGGCGCCCACCGAGCGGTATTGGAATCCCGCCGGCTTCGCCACGGCTTGGGCCTCCCGAGCGAACGGCCAGGATTGCCAGCCGATCACCAGCGCCGCGCCGCACACGCCGGCGAGGACGAAATTCCGCAGATCGCGTGACATGATGGTCTCCTGTGGGTGAGAATGTTTTCGGCGTCTCCCGCAACAGTGTGCCACGACTGTGTCAGCCGTGCGAGCGCTTACAGGCTTCTCAACGTTGAGGCGACTATGAGTTACCTGCTGGTAGCGCTCAATCTGTTTTGGCATTGTTGCCTTTTGGCAGCCGTGTTCCTTTCCGATCAACTGATTGAGTTCCGCAATTGGTATTTTCAGTTAGCCGTGGTCGTGCCACCTGCGGTCACATTGTTGGCCTGTGTGATTCTGTTGCTGCGCAACGGAAAACGGCTGCGCTGGAAGGGGATTCTGATGGCTGCGATCATCAGTTTCCTGCTGGCCGCGCTGCATTGGCGACTGCTGGTCGAGGCCGCGGCAATTGTGTGAGGTTTTGTCTCGGGATGGTCACTTGGCAACGAAGGGCAGCAGGGCTTAACCGCTGGTTTTCAGCCCCGACAGGGGCGGCAGATCGTAGCCCCAGGCGTGAGCCTGGGGAATGGCATCGGCCATTCGTCGTAGCCCCGGAGGGGCGGCAGAAATCGAACGTCATTCGGCTTTCTGTCGCCCCTTCGGGGCTGAGGTCACGACCAACGGCCAACTTACGCCTGGGGCTACGATCTGTCGCCCCGTTCGGGGCTAAGAATGGCCCATCACTTCGATCAACTTTTTCAACGAGCGTTCCGTGCTGCCACTGCGAATCTCACGGCCGACACGGCCGTGGCACACGGAGGCGGTGACATCTACACGCGCAAATCCTCCGCCGATTGGTTCAGCGCGGCGGCGTAACGATTTCGGATGGGGCCGACGACGTCTGCCACAAAGCGGTCCACCTGTTGGGCTGCCCGGCCGGTGAAGCGGTAAGGGTCGAGGGCCTGCGTCAGATCGACGGCCTGGAACGCGGGGTCGGTTTTGAGCCGGGCGATCAGATCGTTTTCGCCGCCGCGCTCCTTGACCTGTCGGGCCGCCTCCTGGCTATGGATGCGAATCTGTTCGTGCAACGATTGCCGATCGCCCCCCGCCCGGACGCCGGCCATCAGGATTTCCTCGGTCGCCATGAACGGCAACTCTTCCAGCAGGTGCTTCGCGATGACCTGCGGATAGACGACCAGCCCGTCGACGATGTTGCGGTACAGAATCAGCATCGCATCGGCGGCGAGGAACGATTGCGGGATGGTCAGCCGGCGGTTCGCGCTGTCGTCGAGCGTCCGTTCCATCCACTGCGTGGCCATCGTCTGCGCGGCCGACGATTGCAGGCTCATCACGAACCGCGCCAGGCTGCACAGCCGCTCGGAGCGCATCGGGTTCCGTTTGTAGGCCATCGCCGACGAGCCAATCTGGTCCTTCTCGAACGGCTCTTCGAGTTCCTTGCGGCTCTGCAGCAGCCGCAGGTCGGTGCCGAACTTGTGGGCCGATTGCGCGAACCCGCCGAGGACGTCCAGCACCTGGGCGTCCACCTTGCGGGAGTACGTCTGCCCGGTGACGGGGTACGCGGCGTCAAAGCCGAGTTTCTGCGTGACGAGGCGGTCGAGTTCCTCGACCTTGGCATGATCGCCGTTGAACAGCGTGAGAAACGTCGCCTGCGTGCCGGTGGTCCCCTTCACGCCGCGGAGCTTGAGCTGGCCGAGGCGGTGCTCGAACTCGGCGAGGTCCAGCACCAGATCGTAGCACCACAACGTCGCCCGTTTGCCGACGGTCGTCGGCTGCGCGGGTTGCAGATGCGTGAACCCCAGGCACGGCAGATCGCGGTGCTCGACGGCGAACCGGGCCAGATGGTCGATGACGGCGGCCAGCTTCGCGACCAGCATCTCCAGCCCCTGCCGCATCAGCAAGAGGTCGGTGTTGTCGGTGACGTAGCAACTGGTCGCGCCGAGATGAATGATCGGCCGCGCGGTCGGGCAGACGTCGCCATAGGCATGCACGTGGGCCATCACGTCGTGCCGCAGCCGCTGCTCATACGCGGCGGCGGCGGCGAAGTCGATGTCGTCGATGTGCGCCTTCAGCTCGGCGACCTGCCCGGCGGAGATGTCGAGCCCCAGCTCGCGCTCGGCTTCCGCCAAGGCGACCCACAGCTTCCGCCACGTCGCATGCCGCACCTGCGGCGACCACAGCCCGCTCATCGCGCGGGAGGCGTAACGGGAGATCAGGGGGTTGTCGTAGAGGTCGTGGGACAAGGACGCCGTCCTTCGCTCGTCAACGCGGCTGTTTCGTGGTCTGAGGTCTTCGTGTATGATGGCCGACCGTCGGCCGAATTTCATCCATGACGCTTGAATCCAACATCAAGACGCGGGAATTCTTACCATGCCCACGCCCCTCGAATCGCTCGTCGCCTCCGGCACGAAGCTCTGGCTCGACAGCATCGACCCCGAACTCGTGCTGGAAAACCGCAAGTTCGGGGCGACCGGGGCCACGTCGAACCCGATCATCATTTCCGACCTGCTCAAGACCGGGCGGTTCGACGACCAGATTCGCGCGCTTGTTGCCGAAGGTCGCAATGACACTGACATCGCGTGGGAGATGACCGATCGGCTCGTCAAACAGGCGCAGGAAGTGTTCGCCGAGGTCCACACGGCGACCAGGGGGAATGACGGCTACGTCAGCTTCGAGCTCGACCCGCTGCTCGAAGACCCGTCGTGCAAATTGTCCGTCGAGGAGAAGGCGAAGGAATACATCGCCCTCGGCAAGCAGTGGGCCGCGGGGCACAAGAACCGGATGATCAAAGTCCCCGGCACGCCGGGCGGTCTCGCCGCGCTGGAGGAACTGTGTGCGGCGGGGATCACGCTGAACGTGACGCTGCTGTTCACCGAGCGGCAATACCGCATCGCCCGCGACGCCGTGTGGCGCGGGGCCCAGCGGCGGAAATCGCTCGACGGCTTCAAATCGGTCTACAGCATCTTCGTCAGCCGCATCGACGTCTACACGAAGAAACACGTCCCCGACCTCATTCCCGCCGCGCAGGGCCGCGTGGGCATCGTCAATGCGCAGCGGTTGTGGCAGGACAACGAAAAGTTCTGGGCCGACAAGAAGCTGCCGCTCAAGCAGGAATTCATCTTCGCCAGCACGGGGACGAAAGACCCCAGCGATTCGCCCGACAAATATGTGGACGCCCTCGCCGGGGCCGACATCCAGACCAACCCGCCCGGCACCAACGCGGCGATTCAGAAGCTCGCCGGCAAAATCTTCACGCGCAAGGTGGACCAACTGCCCCCCGCGGACGTCATCGCCGACATCGACAAGAAGGTGGACTTCGCCAGGCTGGAACAGGTGCTGATGGACGAGGGCCTCGCCAAGTTCGCCGACCCGTTCAAGGCGCTGCTGGCGACGATTGCGTCGAAGCGGTGACGAAACTCGGAGGCCGCAACCATGACCGGCCGGCTGCGACGAGTGTTGATTCGTGTGGTTGTCTGCCTGACATTGTACGTCGGGTGTTACGCGACCTTGTCCGCCACGGGGCGCTATGTTGCGCGACCGTCAGGCGAGCGACGATGGAGTTCCGAGCTCGCTTTGATGGATACGGTCCTCTGGACCCCTCGCTTCATGTATTGGGAGCGACGCAAGCAGATCGACGGAAAATACATCATGGATGGCGATCCCCCCGGATGGTTCTTTCTGCCGTTGCTCTCGTTGGATCGAACGTTTGTTCATCCGACGCGGAGCTATTTCGACAAATGACCCAGGTGGCTGGGGTGATGACGACGGGTGGCCGGGGCTGGAGCCGCTTCGGCGAAGCCCCGGTTGGTCGCGCGCTCACCGGGGCTTCCCTCCCGTTGGTCGGTCCAGCCCCGGCCACCCGAACTGAATGTGGCACGGGTCTCATCGTCCTGACGGCATCATCCCGCTCCCTGACAGCCGGCGTTACAATCCCGCGGTCGTCTGCGCCGGTCTGCGTTCCTGCGAAAGCCGCTCGATGTCCGTCCCTGCTGCATCGCCTGCACCACCGGCGTCGTCTGGTCAGCGGGTGCATACCATCTGCCTCGTGATCCTCGCCGTGTGCGCCGCGGGGGCCGTGCTGACGGCGATCGAGCCCGTCGTCACGCCGCTGCTCATCAGCCTGTTTCTGTTCTTCCTGGTCAACCCGTTCGTGGCCGCGTGCGAGGCCCGCCGCATCTCGACGTGGCTGGCGTATGCGCTGGTCTCGATGGTCGCGGTCGTCGCGGTTTACAGCATCGGCTGGGTGATCGAACTCAACAGCCGCGAGCTGGTCGCACGCCTGCCGCAGTATGGGCAACGGGCGACGGCGCTGCTCGATCAGGCCGCGCGGCTGGCACGCATCGCCGACGAAAACGGGCACTTCGACTGGGACCGCTACGCGCTGCACGACCTGATTCCGGTCACGCAGGAGGGGGCGATTGGTTACATCGTCAGCGGCACGGTGGAAGTGCTGGAAGTCACCACGCTCGCCGTGTTCTATCTGCTCTTCCTGCTGATCGAGGCCCGCAAACTGCCGGTCCGCGTGCGGCGCAGCCTGCAGGTGGAATCGGCCGCGCGGGTGCTGGAAATGGCCGACACCATCAACGCCGACATCTGGCGGTATCTCGTCGTGAAGACCGCCGTCAGCGCGGGATTGGGGCTGACCACGGCCGTCGCGGGGCTGCTGTTCGGCCTCGATTTCTGGTTGCTGTGGGGCTTTCTGATGTTCCTCGCGAACTACATCACCTACGTCGGCTCGATCATCGCGCTCGTGCCGCCGATCCTGATCGCATTCGTGCAGTTCGACAACCCGGCGACCGCGCCGGCCCTCACGACGATTCTGATCGTCGTCCGCTTCGCGTGGATCGATTACGTCGAGCTGCGCTACTCCGGCAAGCACGTCAACGTCAGCCCGCTGCTCTTGCTGTTCGGCATCGCGATGCTCGGCTGGATGTGGGGCGTGGTCGGGATGCTGCTCGCCGTGCCGCTCATCACCAGCATCCGCATCGCCCTCAGCAGCCATCCGGAATCGGCGTACCTCGCGCGGCTGATGAGCGACGTGGAGTGACGGGCGGGTGGTCAGTGGTCCATTGGCGATGAGCGAGTCTCGATTCGGCGTGCCTTTGATGGCGGTCCCCTCGCCCCCGTCTTCGGGGGAGAGGGTTAGGGTGAGGGGGCCGAGTGCTTCCCATCGCGATGACCGCCAGCCAACACCAACCCGAAGCGTGAACGCTCGTCACACATCGGTTGCGCGTCGAACACGCTGCGGAGCGCTCCGCCCCCTTCACCCCGCGCGCTTGGCCGGCCGATAGCGTCCGAGCAGCGCTCGCCAGGCGTCGTCAAAGCGTTGCGGGTAGTACCACCACGGCACGGCGCGACGGTCGGATGCGGGACGATCCTCGGGAACTTCCTGCCGACTGACGTCGCGCGATTCCAGTTCGCTGCACAACCGCCGCATGGCCGACGATTCCCAGTGATGGCGGACGTCGGCTGCCGCCGCCAGGAATTCTGGCGGATAATCGACGGACTCTTCAATCGCTCCCGCGTCGGCGCCCACCTGGCTTTGCGTGCGCCGATTGCCGTACAACAGATGCGATTGCCCGTTCCAGAAGCATTCCTTGCCGGGAAAGTAGTCGATCCCGATCCGCCGGCAGACCAGGGCCAGCTCGGACGCCGGGGCGGCCGTCAGCCGGTGATAGTTCACCGTCATCACCGGCGCTCCCCAGCGCAGCAGCCGCGTGTAGTACCGACGGTAACGCCGCAGCGCATTCGACAGCGGCTTCCCGCGCTTCCAATGCGAATGGAGATGGGCCAGCGGCGACTTCCAGATCGCCAGGTTGACCACATCGAGCCGGCTCGCAACGGCCCAGCGGTTGGCATCGACCACCCACGACAGCCGCTTGGAGGAATCCGTGACCAGTTCCACATCGAGACGTCGGCAGACTTCGGCGTGAAAACGCTCGGCCGGAATGTTCCGAAGCGGTTCCCAGGCGGTGCAGGGGTCGGCTCCGCAGCCGCAATTGAGCCGGCGATGAGCCTCCGTGACCGGGCGATACCAGTAGGCGACCTCCCCGCAGGAAAACGCCCGCGGGGAATGCCCCAGCATCAATTCCAGCATCGTCGTGCCGGAATAGCTTTCGCCGCAGATTGTCACCAGACTCGGCATACAGACGCCGTCCTTGGACCCCTCGACCGAACACACTGCGACCGCGATTGAAGGCAGTTATGATACCAACGTCGGCCCGGAAAATCCGGCGCGACAATCTTGCGATGATTCGCCGGGGTGTGGTCGCTAATTGGTGGGAAACGCTTGACGAGAGATTACCTGCTTGGCCCCGGCAGGGGCCGAGGAGTGTAGCCACGGGTGCAGCGCAGCCCGCTTCGGGCGGAGCGCAACCCGTGGGAAGGTGTCCAGCCGATCAACCCCGTCCCGGAGGGCCGGCGGAAGTTGACGAACCGCCGCACGCTTCTTTGCCCCTGCCGGGGCAAGGTCCGCTCGTTCGACCTGACCACGGGTTCCGCGTCGGGCGGCAAGGCCGCCGCGCTGCTCCACCCGTGGCGACAAGCCGGTCGCCCCTGACGGGGCTGCTCAGGCCCCTGACCTCAACATCTGTGGACCACCAATGAGCGATCACATCCGATTCGCCGCCGTCTCGCACGGTGCGAACGCTCGGCATGAGCGCGAACGGTGCGGGTGGGGACGTCATCACATCAGCTGTTAAGCTTCGGACATTCCCGATTGGTTTGCTCCTCCGAGGGCATCGGCTACGATGACAGCCGTCAACCTCAATCCCCAGGAGTCACCATCCATGCGACGGTATTGCTTGTTCGGCCTGCTCGCCCTCGGATTGTTCGCCGCGAATTCAGCTCACGCCGCCGTGCAGACGCAGACCATCAAATATCAGGACGGCGGCACCGAGTGCGTCGGCTTCCTCGCCTGGGACGACGCCGTCGAGGGGCAGCGGCCCGGCGTGCTGGTCGTGCACGAGTGGTGGGGCCTCAACGACTACGCCCGCAACCGTGCGAAGGAACTTGCCAAGCTCGGCTACGTCGCGTTCGCCGCCGACATGTACGGCGAGGGGAAGACCGTCGAGCATCCGCAAGACGCCGGCGCGATGGCCGCCAAGGTCCGCGCCAACGTCGAAGCGTGGCGGAAGCGCGCTCAGGCCGGACTCGCCGTGCTGACGTCCCAGCCGCAGTGCGATGCCACGAAGCTGGCCGCGATCGGCTACTGCTTCGGTGGGTCAACCGCGTTGCAGTTGGCCTACACCGGGGCCGATCTCGACGCCGTCGCCACGTTCCACGCCGCTTTGCCGACGCCGTCGGACGCCGAAGCGAAAGCGGTCAAGGCCCGCGTGCTGATCTGTCACGGGGCCGACGACAAGTTCATCCCGGAAGAGGCCATCAAAGCCTTCAAGGGCGCGCTCGACAAGGCCGCGGCGAAGTACGAGTTCGTCGCCTACCCCGGCGCGGTCCACAGCTTCACCGTCCCCGACGCCGGCAAGCACAACAACCCCGGCATGCAATACCAGGCCGCCGCCGACAAGGACTCCTGGGACCGCATGACCAAGCTGTTCGCCGAAACGCTGAAGAAGTAAGCCGTCCACACGATCCAGTGATGCAGTGGTCCGACACTAACGACAATCGTTCTCAGTTTGTACCGAATCACAACGGCGGTTCAACGACATACCCCGAAGGGGTTGCACATCACAGCCCAGGGTCGCGAGTCTTCGAGCGCACCCTGGGTTCGCGGACACAAGTGTGGCTCTGTACCCCGCAGGGGTTACACAAACGGCCCGGCGCTCGCTTGTGGAACCCCTTCAGGGTTCTTGGCCGCTTAACGAAGCCAACCCAGGGTGCGCTCGCAGACTCGCGACCCTGGGCTGTGCTGTATAACGCCTTCGGCGTAAAGACGATGCGGTATTGAAACCGCCTCTAATGACAAAGGACCACTGACCACCGCCCTACGACGCCACCTCTTCCAGCACCGAATCCGCCACGTAGATCGGCAGGTGCGGGTCGAAGTGGACCGCGAGGGCCACGGCGTCGCTGGGCCGGGCGTCGATCTCGATCAGCTCGCCGTCCCGGCGCACGCGGATCGCCGCGAAGTACGTGTGGTCCTGCAGGTTGTTGATCACCACGTCCTGCACTTCGCCGCCGAGCATCTCGATGGCGTTCTTCAACAGATCGTGCGTGAACGGCCGCGGCGGCAGCTCGCCCCGCACGCGGCGGTCGATGCTGGTCGCCTCGGACAGCCCGATCAGAATCGGGAACGCGCGCTCGCCGTCCACTTCGCGCAGGAAGATCACCTGCTGATCGTTGATCTCACTGACGATGATCCGCACCAAGGACATCTGCACCAACACGTCGGCATCTCCGTAAGCCCGCGGTCCGCAACCGGCCTTGCACGCCGGACGATTTTCGGCCCCGCGCGCAGTCTACTTCGCGCCCCGCCCCGCATCAAGCAGAGACTGCGTTCGCATGGCGAGCGGAACGAGCAACATCGCGTGCCACTGCTTCGGAGTCCGCGGAGAAGCAGTGTTCTTCGAGACGTTGACGACCCCGCGGCACTGCTTCTCCGAAGACTCCGAAGCAGTGGCACGACATTCGTCCGGACCGACGCGGCCCGGCTCCTCGTTGGAGTCCAGCCTTTAGGCTGCTCTTCGGGCGTCGCGCGAACATCGATGACAGCCTAAAGGCTGGACTCCAACAGAAAAATCCGCGCAACATTCCCCTATAGGGTGACAGGCACGTCACGCACCGCGTGACCGACGCTCTTCCCCAATGACCAATGACGAATGACCAAGGATCCCTCCCATGCTCACCGCCGCCGACCTCCTCGCCAGCCTCCGCCGCGTTGTCGCCGAATCCGGCCCGGAAATCACGCTGTTTCGGTTCCGCCATGAAACCGGCATCGGTCGCCACATCGTCTACGATCGCTGGGGGAACTGGACCAACCTCCGTCGCGCGGCCGGATTGCCCGTGCGCAACACGCCGCGGCCGGTGTACAGCGACGACGAACTGCTCGCGGAGCTCAACGGGGCGGCGAAGACGCTGGACCGCTATCCCCTGACGCACGAATTCGACGGACAATCGCACCGCGCGTGGGGCACGTTGTGGCACCGCTTCGGACGCAAGCGGGCGGTCGTCGACAAACATCGCGACTGGCTCGAACAGCAGCCGAACGATCTGCGGCCGGGGTTCCTCGTCGGCATCCCGGCGGATTGCGATCCGAGCCTCGTCCCCGGCGTGTTCCTGCCGCGATTGAAGTCGCCCCGCTTCGACTTCAAGGCCGCCGCCGAGTTGCTGCAATGGCTGCCCGACCTGGGGAAGCGTCTCTCGCAAAGCCAGGCCGCGCGGGCGATGCCGATCCTGGTCGCGGGAGCGTTGGCGCTCGCCGCAACAATCACAGCCCAGAGCGCCAGCGAAGGCGTCGGAGATTGGGGAAGTCGGAGAATGCCCTCGCTCGCGCTCGGGGCTGTGAAGGCGTCTGGTGCCGCCCCGGGCGAGAGGCGTAGGGTGGGCCGAGTCTTCGAGTCCCACCAACGATCAATCACCGATGTGGTGGGACTCGAAGACTCGGCCCACCCTACGAGATCACGGCAGGTCGATCGTGCCCGACGGGATCGTCTCGAAGAAGTTCTCGGTCGGGAAGTAGTACAACGTGCCCGTGTTGGCTCCAGGCGCGCCGTCCGACGGCATCTCTTCCAGCTCGAACCGCGAGATGTACAGCTCCGAGAAGGCGTAGTTCAACGAGCTGCTGTTCGTGTCCAGCCGGGCCCGCAGGACGGCCAGATCCTGCGAGTTCAGATCGACGCCGAACGAGCCGTTCCGCGGATTCCCCTGCAGGAACGTGCGGTCGGAGACCAGCCGGTTGTTGACCAGACCGATGTCGACTCGCGAATTCTCGTTCGCGTTGACGACGAGCTGGTGATAGTACGGGTCTTCGTCGGGGCTGATGGTGTCCCGGTTGAAGCCGTCCTCGATGTCGTTGTCCTCGATTCGGGCCGACAGCCGCGACGAATCGAACGACTGAATCTGCACGAGCGGCGGTCCGAGGACGGGACTCACGTCGTCCGGCAACCGTTCCGGAGTTCCCAACGGACCCAGGATGACCCGGACGAGGTTCCGTTCCATGACCAGCGTGTTGCTCGATTCGCCCTGCGTCGTCAGGTCGATGCCGATCGTCCGGTTCTGCAGGACGGTGTTGTCCGAGATGGTGATCTCGTTCTGCTCGTCGGCAACGGACGTAGTGATGACGATGCCCGCCCCGGCGCCGTTGTTCACGAAGTTTTCGGTGACGGTCACTTCGCCGTCGACGTTGGTCAGCCGGATGCCGTCGCCGCCCGCGCCGCTGATGTTCAACCGATCGGCGACGACGTTGGTCAGACCGTCGCCGATGACGCCGCTGCCGCCGGGGCTGAAGATGCGGAAGCCGGAGACGCGGGTGTCGTCGGCCATCGTCACGGCATTGCCCGGCGCGTTGGAGATCAACGGCACGCCGACGATGTCCTCGGGGGGCGTGACGGTCGGCAACAGGAACCGGCCGTACAGAGAGTTGATCTGGTGATCGACCCCCTCGCCCAGCAGGGCCTGTTGCTGTTGCAGCACGATCCCTTCGCCCGTGTACTGGCTGTTGGCGTAGGCGAACAGAATCGATCCCTGTTGCCCCGCGGCTTGCGCCTCGGCCAGCGTTTGCAGCGGCGCATTGAGCGAGCCGGTGCCGAGCACGGGTGCGTTGCTGTTGATGTGGACGACGTCGATGAGCGTGCCGTCGGTCCAGCGGGCGGCGACGGGTTCGGTGGTCGCGGAGCGGTCGATGACGATGTTGTCGTTGCGGAGGACGGATTCGGCCATGCGTCCCGCGGCCCGGCTGGGGATCTCGCCGCGCGGCTTGGTGCCGGGCAGAAAGAAGCCCGCGCCGAACACGACGTTGGTGTCGAACACGGCGTCGTTGGTGACGGCGAGCGTCATGAAGCCGAAGTCCTGGAAGCGGGCTTCGATGCGGCCCTGCACGCCGAACACGTGCCGGCTGTAATCGCCGTTGAAGTTGTAGAAGCCCATGTACATGCGGAAGATGTCGAGCGTGGAGGGAATGATCCCGCCGATCTCGGTGTCGAACCCGGTGAGCGGCTTGTCGGCGATGAAGTTGACGAGGATCGACCGGCCGGCGAACACGGCGTCGGTCACGCCCCCGCCCGAGGACGGAATCTGGAAGTCGTCGCCGAGCGGGATGTAGCCGTTCAATCGCCAGTCGAGCCGGCTGCCGATGGTTTCGACGCCGAACCCGGCCTGATCGAAGCCGTTGCCGCCCTGTTGACGGTGCGTGTAGAAGGCGTTCGCGCCGAACACGCGATCCCACGAGTCGACGTACTTGCGCTGCACGAGACCGGCGTTGACGCCGAC
>JAWXBB010000463.1:0-9114 GCA_034439795.1 Planctomycetaceae bacterium | reverse complement strand
GGCGCGCTGCGGCGGGGGGCGTGCCGGGGGGGTTGGCAGCATCGGCGGTCATCGGCGGCAAGTCCTCATCGTTTGTGGTCGCGGCGCGCTGGCGAGTAGGATAACGCAGCCGCGGCGCGACCGCCCGTCCGATCGGTGCGACGTTTTCCGTCGTCTTCGTAGGGTGCAGTCGAGGCTCTGCGAGGCTCACTCGTTGGAGTCCAGCCTTTAGGCTGTCTTCGTTTTTTCTCGCAGGAAGACAGCCTAAAGGCTGGACTCCAACGAGTGAGCCTCGCAGAGCCTCGACTGCACCCTACGAAGCCACCAAACCAAGGAACCCTGCCATGAAACTGTGGACGCTGTTGTTCTTCACCGTTCCATTCGTCGGAACGGTGCTCGCGCAAGACACGAAACCGCAAACGACGGTTCCCGATCGTTCGGCGTTGGAGAAATCATTCTCCGAGAGTCTGTCGGGCGCGACGCTTGTGGGGACGTTCTCCATCGTCGGCCGCGACACCAACAAGCCGGAGCGGTACGAGATCGCCTCGGCAAAGAAGCTGGCAGGGGACGACTGGATCATCACGGCCCGCATCAAGTACGGCGACAAGGACGTGAATGTGCCGATGGTCGTGAAGGTCTACTGGGCCGACGACACGCCGATGATTTCGCTCACCAACCTGACGATTCCGGGACTGGGAACGTTCACGTCGCGGGTGATGTTCTACGGCGACCGCTACGCGGGAACGTGGCAGCACGACAAGGTCGGCGGCCACCTGTGGGGCCTCGTCGAAAAGAAGCCCGCCGAAGACAAACCCGCTGCTGAGAAACCGGCGACTGATAAGTGATGAGTTCACAGCCCGGAGCGCAAGCGACGGCGTTCTTCACAGTCCCATAGCGCCGTCGCTTGCGCTCCGGGCTGTGGGCAACACCAGACACGGCCGCAACTGCTGCGAAGCCGCATCGAACTTTCCCACCCCGACCAGTTCTCCGTCCGCGTCAAGCATTGCCACCTCGACACCGTCGGCCATTGCTTCAGCGTGGGGTGCCACTGGCGGCAGCTTTGTGTCGCCAGTGTCTTTGCTCCCAACACGCGAAACGCACTGGCGGCCGAAACCCGCCGCCAGTGGCACCCGCAGGCCATCCGTCAACGCTTCGGCGATGGCAATCCCCTGCCCGCACCGAATCGCGCGGACTTGCTCGATCGACACGATGACCCGCGGCAACCCCGACACCGCCACTGCGGGCGACTGGCAATGCTTCCGCAAGGTTGTCTCGTTGAGCTGCTCGGCGGGGAGCGCGTCGGCGATGCGAAACGGTCCCACGGCCGTCCGTTCCAACGCCGTCATCACCGCCCCGCAGCCGAGCGTGGCGCCGACGTCGCGGCCGATCGAGCGGATGTACGTCCCGCCGCCGCAGGTGACGTGAATCGTGAACTCGGGCGACGTGAAATCGACGAGGTCGATGCTGTCGACTTCCACGATCCGCGCGGCGATGTCCACGGTCTCCCCGCGGCGAACCCGCTGGTAGGCCCGTTCTCCATCGACGTGCACGGCGGAGACCTGCGGCGGCACCTGCTCGATGCGGCCGATGAAGCCCGACAGTACGGTCTCCAAGTCATCACGGGTGACGCCGGCCGGATCGCCGCCGGAGACGACGTTTCCAGTCGCGTCATCGGTGTCGCTGGTTTCGCCGAGGCGAAACGTGGCCCGATATTCTTTGCGGCCGGCCTGAACGTAGCTGATGAGCCGCGTCGCCGCACCGAGGCAGACGACCAGCACGCCGGTCGCCAACGGGTCGAGCGTTCCCGCGTGTCCGGCTTTGGCCGGACGGACGAGCCGCTGCACCTGATTCACGACGTCGCGCGACGTGACACCCGCCGGCTTGCACAGATTCAGCACACCGGCGGGAAATCGGGACACGCGGCGTGCTCGTCCAATGGGGAGACGGCCGACCGTCTCGGAAATCGGCGACATCCAGAACCGACAGCCTGCCGCCGAGCACACCGCCCAGCGCGAACCACTCGATCACTGTCGAGTTTATCGCAACACACCGCGATTGCAATGATCGACGAACGACATCGCGGGTAGCGGGTCCGTTTTCAGAAGTGTCGCCTTTCGCTCCGCGAAAGGACCGTTCTTTCGCGGAGCGAAAGACGACCATCTGGCCCCCTGCCCAATTTCCACTTGCGGTCGGACGGCCGTAGCAGAGCCAGACTCAGTATTTGCGACGGGGGCCGATGCCCCGCCGCGCGCGCTCATCCAGTGACCATCCGGCACGAATCTCGGCACAGGCGGCGAAGATCTGCTCGGGAGTCGGAAGGTAGGCGGGTTGGTCCCGTTTCCGGGGTGAATCCGAATCGAGTGCGCCATCGTCCCACTCAATCGGGTCGAACACTGTCAACGGCTCAGGGGCGGATTGAATCTCTGTGGATGGGGGAGAGAACGGCGAGAACGATGAATGCAAGGTCATCGGCAGTCGGCACTCCGTGCAAGCGGCGGGGATTCGGGCGGGGGGGATTGGAGGGATTTTACGCGGGTGTCCAGTGTAACGGGTGATTGCGCTCTGAAATGAAACAGCGCTGCGAAATGAAACAGCCCCGCGGCCAAGGGGCGCCACGGGGCTTTGCTCGTTCGACTGCGTCGCGATGATTACGCAACAGCTTCCATCTGGTCGAGAATCGTATCGTCCTCCGAGCCATCGCAGTCGTCGTCGATGTCGATGTCGCGGGTCGGATAGGCGCGCACGATGATGAACAGATCGATCGGCCGCGGTGAACCGGCCTGCTCCCACTCGGCCAGCATCCGGTGGTATTGGGCGCTGCCGAATGGCTTGCAATTCAGCCGGTGGGCCACGGCGATGTAAACCTCACGAAACTCATGCATCGTGGTCATCCAAGGCTCTCCACTAGTCTATTGCACTCGGCCCGCTGATGGTGACATAGGAACTGCGCAAGCCGCGCGCCATAGGGCTTACGGGGGGCAAGAATTCGACCGCCAGGTCACCAAGAGTGGTCGCGCATCGCGCAATGTGGCTTCTCCGCCGCCAATTCGGGCCTGCAAAACGACTGACCGCGAGACAGCTATCGCTGGAATCTCAGTGGCTGATGGTCGCCCCCAACTGCATCCACTCCCTGATAAACCCTTCGATGTCCGCGGGACGTCCAATGAGTTTCCAGGCATTGAGCATCCGCCGGTAGCTGCTCTTCATCTGGACGTCCGCGGAGTGGTTTCGCACCACGCGAACGTAGGCGAGTTCAAAGTCGTGGGAGGTCGGCATCGGGCGTTCCCTCTCGTCGAATGCAGTTCGTTGCGAAGGCCGCTGCCCGCGCGGCGGTGTCTGCACACCGCATACGCAAGCAATGTGCCGAATCAAACACCCCGCGAAACTCTGACCGTGCACGCTGGTCATTGTCGGGCCCGCTTCTCATCACTCGCGAGGTCAAACTCGTTGCGATCATTCGGGAAAATGGACGGCGATCTCGGCCGGTTTCCGGACCGACGACTTCGTGGGCACACGGGTTGCAGCCCTTTTCCCGACGGAGTCAGAAACCGGTTGGAGAGTCCTTCGGCTGGTTTCTCACCGGACAACGGGAGTCGCGACCAACCACTGAGTCGGGAAAATGGACAATCGCCAGCGGAAGAAGCCGGAAGATTCGTCCCGCATCAGCCTCGCGGAGGAATGGGGAGTTCGGCACTCGATGAAGGAACTCAAAGTCTCGGAACAGGTGCTCCGGGACGCCGTGGAAACATCCGGCCACGGCGCAGATGCCGTCCGGTGGCACCTGCAGCAGATGAAACAGCGGCGGTCACTCCCCGCCCGGTTGAGGGCGGTCGATCAAGCCAGGGGCAGCGAGGCGTGCAAAGTGATTCAGCAAGTGCCCGACGAGCACAATTCGGCCGATGAGATCATGGCCGAATGGCTGCGGTTGTACGAACACTCGGAAGCCGCCAGACAGCGGCTGACCGAGTTGGCCCGGCGACTGTCGGAACACATCGACGAGGTGATTGAAGAAAGACGCCAATGGAAGCCGCCGGAGCCATCGTCATCGTAATTCTGATGGTGCTCGCCAGCGCGTGCGGGCTGCTGCTCTATCTGTTGCCCGCCATCGTGGCCGGCGCCCGCGGGCATCAGGACGCGCTGGCCATCACGGCGCTGACCATCCTGCTGGGATGGTCGCTGATCGGCTGGGCCGTGGCGCTCGTCTGGTCGCTGAAGGCCGTTCAACCCAGAACCTGACGCGCGGGGCGACCAAAAACCCCGGCCCCGCCTGGCCGTCAGCGCCCCCAGGGCGTCCGAATCTGTTAGCATGGCGACGTGTCCAATCTGCCCTTCATCGCCGCCGTCACCACGTTCGCCGCCGTGCTCATTGCGGCGATTGTCGGCGGCGTCAAGAACTGGAAGGACACCGCCGGCAAGGTGGTGACCATTATCGCCGGCGTGCTGTTGGCGGCGTTGCTGGCGTTCGTGTCGCTGGTCGCGCTGATCGTCGCCAGCGGGCAGGCCGGGCATCCGTTCTGAACAGGCGGCCCCTGGCAACGTCAGGAACCATCCGATGCGCCGCCCGATGCTCATCATCGCCCTGTTTGCGACGGCCTCCGGTTGCAATGTCGAAGTCGGCATTCCCGTCCGTTACACAGTGACGGAACTCGACCAGCACGCTCTGCTCCGCGTCAATCAACTGGAAGTCGAGTTCCAGGGACTCGCCATGCAGCCCGATTGTCGAATTGACGCGACCTTCGGAATCATGCCCCGGGGCTATCGCGACAGCCGCCGATGGAACGTCGGCACGTGCGACCATAACATCGCGTGGTCGTGGGACGGACCGATCACGTCGTTTCAGATCGACCGGCATTCGTTTCAGTACATTGCGACGGGCTACTCCGCCGCGGGCCTGAAACTGCGGATTGACGGTCGAGACTTCGCGACGGCCGAGGCGAACCGGATCGTTGTCGACCCGGCCGGGAAGGTCGTGCGCACGGACGCCGACTGACGTGCGCAAGTTGCGACTCGGCAAAGACTTGTATCAGGGTGGCTAACCGGATTCGAACCGGCGACATCCAGAACCACAATCTGGCGCTCTAACCAACTGAGCTATAGCCACCATACGGCGTGAAGTTTATCCCCCGGCCCCGGCGTCATCAAGTCTGCTCCCGCGGCGGAAGCGGCAGCCTCCACGGCATTTCCACGGGGAGGACGCACAATCGCGCCCGGAAGTTCGGCTTGTCGCGCAGTTCCCGGCTGGGATAGCATCGCGCCTGACCCTCCATCCCGGAAGGAATCGTGCCATGCGTCGCTGCGCCGGAATCCTGTCGATCGTCTGCTGGTTGATTCTCGGCAGCAGCGTCGCGGCTCAACCGACGGCGAAGCCTTCCGCCGAACGATCTCGGACGACCGTCGTTCAGGTCGAATTGCTGACCGGACCCGACGGCGGCGCGATCACGGCTCAGGAGTGGCGCATCGTCTTCGAGAAGCTGGACGTCGAGCTGCTCGTCCGCCGGGGGGTGCTGGACGACAAGCCGGAAGTGAAGGAGAAGGACGTCGGCACACTGCGGTATGTGACCGCCATCGGCAAGCTGGAACGCTCCGGGCGGCTGGTCTTTGGCGACAAGACGTTTAATCGCGACGAGGCGCCGAAGCTCAAGGAATGGCTCGACGAACTGAAGACCTACGGCAGCCAGGGAGCGCCGACCGGCAAACCATTGTGGGGACTGTCGAAGACGCAGTTCGAGCAGTTGTACGCGGCGATGGCCAACCCCTCGGCCGATGAGATTCAGAACCTGCCGCTCGCCGAGGCCATCGAACAGTTGAAGCTTCCCGCGGCCTATCCGCTGCGGTGGTCCACGGCGGCCAGGGACCGTTTAAGTCTGCTCGGAGAGACGAACGCAGTCCGGCAACCGCTCGCCGGGTTCTCGAAGGCCACGCAGTTGGCGATCGCATTGAACGATCACGGGTTCGGTTACCGGCCGAACCGCACGCCGGCGGGGAACATCGAACTCGTCATCGAGCCGCAGACGGCACAACCGACGGACCAGTGGCCCGTCGGCTGGCCGTTGCAGCAGCAGGCCCCGCAGGCAATGCCGGGGTTGTTCGCGATGACGAACATCGAACTGGAGCGGGCGGTGCTGACGGAACTGTTGGCCGCCGGCAGCGACCTGACCGGCACGCCGATGCTCATCGACTACGCGGAACTCGCGCGACGGCAGATCGACCCGGCCGCGGTGATCGTCAAGCATCCGTTCAAGAAGACCACGTGGAGCCTGGCGCTGCGGGCGATGCTCGTCCCGCAGAAGCTGAACCGCGAATACTGGCAAGACGAAGCCGGCCGCGCGTTCGTGTGGATCACCGTCGTCGGCAAGACGCGGGCGAATGCGGAACACTAACCCGAAGCGTGAGCGAGGGCGAGCGCTCGCCGAGTTGACGGGAATTCGGGTGCCACTGGCGGCGGGTTTCGGAGTACGCCGAAGGCGTTCGATCACATAGCCCAGGGTCGCGAGTCTGCGAGCGCACCCTGGGAAATTGGCGTCCGTGTCGAATCGACCCTGAAAGGGTCGCATCACTGGCGACACCATCCCTGATAAAACCCTTTCAGGGTATGGGGTTTGTCATCGATCACCACCCAGGGTGCGCTCGCAGACTCGCGACCCTGGGCTTTGAGATGCAACGCCTTCGGCGTAAAGACGATTGGGTTTGAAACCGCCTCTAGCGGCGACGCTACTTGAAAAACTCGGCGGCGTCGCGGAGGAACTCGGGGTCCAGCGTCTTCAGCTTGCCGACGGCGTCGGCGAGGGCGACGTCGACCACCTTCGTGCCCTGCAACGCGACCATCCGGCCGAACTTCTTTTCGATCACCAATCGCCCCGCGGCGACTCCCAGCCGGGTGCCCAGCACGCGGTCGTAGGCGCTGGGAGCGCCGCCGCGCTGCAGATGGCCGAGGACAACGAAGCGGGTTTCGATGCCGGTCTTCTTCTCGATGATGTCGGCGATCAATTGCCCCACGCCGCCGAGGCTGACGTGGCCGAAGTCGTCGACCCTGGCGTTCTGCGTGACGAGACCCTCGGACTGTGCGACCACGGCCCCTTCGCTGACCACGACGATGCCGTACGGCTTGCCGGCTTCGCGGCGCTGTTTCAGCACCTGGCACATGTGCTCGAGGTTGACCGGCTCCTCGGGGACCAGGATGTAATCGGCCCCGGACGCCATGCCGGATTCGCACGCGATCCACCCGGCGTGCCGGCCCATCGTCTCCACCACCATGATCCGGCGGTGCGATTCGGCGGTGGTCCGCAGCCGGTCGATGGCCTCGACGACGATGTTGATCGACGTGTCGAACCCGAATGTCACGTCGGTGCAACTGAGGTCGTTGTCGATCGTCTTCGGACAGCCGACGGTGTTCAACTTGTGGTCGTTGTACAGCCGGTTCGCGACGCCGAGCGTATCGTCGCCGCCGATCGCGATGAGAGCATTCAATCCGAGTCGCGCGTAGGTCTCCAGCAGCTTTTTGACATCCTCGGGGTTCTTGTACGGGTTGGTGCGGGACGAACCGAGGATGGTCCCTCCCTTGGAGAGAATCTCGTCGGTGTTTTCGGGGGTGAGATCGGTGGTGTCGCCGTCGATGGCACCGCGCCAGCCGCGCAGCAGGCCGACGGTTTGACCGCCGTTGTTGGCGACGGTCCGCACGACGCCGCGGATGACCGCGTTCAATCCGGGGCAGTCTCCGCCGCCCGTCAGGATGCCGACTTTCATGACCGTTCCTTGCTCACCAGATGCTGTTCGACGAAGGTGGTATGCATGCGGCCTTCGACGAAGGCGGAATGATTCAGGATCTTCTTCAGCAGCGGAATCGTGGTCTTCACGCCTTCCAAAACGAACTCATCGAGGCACCGCTTGAGACACGCGATCGCCTCGGGCCGCGTCGGCTTGTGGACGATGAGCTTGCCAATCATCGAATCGTAATATGGCGGAATCACGTAGCCTTCGTAGACGTGCGAATCGAATCGCACGCCTGGGCCGCCGGGGATGCGCAGTTTCGTGATCTTGCCCGGCGAGCCGCGGAAATCGTTGTCGGGGTCTTCCGCGTTGATGCGGACCTCGATCGCCGAGCCGTTGCACGGAATCGAGCGCTGCTTCCACGGCAACGGCTCGCCGGCGGCGATGCGGATCTGTTGCTGAATGAGATCGAGTCCGGTCACCAACTCCGTCACCGGATGCTCGACCTGAATGCGGGCGTTGACCTCGATGAAGTAGAACTGGTTGTCCGCATCGACGATGAACTCGACCGTGCCGGCGTTGTAGTATTCCGCCGCCTGAATCAACCGCACGGCGGCCTTGCAGATGTCTTCTCGCACCGACTGCGGCAGGTTGGGGGCGGGCGATTCTTCGATCAGCTTCTGATGCCGGCGCTGCGTGGAGCAATCGCGTTCCCAGAGATGCACGACCTCGCCGTGCTGATCGGCCATGATCTGGACTTCGACGTGGCGGGGGCTTTCGACGTATTTCTCGATGTAGACCCCGGCGTTGTTGAAGGCCTTTTCGGCTTCCATTGCGGCCTGTTTGAGGCCGTCCTTGAGCGACAGATCGTTGCGGGCGACGCGCATCCCCTTGCCGCCGCCGCCGGCCGTGGCCTTGATGAGCACGGGATAGCCGATGCGGGTCGCGATCTTGAGGGCTTCCTCCTCGCTTTCGACCAGGCCGTCGCTGCCGGGAACCAGGTTCACCTGGGCTTTCCTGGCGAGTTCCTTGGCGGAGACCTTGTCGCCGACGCGGGCCATCGACTCGGGCGACGGGCCGATGAACGTGATGTTGCAACTGCGGCAGACCTCGGCGAAGTGCTCGTTCTCCGAGAGGAAGCCGTAGCCGGGATGGATGGCCTCGACGTTGCCGATTTCCGCCGCGCTGATGATGTTCTTGATCTGCAAATAACTCTGCGAGGACTGGGCCGGGCCGATGCAGATCGACTTGCTCGCCAGCCGCAAATAGTCGGCGTTCTTGTCGGCCTCGCTGCACACGGCAACGGTTTCGATGCCGAGCTCGCGGCACGCACGGATGATCCGCAGCGCGATTTCACCCCGGTTGGCAATGAGGATCCGTTGAAACATCGCGGCGAAATCTCGTGAGGGACTCAAAAGGCCGGGTTGG
>JAWXBB010000462.1:0-6562 GCA_034439795.1 Planctomycetaceae bacterium | reverse complement strand
CCCCGACCCTCTCCCCCGAAGACGGGGGCGAGGGGGCTGGAACAAAGCAACGAGGAATTGACGACATGGCGTGGACGCCATCCGACCTGCAGACCCGACTGGACTTCGCCCTGAAGGTGGCGCGCGAGGCCAGCGTGCTGATCCTGCGGCACTACCAGCATCCGGAACTGGTGGTCGAACAGAAGCTCGACACGTCTCCGGTGACGGCGGCCGATCGCGGGGCCGAGGAATTGATCCGCGCTCGGCTGAAAGAAGCCTTCCCGAAAGACGGCGTCCTCGGCGAAGAATTCCCGGAGACCCCCGGCACCAGCGGGTTCCGGTGGATTCTCGATCCGGTCGACGGCACGAAATCATTTGTCCACGGTGTTCCATTGTTCGGCACGCTGATCGGCATCGAATACGACCGCCGCTGCGTCGTCGGCGTGTGCCGGTTTCCGGCGCTCGATGAAGTCGTGTATGCGTCCGTCGGCCAGGGAACGTGGTGGCAGATCGGCGATGGAGTGCCGCAGCGGGCTTCGGTGTCCAAGGTCACAAAACTTGCAGACGCGACGTTCTGTCAGACGAACTTCCTCCGCTGGGAGACGGTCGGCCGCTGGCAAGCCCTGATGACGATGCTGCGGTCCGTCGGCCTGGCGCGCGGCTGGGGAGACTGCTTCGGCCACATACTGGTCGCCACCGGTCGGGCGGAGGTGATGGTGGACCCGTCGCTCAACCCGTGGGACGCCGCGGCCCTGGTGCCGATCCTCGAAGAAGCGGGCGGCTGCTTCGTCGACTGGAGCGGCGAGCCGACGATCTACGGCGGCAACGGCATTTCCGTCGTGAAAGCGCTGAAGGACGAAGTGCTGAAGATTCTCAATTCATAAAAGACGCCCAGGGATTGCTATCCCTGGGCTTCCTCAACCGTGTTCAACATTCTCAGACAATACAACTCCAGGGAGCTTACGGAGGCCGGTCGTTGACCGGAACGCCACGGATGGCGAGTTCACAGTTCGCGCGGCCGCAACGACGCGGCCTGGAAAGAGCGACACGATGCGCATCGCCGGCGTGCAGATGGATGTGAAGATCGGGGACATCGCGGGGAACCTCCGCCGCATGATCGAACGCCTGCGGGAGGCCCGCGGGCACGGCGCGGAACTCGCCGTCTTCCCCGAGTGTGCGCTCGCCGGCTACTGCTTCGACAGCCGCCAGGAGGCGCTGCCGTATGCTCAGACCATCCCCGGCCCCGCAACGGCGGAGTTTCAGGAAGTCTGTGCGGAGCTCGACTGCCTGATGGCGTTCGGCCTGCTCGAAGCCGACGGCGACAAACTGTTCAACGCCGCGGCGCTCGTCGGCCCGGAGGGAGTCATCGGCAGCTACCGCAAGGTGCATCTGCCATATCTGGGCATCGACCGCTACAACGATTACGGCGACCGGCCGTTCGCCGTGCAGGAGACGCGCGACGTCAAGTTTGGCCTCAACATCTGCTACGACGCCGGCTTTCCGGAATCGGCCCGCGTGTTGACGCTGCTGGGGGCGGATCTGATCGTGCTTCCCACGAACTGGCCCCCCGGCGGGGAATGTGCCGCCGAGTACGCCATCAACACCCGCGCGCTGGAAAACACCGTCTATTACATGGCGGTCAACCGCGTCGGCGAGGAGCGCGGTTGCACGTTCATCGGGCAAAGCCGCATCTGCGATCCGCTCGGCCGGACGCTGGCCCACGCCAATCACGCGGACGAGGAAATCCTTTACGCCGACATCGAACCCGCCCGCGCCCGCCAGAAGCACACAATTCGCGTCGCCGGCACGAATGAGGTGGATCGCCTCGCCGACCGGCGTCCCGAAATGTACGAACCGATCGTGCGCCCGCACCGGCTGGTGCGCCCCGGTGGCCGGTAAATCGTACACCCGTTAGCCGCGACCCGGAGTCCGCGGAGGGGAGCGCGTCGTGGAGCGCGCATTACGGATAGCACGCTCCACGACGCGCTCCCCTGCGCAGAGCCTCCGGGTCGCGGCTAACTGACCGTCGCCGCCGCCAGCTCGAACTCTTCAATCGAACGCACCAGCGCATCGCGAATCGCCACCAGACGCTGGCTGTCGGCGATCTTTCGGCCGCGGGCATCGGTGACGTAGAACACGTCCACCACCTGGTCGAAGTGCGTCGAGATCTTCGCCAGCACCACCGACAGGTCGCCCTCGAACAGCGTCCGCGCGATCCGGTACAGCAAACCCGGCCGGTCGTGGGCGAAGACGTCGACGATCGTGTAATAGTCCGACGTCTCGTTGTCGATCACCACGCGCGTCGGCAGGTTCGAGACCGGCCCCTGCACCTGGTTCGGCGCGAACTTTCGGCGCGACTGGAACAGCGCCTCGACGTCCAGTTCCCCGCGCAGCACGCGGCGGATGATGTCGTTGACTTCCGCGCGGCGGAACTCGGGGACGTCGCCGTCGTGGTCGTAATCGCGGACGCGGTAACTGTCGATGATGATGCCGTCGGTACACGTGCAGATCTGCGCCGACAGAATCTCCATCCGCTTGGCCGACAGCGCGCCGGTCAGCTTGTGAAAGAAGCCGGTGGCCACGTTTTCGGCGGTGATGACGCGGTACTCGATCGTCCGAGTCTCCGAATCGAACGCCCCCTCGACGTCGATGCCATCCGACTGCCGGCGCAGAATGATCCGCAGGTCGGCGGCGATCCGGTCGGGTGAGGTCGCCAGCAGATAATGCAACGGAATCGCTTCCAGGTGCCGCTGAAACCGCTCCAGCTCCTCGCCGTCGACGCCGGCCCGTTCCAGCACCTCGGCTTTGACCCGTTGCAACCGCGTGGGCTGCTCAAACAGATCGCTCTGGCCGCTGAGCCAGATCATCGAGCGGTCGTAGAACGACGTCAGCAGCTCGGCCTTCCAGTTGTTCCAGACGCCGGGACCGACGGCCGTGATGTCGGCGGCGGTCAGCACGTACAACATCCGCAGGGCGTCGGGGCTGCCGACGTCGTGATTGAACCGCAGCAGCACTTCGGGGTCGGTCGTATCGCGGCGGAAGGCAAGCGTCGCCATCAACAGGTGCTGGTGAACCAGGAAGACCAGCAGATCGCGCTGATGATCGGGCAAGGCCAGCCGCTGAGCCGCCTCGAGCGCCAGCCGGCGGCCGACCTCCGAATGGTCTTCTTCGTACCCCTTGCCGGCGTCGTGCAGCAGCAGCGCCAGATGCAGCAGTTCCTTGTGATGAATCTCGCGGTAGGCATCGCCGAGCGGTCCCGGATCGGGGGCGAACGCCTCGGCGGCTTCGATCGTCCGCAGCGTGTGTTCGTCCACCGTGTAGTGGTGGTACTGATTGAACTGCAGCAGGCTGCGGGCGTGTCGCATCGCCGGCAACACGAGTTCCAGCACGCCGGTGCGGTACATGCTGCGGAGCACGGTCCCCAATTGTCCGGGCCGGCTGAGAATCTGCAGGAACGTGTCGGATGCGGTTTCTGACAACCGGTCGGCGGACAGCTTCGGCGTCTGCGACTTGATGGCCTCCGCCAGTTCCGGATCGGGCCGCACGCCGTACCGCACCGCGGTGAGATAGATCGCCAGGATGCCTTCCAGCGAGTTGCACGCCGCTTTGCGGTGCCGCTTCGGGATCGTGACGAACTCGGGACTGATGCGGTAGATCTGATCGACGCGATAGCTCAGCACGAAATCCAACAGCCTCTTCAGCCCGCCGGTATTGCGATGTCGGGCCACGAAGCTCGCCGCGATCTCGGCGATCGCCGTGCTGTGCGCGAAATACTCCTGCATAAACCGTTCGACGGGCCGCAGCCCCGCGGTGCCGGCGATGTTCCGTTCGGCGGTGATGCGGAGTTGTTCGTCGCGGCTCAGCACGTCCTGCGCGCGGCCGGCGGCCATGTGCAGATTGGTGCGCAGCGCCGTTAGATAATCGAGCGCCAGCACGCACCGCCGGGCCTCGTCCGGCGTGAGCGCCCCGCGCAGCTTGAGCGAATTGAGGTCGCTGACGCCATACCGCGCGTAGCCGATCCACCGCATCAGATGCAAATCGCGCAGCCCGCCCCACGATTTTTTGACGTCGGGTTCCAACTGCTGCACCGCCGCGCCGAACTGGGCCCGTTCGTCCTCGCGCGAGACGCAGCACGTCGCGATAAACGGCGCCGCGCGCCAGCCGCTCACCCGACGGTGAAAGCGGCGCATGACGTCTTCGAGCAGCGATTCCGATCCCCACAACAGGCGGGCGTCGACCAGCGAGGTCGCAAACTGAATGTCCTGCCGCGCCATTTGCAGCGCGTCGGCGACGGTTCGCACGCTGTGGCCGAGCTTCAGGCCGCCGTCCCAATAGTCCCGCAACGCTTGCGAAACGCAGCCGGCGTACGGCTCGGGAACCTGCGGATAATGCACGAACAACAGATCGACGTCGGAATGCGGCGCCATCTCGCCGCGCCCCGATCCGCCGACTGCGACGACGGCCGACGTCTGTTCGATCCGCTCCCGCACGTCGAGCGGACAGCTTTGCAGCGCGGCGACGAGTCGCGCGACGACAAACTCATCGGTCCGTTGCGACAGACTGGCGGCGATCTGCAGGCCGGTGGCCCCCTGCTCCATCCGCCGCAGCGCCAGTTGCCGGATGCCGTCCACCTGTTCGCGCAACCGCGCCAGACGTTCGGCGGTAGCCTCAGTCGACATGAATCCCAGTTCTGTTCGGATTCCAAGCTCGCGAAACCGCAAGCGTGGGTCCGGATGACGCTTGCGGTTTCGCGGGCATTTGCCTTGGACGTTAGATCGCGTCCGGGCCGGTCTCGCCGGTGCGGATGCGGATCACGTCGGAGAGGTTGGTTACGAAGATCTTCCCGTCGCCGATCTGACCGGTCCGGGCGATGTTCGTGATCGTCTGAATCGCCTTGGCCGCGCCGTCGTCGGCGACCACGACTTCCAGCTTCACCTTCGGCAGGAAATCGACGGTGTATTCGGCGCCGCGGTAGGTTTCCTTGTGACCGCGCTGCCGGCCGAAGCCGCGGACTTCCGTGACGGTCATGCCCTGAATTCCGGCCTGCGTCAGGGCGTTCTTGACGTCTTCGAGCTTGTAGTGCCGGAGAACCGCTTCAATCTTTTTCATGATGGCTGTCCTTGACGCTGTTGCGTCGGTTGGGCCGGCGAGCGACCATCCCGTCCGGCTGATGCGAGAAACCGTCGAGCGACTCGCTGGTCGCGTCACAGTGCTTGATTCTTGGTCTTGTCCCCTCTCCCGGCGCTTCGCTGGGAGAGGGTTAGGGTGAAGGTGCTTCTGGTTTTCTGTCTTCGATCTTAAGGCGAAGAAAAGACAGAAGCACCCTCACCCCCGACCCCTCTCCCGGCGAAGCGCCAGGCGAGGGGAGTAAGAGCTACAGCGCTTCGGCGCCGGATTCGCCCGTGCGGATGCGGACCATCTCTTCCAGGTCGGTGACGAAGATCTTGCCGTCGCCGATCTCGCCCGTGCGGGCGGACTTGATGATGGTGTCGATCACCGCCCGCTCCTGCTCGTCGCCGATCACGATTTCGATCTTGGCCTTCGGGAGGAAGTCCACGGTGTATTCCGCACCGCGGTATTGCTCCTTGTGCCCCTTCTGGCGGCCGAAGCCGCGCGTCTCGGAGACCGTCATGCCCTGAATGCCGACGGCGGTCAAAGCGTCTTTGACTTCTTCCAGCTTGAAGTGCCGGATGATGGCTTCGATTTTCTTCATGAGGCTCCCTTTCGTGTGAATTCGCTCGTTCGGTCCGCGTCGGTCAGATGGCGTCTTCGCCGGTTTCCCCCGTCCGCACCCGCACGACTTCGGCGAGTTTCGTGACGAGAATCCGCCCATCGCCCACCTGGCCGGTGCGGGCCGCCTTGATGATGGCCTCTGTCGCCGGGGCGTATTGGCGGTCGGTGACCAGCACTTCGACTTTCAGGCGGGGGGTGAAATCGACCGCGTATTCCTGCCCGCGATAGATTTCCAGGTGCCCTTTCGATCCGCCCAGGCCGCGGACTTCGGTCACCGTGACCCCGTGGACGCCGACCTCCAGAAGGGCCTGTCGGACCTCATCGAGTTTGTGATGCCGGATGATCGCTTCGATCTTCTTCATCGTCCCCGTCCGTCAGGTCGGCTTCCTCGCCGGTTCGCGTTTCGGCCGACAGTCTTTTGATCTAGGAAACGACGTGCCAAAGATTGGGCGGCGTCAGTTCCATCGCCACGATTTGTTCGTCAGCCCGTGGAAAACGGGGCGTTTCACCCGAGCGCCCTGTCAGATTTGAGTGTCGTCGCGCGGGAGCAGCGATTTCGTGAGTCATGCAGCCGATTCCAATCGGGAGCGCCGTCAGTGACGATTCCCTGGAAAAACAGGGCTTTGGCCGTGTCGCGCCACTGTGACACGGTTTGCCACTGGCGCGACAGCGGAAGAAGAGGACTGGAACACCGCGAAGGCGCAAAGGACGCGAAGGAAGACGCTGACAGGGCTTAATACCAACCCGAAGTGTAAGCGAGGGCGAGCGCTCGCCCTCGCTTACGCTTCGGGTTGGTATCAACATTTCTCTCCCCCTTCGCGTTCTTTGCGCCTTCGCGGTGTTCTGACCT
>JAWXBB010000461.1:0-12324 GCA_034439795.1 Planctomycetaceae bacterium | reverse complement strand
GGCGAAAGAGTCTGCTGACTATCAGGCCCGCATCCTTGAGGACGCCGTCGACCGCCACAACCAAGCTGCGAAGGATCACAACCAGCGTCTGATCGACGAGGATAAGAAACGGAACCGCGAGTACGAAGACCTCTTGAAAGCCCGCGCCGACATGGAAATCCGGTGGCTGCGGAAAGTCACCGAAGCGGCTCAAGAGGAAGCTGACAAGCGGCTCGCCATCGCCAAGGCGGAACACGCGGCCAAGGTGCAACTGATCGAAGGCGCTGACGGCGGCCAACTGCTCAACAAAGCGAAGGCCGCGATTGACCCGCGGGCCGTGGCGCAGCAAGTCGGCCGGCAGCGTGGCGAACAGGCGGCGGCGGAGTTCACCAAGCAGAACGTGGGTGGAGTCGATGCGGCGGATGCGAATGCAGTCCGTCGGTTCAACGCCCAACGGAATCAGGCCCGCGCCCAAGCCGAGCAAGCCGGCTTCCGCGATGTGGCGAGTGGGCGGGCTGGCGGGCATGAAGTTCTCGGCGCACAGAATGCATTGCTCCAAGCATCAGCACAGCAGGCCCAGGCGGCGGGACTGGTGTCTTCCGAGATGGTCGCCGCTCTGCGCGAGGCCGCCAACAGCGATATGCAAAAAACGATGGAGCTGCAGCGGCAGGCCACGGAGATTCAGCAGATCCGGCAGGCGATTGTGGTGTCTGGTTCCAACACGCGCGACTCCCGCGCATCAGCCATTCGGAAGGGGTTCCGCGGATGACCATTCAAGACTTGGTGCAGAAGCTGGTGGAAGCGACCAAAGGGACTGACGCGAAGTCGCGCGGGCTGCTTGATGAACTCGACACGCTTTCGTCGACGCTTCAGGACGGGAAACCGGACGACATGTCGGACGGCGAGTATCAGTCGAGCCTTCTCAACGCGGCAATCCGCACGACCGACGTGGCGAGACAAGAGGCGGAGGCGTTGCTGAAGGCCAACGTCAGCCTTCGACACTTTGCGGCGCTGTTGGGTCAATACGCATCGACGACTGATATCGACATTGGAGAAATGCCCGAATGAGCGAAGCCACGACCATCACCGAACCGACCGCGCCCGTACCGACGCCGGACACCACGCCCGTCGCGAAGCGGAAATCCGGGCCGCCGCGCGGCAACACCAACGCCACGAAGCACGGGTGTGCGTCGCAATTCCTCCGCGCACCGATCGGCGAGTTGCCGAAACGATTCGCCAAAATTTCGGAATACGTTCGGAGTTTGCGGCAGTCGCTGGAGGCCGCGGTGATCCGTCGTCACGGCGACATTTCGGAGACGCGAGCATTGTTGTTGCTGTCCGCGCTGCAGGCCGAGCAGGCGCGGCGGTGCTGCCAGTGGCAAATGCGTTTCGCAGACGTCAACGGGGCGTTGGACAGCAGTGTGTTGGTGATGCTGCTGAAACTTGGAATGGAAGCCAGCAGGCGGCGCGACGAAGCGGTCAAGGCGTTGGACCTGGACGCATCGCCGGCGTCGACGTGGGCCACTGTTTTTGACTCTCCGGTTGCGCCGGCTCTGACGGAAGCCGCGCCCGAGACCACCCCGGACATCGACAGCACGGAGGCCGCAGCGTGAGCACGCCATCACAATTCGCCGAAGCCCTCCGCACTCCGGCCGCGTATCGCCAGTGGATCAACATCAACGCGGCGGGGAAGTTGTCCCCGTGGGCATCGGTGGCCGAACCGTGGCAGATCCCCGACATGGATTCTCTGGACGCCGCGCTGCTGGAGTCCACTGGCGCTGTGCCGGTGAACCCGGCGACGAAGCGAATGCTTTACAGCGAACGCCCGCGCGGTCACAGCAAGACCACGGACATCGCCATCGCGGCGAGCTACACCGTCGCCGCGGCTCGGCGGGTGTGTATGAGCTATTGGATCGCGGAGGACAGCGATCAGGGTAAGCTCGCGGTTGACGCAATCAACGCCCAGGTGAGGAACACGCCGGGGCTGGACACGGTTTTAGAAGTCAACCGCGGCACGGTGCGGAACATTGCGGCCGGGCATCCGGGCTGTGGAAGCGAACTCCGCATTCTTGCGGCCGACTCGGCAAGCTCATACGGCATCACACCGTCGGCGGTATTCGTGGATGAGTTCACACATTGGAGCGACCCCGAAATGTGGTTCTCCGTCTTCTCATCCGCGGCCAAGCGCCCGGAATGCTTGGTGGCCGTCATCTCTAACGCGGGCGTCCTGATTGAAAACGACTGGCGATGGCGGGTGCGGGAGTCCGCCAGGAAGTCGCCGGAGTGGGTGTTCTCGTCGCTCGCCGGGCCGCATGCGTCGTGGATCACGCCGGCAATGCTGGAGCAACAGAAGCTGATGCTGCCGGGGGCCACGTTCCGCCGGCTGTGGTTGAACGAATGGATTTCTGGCGCGGAGTCCCCGTTGCTCCCGGTCGACATGGTCGCGCGGGCGATCGGCGTCTGTTTGTGGAAGGATCAATCCGGGGATGACGCCAAGCCCGCGCGGAACGCGGAGTTGTACATCGGATTTGACATCGGCCGATCGCATGACCGCTCCGTCATCGTGACTCTGGAACGCAAGGGGACGCGGGCCATCGTGCGGGAATTGGTGGTGCTGAGGAACTGCCCGTTCGCGAAACAGCGGGAGGAACTCTGCAAACGGATCACGCCCAACGTCCGCAAGGTGGGCATCGACAAAGGCGGAATCGGGATGCAACTCCACGAAGAAATCGCCGCGCAGTACGGGTCAAGAATCGAGGGCTACCAGCTCAACTCCGCCACGCAGGGGAAAGTCGCCACGCTGGTTCGCTCCGTCTTTGACCGGCAGGCCATTACGATTCCCGACGACGCGGACCTCCGCGCGGATCTTCAGCTCATCGAACAGTGCGAAACCGTCTCGGGTGTGCCGGTCATCAAAACGGGCCGGTCACTTGCGGGGCATGGTGACAGGGCGTGGGGGCTGTTCCTCGCACTGGCTGTGATGCCGCTCATGCAGCAGCGACCCAACATTGGCGGCATGCCCCGCGCGGTTCCGCTCGGCGGCGCGGCACAACGGATCACCTCGCACCATGCGTGGCAGCGACTCAATAGCAGCATCGGCGACATGAACAACTGACCCTACCACGGATGACGTGTTCGCTCGGCACTGTGCCGACGGGACGGATTCCACAAGATGAAAGACCTGGATCATGGCAACGGCAACCCTCACCCCCACGAACGAAGTCGAGACCGACAACGGCGGCGGCATCGCTGACCTCAACACGTTGCGGGCCAGCATGGCCGTCGAGCGCGAAGCGGCGACGGCGGCATACCACGCGGCGATCATCGCGACCGCCAAAGGCAGTACGCCTGCCGATCTTCGCGCCATCCTGTCCGCGGCCGGTCGCTCCGTCGATGAGTTTCAAGCGTCCGTCGAGGTGCTGATTCGCCGGCTCGCCGCAGCGAGGCAACAGGCCGACGCCGAAGCGCTGCCCGGTCGGATCGACGCCGCCCTGAAGTCGGCTGGCACCACGCAGGAGACGTTGGACCGTGCGACGGAAGAGTGGGAGCAACAGGAACGCGACCTGCGCGAAGCGGCGTCCGCTGCCCGCGCGACCTACGAACAACTCCGCCACGCTCGGCACGCGCTGCTGCGGCAGTCCGACGACGTGCTGTTCGCGACCTGCCATCCGAATCTTTCCGAGCGGCTGACCGAACTGGATGCACGCCGGCAACTGATCGCCTCTGAGCGCAACATCGAGCAGCAGCGGCAACCCGCCCACGTCAAAGACGTGAAGCAGCGCGACCAACGCCTTATCGAGATCGACGCCGAGTTGTCCGCCATCGAGTCTGAGCGTAAGCAAATCGAGGCCGACCGCATGGACCCGGTTCGTGGCCTGATGCTGGGGGTTGCCGAGACCGCACCGGAAGTCAAAGCCGGCACGGTCGGTTCGTGGTTGCGCGATGTGTTCGGCGTGAAGACCGTTGTCCAGTCCAACGGCGCAATCTCTCACGAGTAGTTCCCTTTCCCTCTCTCTCCTCCTTGAAAGGTTTCCACCATGCCCCGCTCACTGTCCATGCCCACTGCCCCCGCGCCGCGGGTGCAACAGATTTACGATTC
Organism: Planctomycetaceae bacterium; assembly: GCA_034439795.1. Lineage (GTDB taxonomy): Bacteria > Planctomycetota > Planctomycetia > Planctomycetales > Planctomycetaceae > DSVQ01. Next base: position 8,246 of record JAWXBB010000461.1, on the reverse strand, counting down.
CAAATCCGGCCGGATGCGTCTGGCCGATCCCACCACCGGCGCGCTGGCGGAAGTCGCCACGGCTGAGAATCTTCTGCCGCTCATCAACCGGTTGCTCGTGATTGCCGGCGCTGAACCGCTGCCGGACGACACGACCGCCGACAACATGCTGCCGCTGTTGACCGACACGGTTCAGCACGCTGAAGAGATGCACGCCGGAACGGCCCAAGCTGCGGCGAGCGACGACGTGCAGGCGATGGCGGCGGTCGGTTCGTTGCGGCGGCTCTGCGGTCTCCCGCTCGCGCCGATGACGACGAAGCTGGCCAGTCAACTGGTCAGTGTGGTCAAGGTGATCGAGGCCATCCCCGTCGTGCAGTCGCGCGGCCGCATGATCGTGCTGCGGGACAAGCTGCGGTAGTAATTGCTCCGCCGGGGCCGTGGGGCCGGATTGATCCATCCCGGTTTGTTTCTCACGGTGCCCGGCGTTCTTTGACATCCCGCACAGCAATTGACTCCGGCGGTGTGCGCGCCGGGGCATAGGGCCGCACGCGATGACGCCGCCATCGTATGAACCGTCGCCCGAGGAAATCGCAAAGGCGTGCCGGGAGATTCAGGACGGGTGGTCCGTGGAAGAGGAACTAACCCGCCGCATGAAGGGCTTCCGGCGGGTGGAATGGGAAGTACCGACAAGGAGCGTGCCGTGACGTTGACCGCAGCAGTCAGCACCGGACAATGCAAAAGCCGCCAGTTGTCGCTGGCGGCTTCGTTCGGTTCCGTCGGGGGAACCATGCTCGCGTGACAACGGCATGGTATTGCCCCCGGTGCGCTCGGTCAACGGGGAGACAGGCCGTGAAACAGAGCATTCGCGACACAGTTCAATACTGGCGGGAAGTCATCGCGGAAAACTGGCAAAGCGCATCTAACTTCAAGAAGGGGGGACAAATCGTGGCTTGGTGCATCGCGACCGGATTGACGTTTTCCGGACCATTCATCTGGGCTGGAACGGTCGAAAAGATTGTGTGCAGTATCCCGCTCGTGTTGTGGGTGCTGTGGCTGTTGCTGGTGGCACCAGTGGCACGCGACAAACGACTGCGGGAAACGATTGCTTCGATGACGGACGATGAGCCGATTCTCCAATTCAAGGCAGAGACTCGGAAGTTGATCGAGGAATACAAAGACGCAACACGGAACGACAGGCAGGTACCCGACGAGAAGTATCAAACATGGCTTGAACGATTCAGGGCGATTGTAGATGAGAGGCCGTACTTGTTGAATTCCTACACTAACTGGGATTACGCGAAGCATCCCCCGCTGCGCTGTGGCAAGGCACTCACCTGTCTCAAGGCCGGACGATTGACGGCAGCCCTAAAGGTGTTGTCTGTCAAACCACCCGCAAACCCAAAGCCGTGAAAACGGATCGCGACGTTCACGCAGCGGGGCTTTCGGAGGTCGGAACGATGGATAAGTCGTCCGGCGGGAACGTGGCTGCAATCGCAGCACGGATCTTTGACAGCTTGAAGTCGATGGCGCAGAAATCCGCATCCGTGCTGAGCGCCGAATCGGTGAGTTGATGAAGGCGCAAAAGGACGCGGGGCTGATGAGTCTCGGCACGGCCGAGACAGGCGGACCCGGTAGGGGAAACGCGGGTCAGATGCAAACCCGCGTTTCCGAAAAGATCACGCTCGCCGAAGTCGGCATCGACAAGGGGCTGGCAGACCGCGCGCGCAAATACGCCGCCGTGCCCGACGACGAGTGGGAAATTGATGCCAGTGCTGATCGACGAAACGATCTAATCCAAGGCCGGGGTGCGTTCGAATGCACCTCCCTCGTTCTCCCAAGTTTCCAACGCGATGGTCTCCGGCTCGGCGATGGACACTGGCTGGATCCGTTCGCATTGTGGGGCAGGCTTCGGTGAGGGCTCAACGGGGATCAAATCGCCGGTGAAGAGGGTCACGGGACGCGCCATCGACGGTTCTCCTCTGCTTGTGGGTAAAGAACCCGGCGGCGGGCTTCGACGTTGACGGCGAACAGGGCGGGCGGCATCATGGCAGGCCTAGAAACCGCGTGACCCGGTAACGGTCACAACGATAGTGAAAGATCAAACCCATGACGACCGAGGCCCTTGGCCTGAGTGCGTGTGCGTGGTGTCCGAGTTGTGATCCCCGTTGGGGGGGAACAAGGCCCACCAAGGTGGTTTCACTACCGCCTCTAGAGCGCGTACTCAGGCCAAGGGTCTTTGTGTTGCCTGGGCTTTGATCGGAGGTTGCTCCGGTCAAGGAAGACCGGGGCGGCATCTCCCCTCATCGACTGGCGACACGGAAAGGAACTTCCGATGTCTGCCGTCTCTTCTCAGTCGTCCCCTGATCCGCGGGAAAACCCGCTCGCCGCACAACTGGCCTTGCGGCACGCCGAAGCGGTCAAGAGCATCGAACAGGCCCTTGACGGCTGGTTCTCCGTGTTCGGGTTCACCGGCACGGACTGCCGCACCTACGAGGCGGCGACCGACGACGCCTGTCACGTCGTCAAGCTGTCGCCGGAATACCTGAATGCGGAGATCGACCTCCGCGGCGACGTTCCCGAACAGGTTCTGGCGGCGCTGAATGACCTCCGGGACTACATCGACGAAGCGGAAGAATCGTTCCGGGAAGCGCTCGCCATCGGGCAGGTCGATCTCCGTCCGATCCGCGGTTACGTCGTGACCGTGGATTGAGTCCCGATCTGCGAGCCGACGACGATGCGGGAAGTGAATCGGCTGGCGATGGCGCTGGACGGCGATCCGCAAAACGTCGATGTTGTGGCCGTGTACGTGGATGGAAGCGAGGTGATGGCATGGTGAACAACCCCGTCACCACCGACCGCCCCGAGCGGCCTCCCCTCATCCGGCACTACCACGTCTAGACGGCGACCGTGAAAGACTCGGCGGACCCCGACGTGGCGGAGGACGGAGGCTACCTGCCATCGGCGGCGACCATCAAGCAGATGACGACGACGATCCGCCTCTACTGGTCCGAAGTGGAACACCGCTATCGGGGCGGGCTGCTGACTCCCGATGACGAGTGGGTATGGGCTGTGGAACATTCCAAGTCGGGAGGCGTATCTATGATGCTTGCCCTCGTCTTCCCACCTCCTCCGCCTCCCATCGTGGAACCGGCGGAACAGCCCCTCAGTAAGAACCAGCGTCGCAAGCAACGTCAGCGGGAACTGGCGGACATCGACCCCGAAGGGGACATCATCCAGCCGGAACTGTTGGGGCATCGCTATGTCGAGTATCGCCAGCGGTTACTGAAGCGGAACCCGGTGTGCGTCTTCTGCGGCTGCAAACTCACGGAAGCGACGGCGACGTTAGACCACGCTCGGCCGCGTTCGCTGGGTGGTCTCAACACGCCGGGCAATCTCTGGTTGTCGTGCGGCGACTGCAACCGGTTCAAGGGCAGCCGGACGCCTATCGAGTGGTTGCAGCAGATTCACCGGGCGTGCGTCACGATGGGCGTTATCGAGGACGATGACGACCCCGACGACCCCGACGAAGACGACGACGACTGGACCGACGCCGGGACAACGGGATGAAGAAGAGCGGTTGCCGGTCGCATGCCACGGCCGGCAACCGTGTCTGAATCGCTCGATGGTCAAATGATGGCGTGGCCATTGAAGAATTCGACCTGGAGGCTGTTGACCTCCTCGATGACCAGATTGCCATCCGGTCGCTTCAGAGGCAGCTTGGTCCCAGGCTTTAGCCCGAAGGTTGAGTGCAGTTCGACAACAACTTTCCCGCCGACAATGTGCAACGTGGCCGAACACGGATAGCAGCCGTCTGGAAGGGTCTTCTTCTGCGCCATCATCAGGTTCCTTGATTGAAGGGAGATGCACGGGGAACGGGGACAGGAGAGGTCAGTAGATCGTTGAGAACGCCAGAAGTCAAACTAATCACAATCCAAACCCCAAAGGACCAACATGACAACAGCAACCGAACCGAAACGGCGCACCGGACGCCGGGCGTGGGCGCATCAACTGAAGCGGCAGATTGACGCGATGGGGGCCGATCACGCCCCGTGGTGTGTGGACTGGTCCGACCCGGAAGGGAAGCGGCATCGGCAATCGTGCGGGCCGGGGACGAAGGGCAAGCGCTCCGCGGACAAGCTCGCGGACAGGTTGCATTCCGAGCTGGTGACCGGGACGTATCAGGCCGGCACGCGCAAGACATGGGGTGCGTTCGTCGCGGCCTATAAAGAGAAGTTCTCGCCTCGGCTCGGTCCGGCGACGCGGAAGCAGTCCCTCATCGCGCTGGCTCACTACGAACGGTTGATGAAGCCCGCGAAGATGACCGCCATCGACTCCGCGAAAATTGACGCCTACATCACCAAGCGGCTGGCGGAGGCCACGGGCAAGGGGAGCAAGGTCGCCGTGGCCACGGTCAACAAAGAACTCCGGCACCTCCGCGCGGCGCTGCGGATCGCGGAGGATTGGAAGTACCTCGCAAAGACCCCGAAGTTCCGATTCCTGAAACAGTCGGAGAAACTGCCGACGTTCGTCCCCCCGGAACACTTCGCAGCGATCTACGCGGCCTGCCAGACGGCGACGTATCCGAATGACCTGCCGAACATCGCCGCGGCCGACTGGTGGCAGGCGCTCGTCGTGGTGGCCTATATGACGGGATGGCGCATCGGGCAGATTCTTTCGCTCAAATGGCAGGACGTGGACCTTGAAGCCGCAACGGCGCTCAGCCGGGCGGAAGACACGAAGGGGAAGCGCGAAGAGCGCATCCCGCTACACCCGCTGATCGTCGAACACCTCGGCCAGCTCAAGGGATCATTCGACTCGCACGTGTTCCCCTGGAACCGGCGGGAGCGGGCGCTGTGGTTCGCGTTCAAGGACATTCAGGCCGCGTCAAAGTTGGTCGACGGCACGGCGATGCCCAAACAGGGGAAGCCCAACCGGGACGGCTCGGATGGCTGGTACGGATTCCACGACCTGCGGCGCGGGTTCGCCACGCTCAATGCGGCCGGGATGGACCTGTTCCAGTTGCAGGCGTTGATGCAACACCGGTCGCTCGATACGACCCGGCGCTACGTCAACATGGCTACGCGATTGAACAAGGCCGTGGACGGGCTGTTCGTCCCCAACGTGACGCGCGCCGCTCAGGCGTCCGGCTGAACACCCCGACGTGACATTTACGTGACTTCGGGGGCAATCGGTGAGCGGCGGTCAGATTCGACGAACACAAACAGTTACAGGGGCAAGACTTGCAAAAAGGCTCCGCCCGGATTCGAACCGGGGATGGTGGATTTGCAATCCACTGCCTTAGCCACTTGGCTACGGAGCCGGCAGACCGAATGATCGGCACAATCGCGCGAGACGGATGAGCCGGAATCTTCTGCGATGTCGCCTGCTTGAGACCAGACAGTCGCAACGGGTTCGCTGGCAACGGCTTCATGCTATTGGCCGCGAGTCGTCCGGTCAAGTTGACGGTGCGGGTCACGGCGACATTGACGGTCGCGCAGGCTGCGAAAAGCCGTCGGGGGGACCGTCCTGCGGCTGAAAATGCGGGCTGGGTGGAACTCGGTTCGATGGTGGTGGCCGTCTGCCGCACTCGGTACGATGCCCGCCCGCGGCATGGATCTTGGCTGCGGTCTGGGGTGGGAATGGATGCGAGAGTCACGGACGGCGCTCTCCGGCCAGCGTTCCCAGCGATATCCCATCCGATTGAAATCATTGAGGTTGCGTCGATGCCGTCCGCGACTGTGTTGCCTGCCGAGACCGAATTGGACCTGATTGTCCGCGCTCAGACCGCCGTCAGCCGCTGCAACTGGGAGGTCGGCGAGTGTGCCGCCGTCTGGACGAAGCGATTTGCGCGCGGCCGGACGGACGCCGACTTTGCGGAACTGGTCGGCCTGTCGGCGGACCAGGTGTATCAGCGGCGGCGGGTGTGGGAGACGTTCGGCGACGTCTGCGGCAGCTATCCGGGGCTGAAATGGTCGCATTTCTATGCGGCCCTGAATTGGGATGACGCCGCCGAATGCCTGCAATGGGCGCACGACATCGGCGCCACCGTCGCGGAGGTGCGGGCCTGGCGTCGGGCGCAACGGGGCGAAGACCTGAGCACGACGGGCGATGAGGATTCGATGAGCTGGTTGCCGACCGAGGCCAGCGAAGTCCGCGTTCCCGGACAAACGGCCGCGAACGGATCGTCGGGCCGGTCGGAATCGGAATCGCGACCGCCGGCCACACCGGTGGCCGCGGGCGTGGCGCGCGAGGCCAGCGGCGATGAGTACGCCCCCTTCAGTCCCGAGGCGATGACGCCTCCGCGGGAATCGGTGCCGGTGTCCGAGCGCCCCGCCCCGTCGCTGGAGCAGATCGCCCGGCGGTTGACGACGACGCTGGAACGGTGCGCGGCGGCGATCAACGACGAGTTCCTCGAACACTTCGAAACCCTTCCCGGGAAAGACCGCAAGCGCTTCCTGACAGCGGTTGCAACTCTCACGGGGAAGGTGGACGATTTGCGGTAGTCCCCCGATTGCCGCCGAGGAACCGTTCCGGTGAGCCAGACCGAATTGCCGCCGAGTGTGCCGACCGCCCCGCCGCCGCTCGAAACATCGTCGCCGCCGACGGTCAATGCGTGGCTGGTGATCGTGCTGTTGATCGCCGTGGCCGCCGTGCTGGTGCGAAACACGGGCGTGTGGCGGTGGATGGCACAGACATCGTCGACTTTGCCGCGGACAATTCAACCGCGCGGGGACCTCGCCGGGGACGAGAAGTCCACGATCGACCTGTTCAAGGTCGCCTCACCCAGCGTCGTCCACATCACCAGTCTCTCCGAGCGTGCCGTCAACCGATTCACCACCAACTCGCTGCAGATCCCGGAGGGCACGGGGTCGGGCTTCGTGTGGGACGAGGCCGGGCACATCGTCACGAATTATCACGTCATCGCGTCGGGCAACGCGGCGATGGTGACGCTGTCGGACAACACCTCACTGACTGCGAAACTGGTCGGCGTCGAACCGGACAAGGATCTCGCCGTTCTCAAAGTGGAGGCCCCGATCGGGACGCTGCGACCGATTCCCGTCGGCACGTCGGCCGATTTGCAGGTCGGGCAGAGGGTCTTCGCGATCGGCAATCCCTTCGGTCTCGATCAGACCTTGACCACGGGAATCATCAGCGGTCTGGGGCGCGAGATTCCCTCGGAGCAGGGGCTGCGAACCATTGACGGCGTCATTCAGATCGATGCCGCGGTCAATCCCGGCAACTCCGGCGGACCGTTGCTCGACAGTGCGGGCCGGCTGATCGGCGTGAATACCGCGATCGTCAGTCCGTCGGGCGGGTATGCAGGAATCGGGTTTGCGGTGCCGGTCGACACGATCAACGAGATCGTGCCGCTGCTGATTCGCGACGGTCGCATCGAACGGGCCGGCCTGGGAATCAGCCTGCTGAGCAATGAGCAGGCCGCGGTGTTGGGCGTGACGTCCGGCGCCGTGGTCTGGAAAGTGGGCGAAGCCAGTGCGGCGGCGGCAGCGGGAATTCTGCCGATGCACAAGCCGGCCGGCGTCTGGCGATTCGAGGTGATCTTGTCGATCGACGGTCGCGAGATCCGCCGCCGCGAGGACGTGGCCAAGGCGCTCGACGGCCGCAAAGTCGGCGAGAAGGTCGCCGTGACGGTGCTGCGGGATGGCAAACAGGAGACCGTCTCGATTACTCTGCAAAGTCTCAGTCAACCGACCCGCTGACCGGTGCCTGTGGCGTCGCCATTGAGATTCCGCAACAGCGGCCCGAAGGACAGATCACCATGACCGAAGAATCGTTTCTCATCGTGACGCAGGATCGCGGCGTCAACGTCGCGGAGTTGAGCTCCCGCGCCCAGTTGATCGAAGAGCCGATTCTGGAACCGTTGACGAAAGAACTGCTCGCTGCGGCGTCCGCCTCCAAGCCGCCGGTGATGCTGCTCGACATGTCGCAAACAACGTTCTTCGGCTCGGGATTTCTCGAAACGCTGTTCCGCATCTGGAAGACGCTGCAAGCGCGTCCCGACGCCAATCTCAGCATCTGCGGTCTCCACCCGTATTGCCGCGAAGTGCTGGAGATCACGCACCTCGACAAGATGTGGCCGCTCTACGGCACGCGCGAAGAAGCCCTCGCGGCGATGCAGGCGAAGTAGCGCCTTTGTTGGAGTCCAGCCTTTAGAGCGCTTCCAACATAGGTCTAGCGTTGTAATGCGCTATCCGTTGTGGTGCTGGCGCGAGTAGCACCCCGCGACTGGTGGTTCAAACGCTAGACCT
>JAWXBB010000460.1:0-6724 GCA_034439795.1 Planctomycetaceae bacterium | reverse complement strand
CGACCCGGAGGACATCTGGTCCACACAACTCGCGACGGCCAAGGCCGCGCTGGCGCAGGCGAAACTGACCGCCGCCGACATCGCGGGCATTGGCGTCACCAATCAGCGCGAAACCACCATCCTGTGGGATCGCAAGACCGGCAAACCGATCGCCAACGCCATCGTCTGGCAGAGCCGCATCACAGCCGACCAGTGTGCGAAGCTGAAGGCCGACGGCTGCGAGCCAACATTTCGCCAGAAGACCGGCCTCGTCGTCGATGCGTATTTCTCCGGCACGAAGATCCGGCACCTGCTCGACACCGTCCCCGGCGCACGGGCCGCCGCCGAAAAAGGGGACGTGCTGTTCGGCACCGTCGAGACGTTTCTCATGTGGCGGCTGTCGGGGGGCAAGCTCCACGTCACCGACGTGTCGAACGCCAGCCGGACGCTGCTGTTCAACATCCACACGCTGAGTTGGGACGACGAGCTGCTCAAACTGCTCAACGTGCCCAGGGCCATGCTGCCCGAAGTGCGGTCGTCGAGCGAAGTCTACGGCGAAACCGACGCATCGCTGTTCGGGAAACCGATCCCGCTCGCCGGCGCGGCGGGCGATCAGCAGGCGGCGACGTTCGGCCAGACCTGCTTCGAGCCGGGAACCGCGAAGAACACCTACGGCACCGGCTGCTTCCTGCTGCTCAACACGGGATCGAAGCCGGTCGCGTCGCAGCACGGCCTGATCACGACCGTCGGCTGGCAGATCGGCAAAGACGTGACCTACGCGCTCGAAGGCTCGATCTTTATCGCCGGCGCCGCCGTGCAATGGCTGCGCGATGGGTTGGGCATCGTCACCACTGCGGGCGAGACCGAAGCGCTGGCGACGTCGGTCCCGGACAACGCCGGTGTGTATTTCGTCCCGGCGTTTGTGGGCCTCGGTGCCCCGCACTGGGACGCCGAGGCCCGCGGACTGCTCATCGGTCTGACGCGCGGCACCACACGCGCGCACCTGGCCCGTGCGGCGCTGGAGGCGATGGCGTATCAGACGGCAGACGTGCTCGACGCGATGCAGGCCGATTCGGGCGTGCCGCTCGCCGCCTTGCGGGTGGACGGCGGCGCAACGGCGAACTCGTGGCTGTTGCAGTTCCAGGCCGATGCGCTCGGCGTGCCGGTGCATCGTCCGGTCGTGCAGGAGACGACGGCCTTGGGGGCCGCATATCTCGCCGGACTGGCCGTCGGCTACTGGAATGGTCTCGACGATTTGCGGAAGAACTGGGCGCTGGACCGCGAATTCCAGCCGACGCTATCGGCCGCCGACCGCGGCCGGTTACTCTCGGACTGGCACCGCGCCGTCGACCGCAGCCGCGGCTGGACCGCGGGGAAGTAGGAACCGCACCATGCAACCGTTCGAGTTGACGCTGTCCGCCGCCGTGTTCGCGCTGGGCGGATTCGGCATGTTTCTGCTCGAAAACGCCATGCGGACCAACGGCACCGGCAGCATCGTCGGCGGCTGCGTCTGCCTGGGACTCGCGACGGCGCTGCTGATCGTCGGCGTGTTCGCGTTCCGCAAACGGTCGTAGTTCCGTTAGGAGCCGGGGCGTGTCGCCCCGATCTTCTCTTTGATCGAAAAGAACAAGACCGGGGCGACACGCCCCGGCTCTCAAAAGCACATCACGCCGCTGGAACGAGCCCCAACTCGTCCGCAATCGGCGCCAGCGCCGCGATGCAGAACTCGATGTGCTCGTCGAGGTCCACGCCCAACTCGGCGGCCCCGCGGGTGATGTCGTCCCGGTTCACCGCCGCGGCGAAGCTGGCCTGCTTCATTTTCTTTTTGACGCTGCTGGCCTTCAGCCCCGTGAGCCGCTCGGGGCGGACCAGCGCACACGCCGTGAGGAAGCCGCACAGCTCGTCGCACGCATACAGCGTCTTGTCGAGCGGCGCGACGCGCGGATACTGGTCGCTCAGATAGTCGGCGTGCGACAGAATCGCGTAGACAACTTCCTCGGGATAACCGCGCTCGCGGAGGATCTTCGACCCCTGCAACGGATGATCGGGCGCGGTCGGCCAGCGTTCGTAATCGAAATCGTGCAGAAGGCCCGCCGAGCCCCACAGATCTTCGTCGGCACCGACCTTTCGGGCATACGCCCGCACCGCGGCTTCCACGGCCAGCATGTGCCGCACGAGGTTTTCGTTCTGCACGAATTCGCGAACGAGTTTCAGGTCGGCGGCGTGGGGCATAGTGTGCAGTCGCTCATAGATGGTGATGAAGTGAATCGTGGTACCAACTCGCTGCGGATTTGACCTCGACGAGGTCGCAGAGAGTAGCCGGGGGTCGCAGCGCTTCGCTGCGACCCCCGGACAGCCGGTTGAATTCGGGGAGCATCCTGAAGGGATGCCAGAAGCGTCGACTTCTGGCATCCCTTCAGGATGCTCGTCACTTTGCCGACGCTTTCCGGGGGTCTCCGAAGACTCCGACCCCCGGCTACTTTCTGCGAACCCTCCGGGTTCAAAGCCAACGAACGTCGATGGAGGACGCTGGGGAACATTCCGCGGGGGTGCAACCCCGCGGCTTCTTCTCTCCCCTCGCCCGCCGCTTCGGTGGGAGAGGGGTCGGGGGTGAGGGTGCTTTTCTGTCTTTTGCATTCATTCGCGTAGGCGGAACACCAAAGGCCGAAGCACCCTCACCCTAAACCCTCTCCCAGCGAAGCGCCGGGAGAGGGGACAAAGCAGCAACCCCGCGGCTTCGGGGTCTCACACCATCAACCATCAACTCTCAAGCCTTCCGAATAAAATGCGACGCGTACGTGCGGATCTGCGTGCCGTTCAGCACGTGGAAGATTCGCAGTTGCTGCAAGAGTTCCTGGCTGAAGCGGCTCATCGGGACGTGGACCAGCTTCTTGCCGAACTTCTTGGCGATCCGCTTCCAACCGACGCCCGGTGCAACCGGGCTGAGCAGCGCGACGTGTCGTTCTTCCGCGTGGAAGCACGCCCCGGCGATCAGGCGTTCTTCGAGCGTGTCGCAGAAGTCGAAGCGTTTGTTGCGCCAGATGTCGGGCACGGGCCGCGGCGGGAACAGGAACACCGACCCGCCGTAGCTTGCCTGGCCGATGCCCGGGCCGACCATCGTCGTGCGGAAATCGGTGGCGAAGAGCGCGAGCGTCGATTCGTCGTGATGCTCCGCGTGCCACGTCACCCGCCACGGATAGTCTCTGGGATCGGCCGGCGGATCGAACAGCATGATCACGCAATCGAGCGAGCCGCGGGTCGGCGGCAAGACTTTCACGTACAGATCGCCGGTGTGCCAGTTGCGGAGCGTTTCGCGGATGTCGAGGCCGTCCTTCAGGCTGGTCGAGAACTTCTCCGACCGGGCGAGATCGGTGCCGATCAGCGCCAGCGCCGTGTCTTTGACGTGCGTGCGGAACTTCTCGATGGCCACGTCTTCCGGCGGCCAACTGCACTGGTGATATGGATTCCACCGCATCTGCCACGAGAGTTGATCCAGCTTCAGCGGCTGCGGCTTCAGCTTCAGCGACCGCCATTGCACCACCGGCCCCGGCAGCCGGCATTTGAGGTCCAGCAGCGTGCCGTCGGGCAGCTTCCCGCGGTTCACGCCGAACGACATCGCGGGCCATGGCAAGCCGCGCGTGTACGGATATTCGCGGGCGGTCTCGGCGAGGCTCTGTGCGAACTGGTCGCCGAGAATCTGCTGGGCCGCAACCATCAGCGTGTAGAAATCCGGCGTGAGCCGCTGCTCGATCAGCGACAAATTCCGCACGTATTGGAAGTACGTCTGCAACAGCTTCGGCGAGATCTTCCGCGCCCGGTTGCCGAGTTCCTTGCGATACCGGTCCCGCGCCGCCAGCACCAGCGCTTTGACGCCGTCGACGGAGAGATTCTCGTCGCTGTCCAACTCGGCCCGCGCCCGTTCGTACAGACCAGTGATGTACGGCAACTCCCCCAGCACGAACAGCGACGTCCGCGGATCGATGGTGTACGTCTCGGTCTCCTCGACGGCGTCATCCTCGGCATGCGACGCGCGCTGCTCGACGTACGCCTCCCGAATCCACGGCCAGTCGAGCAGCGAGCAGACGAACAGAATCCGTTCATATCGCTGCTCCAGTTCGTGCAGCCGCCGGGCCATGTGAGCCGCGCGGGCCTGCGGTTGCCCTTTGTCGAGCGGCGGGATCGACGGCAACACCGCCGCCGCGAACTTCTCCGTGGCGACTTGCTTCAAGGCATACGGATCGGGCAGCACGCCGGCGTACACGTCGAACCGGGCCGTCTCCAGATCGACGAACGCCCGCGGCACGCGCTCTTCAATCGCCACCCGCAGCGCGGCGATCACCCCCTGGCACGGATCGATTGGGACATAGCTCGCCACGCGGTCGTCGCCGTCGGGTTCGTCCTCGTCGTCCTCCCGATCCGCGTCCGGCTCCCAGAACGTCGGCGTCGTCCACCGCGGCTCCTGCTGAATGACGATCGACAGCTCCGGCAGATGCCCGATCGCCCGTTCCACAGCCCCCTGAAACGACGGCGGCAACGGCACCGCCACGCAATCGAACGCCTGCGACAACATCCGCCGTCGCACCTCCACGGCAAAGTCCCCGCTGCCGTGAATGATCGGCAGGCAGGTGATCCGCGGCGAAAAGTGGAGGGGGGAGTCGGGCATTGTGATTCTCAGTGTGCCGCGCGAGAATGGCACGGTCAATTCGCGGACTTGGAATGCTGCTTTGGAATGGGTTACGGATGTCAGTCGAATCGGGTACACTTCGCCCAAGGCGACTATGCCTAACTTGCCTTTGTGGGGCCACGCGAATGGTGAAGCATATTGATATCAAGACAATTCTCGCCGACGCCAAACTTGCCAATCAATACGCGGGGCAGCTTGCTCGCATCAAGCAAGAGGACAACACCACCGACATGATTGAGGAAGCGGTCAAGGGGGTGCTCGACAATCTTCCCAAGGCCAAGGGCAACTCTCTCGTGATCTACGGCGACCCGCAGAGCGGGAAGACCGAGTTGATGATCTGTTTGACGGCACGGCTGCTGGACGCTGGCCACCATTCGATCATTCATCTTGTGACCGACAGCGTAGACTTGCTGACTCAGAACCTAGATCGCTTCAAGCTCGCGGGGCTTGCGCCAGCGCCCCGAAATGCGACCGACGTGGCCGCTACGCCGGTCACCACAGGGCACAACGCACTGTTGTTCTGCAAGAAGAACGCCAAAGACCTTGCCAAAGCCATCACAGCCATTGCCAACGTCCGGCCCGTTATCGTCATTGACGATGAAGCGGATTACGCGACACCAAACGCCAAGGTGAATCAGGCCGAGCAAACAAAGATCAACAAGCTGGTGTCGGACCTGCTCGGGACTGACGGCGTCTACAACGGCGACACCGGCGCGTTTGAATCTCAACAACACCTTTAATAATCGGACGGAAACCTGGGTACGCTTCCGGCCTCACCCGGCGTACACGGGGCAGGACATCTTCTTCTCCCAATCCGGACCACGTCCGTATCGGTTGGTGCCCTTGCAAGGGCCGGGTAGCGCCGACGATGCGAGGCGAGCTTTGGCTCGCTTCTGTGTCACCGTGGCGCACCTGAACCTCGCGGCGACAAAGTCGGGCCAACGAGAGAAGAACTACAGCTTCCTCGTCCACACGAGCGGCAAGACGAGCGACCACGCGACCGACAGAAACACCATTGAGACGACGATGAACGCTCTCATCGGGAGAACGGGCGCCCAGTTCAATACGTTTGTCGGCATGGATAGTGTCCTAATTTGCTTTTGGGCGTGGCGGAACATCGTCGATCAGCTTCGCACACAGACGCCGCTTGGCGTTGATGCTGATTTCGACTCGACACATCGCCGGGTCGGCGTTCTTTGCTTCGGCTCGCAGCGTCAGTCGGTATTTTCCGCGTGGCAACAGGCCAAGGTTGTCTTTCCGCTTTCCGGTGGCTTGGTTGCGCACGCAGTGACGAATGGCGATCACGGGTGCCCCGATAGTTTCGGCTAGGTCGAAGCTATCGTCTACAGGCAGGCGGTCAATGGCTGGGACCAGCTTCCCAAGGTGATGGGTATGCTCCAGTAACATCCCCTTGACCTCGTCGGCATGTTGTTTTTCCCAACCGACGTTTCGACCAACGGCTACAATGTCGACCACCCTCAGCACGACATTTTCGGCAGCAACCGCACCTCGGTTTCTCACACCAATCTTCCAATGGCTGAAATGTCCCGACTCGCGGTAGTGCCGGCTCTTGTCCATGAACAGCTCGACTGCCGTGCGTTCACCACGATTGTCTAACTCGGATGTTAACCGAGCGATCTCCGCCTGCATCTCTTTGTAAATCTGGCCCGGAGCAGTCAGCAGGCACCACAACGCTGTGATAATGAGGAAGCAAAGCGGTGCGCCGATGCAGGTTAGCAGTATTTGCCAGAGAAGGTCGCTGGGTTCAATACCCAGTGACCATGCGGCTACCTGGGGTAGCCCCAGAGAAAGCAGTCCCTTAACTGCCATCTTTACGGGTTCCTTGAAGGATGTGAGGAACGCCGCATTGGTGCGTTGGCGGATGGCCGTCAAGAACCCGTCGGTGGTGGATGGCACGGCGCACCCTCGTTGCAAGAACGAGACGGGGGCCGTACCATGCCGTTAGAGCGCTTCCAACATAGGTCTAGCGTTGTAATGCGCTATCCGTTGTGGTGCTGGCGCGAGTAGCACCCCGCGACTGGTGGTTCAAACGCTAGACCT
>JAWXBB010000459.1:0-2940 GCA_034439795.1 Planctomycetaceae bacterium | reverse complement strand
GTGCCGGTCGGAGTTTAGTCCCATCACAGCCGAGAGCGCCAGCGAACGGCGTCTCTTCCACTTCCGGACGCCGTTCGCTGGCGCTCTCGGCTGTGATGGAGAAACGGCGATGTCCGACACCGCCCGCTGGCGATCCGAATGGACGATTCCCGACGACGTGACGTACCTCAATCACGGGTCGTTCGGGCCGTCGCCGCGGTCTGTGCAGCAGACGCGGGAGGAATGGTCGGCCCGGCTCGAAGCGCAGCCGATGGATTTCTTCCTGCGGCGGCTGGAGCCGGCGCTCGATGAGGCCGCCGCGACACTGGGGCGATTCATCGGCGCTGGTCCGCGCGATCTGGTGTTCGTCGAGAATGCGACTGCGGCGATGAACATTGTTGCAGAGTCAGTATTACTCGATCCCGGCGATGAGGTGTTGCTCAACGATCACGAATACGGGGCCGTGCGGCGAATCTGGCAACGGGCCTGCGACCGTCGGCATGCACGGGTGACGTGTGCGACGATTCCCACGCCGATTGGAGCAGTCGATGACGTCATCGGCCCGCTGTTCGACGCCGTGACGCCGCAGACGAAGCTGATCGTCGTCAGCCACGTCACGTCGCCGACCGCGATTGTGTTCCCGGTGGAAGAAATTTGCCGGCAAGCGCGGGAGCGCGGCATACCGGTGTGCATCGACGGCCCGCACGCCATCGCCATGCGACCGGTCAACCTGCGGGAGATCGGGGCGACGTTCTACTGTGCCAGTCTGCATAAATGGTTGAGTGCGCCATTCGGTTCGGGGTTCCTGCACGTCGAGCGGGCGTGGCAATCGAAGCTGGTGGTCCCCGAGTTGAGTTGGGGCCGCAGCCTGTCGGGCCGGAATCACCGTTGGCAGGACGAATGGAACTGGCAGGGGACCCGCGACCCGGCCCCGTTTCTCGCCGTCCCCGCCGCGATTGCGTTTCTGGAGCGGGAGGGGATCGAGACGTTCCGCCGGCACGGGCATCACCTCGCCCAGATCGCCCGGCAACGGTTGCAGGCCCTGTTCCCCGACGGCCAGCCGCTCACGGCCGATGACGAAGCGTGGTACGGCACGATGGTGACCATCCCGCTCGGCGACGGCCCGTCCCTGCGGACCGCCCCCAATGCGTGGGACCCGTGGCAACAGACGCTATGGGAGCGGCACCACATCGAGATCCCCTTCGTCGACTGGCACGGCCGCCGGCACATCCGCGTGTCGGCGCATCTGTACAACACGGTGGAGGATGTCGAACGTCTTTGTGCGGCGCTCGCAGAGATTTCCTGAAGAGAAAGCAATCCTCACGCAAAGGCGCAACGCTCGCAAAGGTGTGAAGATTTGACTGTCACGCGAATTTCCGCCTCTGTCTTTCCTTTGCGAGCTTTGCGCCTTTGCGTGAGGCCATTGCTTTTGCCTGACCGGTCGAAGCCATGCTTGCGGGTTGATCCGGCGGCGACGTAGACTGTCTGCCGATGGGTGCGGTTGCCAGGCGTCGCTTGCAACCGCGCGGTGCGTCTTCGTCGGCCTTCATGAGGGTGGCAGCCATGACTCGCGTTTCTCGCCGGGAATTCCTCGAAAACTCTCTGTTCGCGGCGGCGGCCACCGCAGCGGCAGCCCCGATGCGGTCCACCCTGGCCCAGGACACGCCCGCCGGCAAAGACGAGAAGCTGCGCGTGGTCGTCGTCGGCGTGAACGGCCGCGGCGGGTCGCATGTCAGCGGGTTCGGCGGCCGGTCGGACTGCGAGATCGCCGGCATTTGCGACGTCGATGAGCTCGTCGCCCAGAAGATGGCCGAGAGCGTCGAGAAGCGGTTCGGGAACAAGCCCAAAGTCTACAAGGACATGCGGGAGGCGTTCGCCGACAAGTCGATTCACATCGCCAGCATCGCGACGCCGAACCACTGGCACGCGCTCGCTGCGATCTGGGCGATTCAGGCCGGCAAGGACGTGTACGTCGAGAAGCCGGTCAGCCACAACGTCAGCGAAGGCCGCCGGATCGTCGAAGCGGCCCGCAAGTACAAGAAGATCGTGCAGACCGGCACGCAAAGTCGCTCGAACCCCGGCATGCGGGCCGCCATCGAGTTCGTCCAGTCGGGCCAGCTCGGCGAGGTGAAGCTCGCCCGCGGACTGTGCTACAAGCCCCGCGGCGCAATCGGCAAGCCGGGCAACTACGACGTCCCCGCCAGCGTCGATTACGACCTGTGGTCCGGCCCCGCCCAGATGACCACCCTCAACCGGCCCAAGTTCCACTACGACTGGCACTGGCAGTGGGCCTACGGCAACGGCGACCTGGGCAACCAGGGCATCCACCAGATGGACATCGCCCGCTGGGGCCTCGGCGAGATGGACATCGGCAGCAGCGTCCAGGCGTACGGCGGACGGTTCGGTTATGAAGACGCCGGCGAAACGCCCAACACCGAAGTCTGCCTGCACGAATTTACGTCGGGCAAGCGGCTGATCTTCGAGGTCCGCGGCCTCAAGACCGATGCGCTGCAGGATGCAAAAGTCGGCGTGATTTTCTACGCCGCCGACGGGTATCTCGTCAGCCCCAGCTATAACGGCGGGACCGCCTTCGACAAGGACGGCAAGGAGATCAAGAAGTTCGGCGGCGGCGGAGACGACAACCACTTTGGTAACTTCGTGAAGGCCGTCCGCAGCCGCAACATCGAAGACCTGAACGCCGACATCCTGGAAGGGCATCTGTCGAGCGCGTTGTGCCACGTCGGTAACATCTCGTACCGCCTGGGCACGCCGGTGGCGGCGCAGGAGCTGACTTCGAAGTTCAGCGGCGACGAAATCTACAGTGAGACGTTCGACCGGTTCCAGTCGCACCTCAAGGACAACATGGTGGACCCGGCGACGACGAAGATCACGCTGGGGCCCAAGCTCACGCTCGCCGGCAGCGAAGTCTTCTCCGGCGACCGGGCCGAGGAGGCGAACAAG
>JAWXBB010000458.1:0-3139 GCA_034439795.1 Planctomycetaceae bacterium | reverse complement strand
TTTATCATCGAGAACTACGCCTATCTCGATTCGTTCGGTCGGGAAACCATCACGTGGGTGCGAACCTTTGACTTCGGTGGTCGTCGTCGCCGATTTGACGCGACGATGATCTTTAGTGAACAGCGAGGAAAAGTCGTCGATTACCTGGGCACTCATCAGCACCTCGCCGTCGACATCGATCTCGCCGTCGGGGCCAACGGGGGCATGCGCTTGTTCGCTGGCGCGCAGCGCTTCTATGAGGGCATGCTCGCGTTTCGTTTTCCGATGCTATTCTCCGGCCGTGCGGAAGTGTGTGAATGGTTCGACGACGCCACGGGCAAATTCGAGATCGAGGTTAGCGTGGTGAATCCAGTGTGGGGCCGACTCTTCGGCTACCGGGGTTCATTTGCAGTGGAATATCGGCCGACCCTCGCGCACGAAATTCCCCCGGACTTGAAGCCCCTTCGCGAAGAGCGGCGCGAGTGAAACGGCGCAACATGCAGGCGAAACCAACCCCGGCGGTGATTCTCTACGACGGCGAATGCGGCCTTTGTGATCGATTGGTGCAATGGATCCTCCCGCGTGATCGGGCGGGACGTTTCCAGTTCGCCGCGCTGCAATCGGAGTGGGCGCAACAAGCGCTACGGCGGCACGCGTTATCTACGTCTGATTTCGACAGCATGGTGCTGCTCGAAGTCGATCGGGTATTCCTTCGGTCGTCGGCGGCGCTCCGGGTTTTGCGTGGTCTTCCGGGCTGGTCCTGGTCTTATCTTTTCATCGCGGTGCCACGGCCCGTGCGTGATGCCGTGTACCGCTGGATCGCGCGTTACCGTAAACGCTGGTTTCCGGCGCCGGCCGCTTGCGGCTTACCTAAACCTGGCTGGCGCGAACGCTTCATCGCCTGAGGCACCGGCGAGTGCACGGCCGCCGGGCCATCCGCCGCGGACGAAGAGACCACGCCTTGCGACGATCGTTCCTGCCTCGGGAAAATTTCAAGGGGTCATGACGCGAATCGCGAATAGAGCGTCCGAAATGTCGTCGAAGTCGACGGGCCATGGCGCAATCATAGGTCCCGGACATCCCGCGATTCAAGCGCTGCGCCGATCCAAAATCAGGAGGCACCGGAGGAATCATTTGCGATTCGCGTCATGACCCCCTTCCGACCGCTCCTCGAATTTCAGGATTCGCGTGTCGCGTTCGCGGCCGGTCGGCACAGTGAGGGGTCCGTACAGCTCGGGCCGGCGCGAGCGGATCCATCTCTGGCCCGTGGCCTTGGTCAGCAGCGCGGGGTCGAGATCCGCGATGACCATGGCGTCGTCGGCCTTTCCCGTCTCGACGAGGATGCGCCCGTAGGGATCCAGGATCATGGCATTGCCGGTGCGGATTTCGTCGTCGTCGACGCCCACGCCGTTGCTGAAGACGAGAAACATCCCGTTGTCGTGGGCCCGGCTCGGCAGCCAGCGCATCAGCCAGCCGCGGCCCTTGTCGCCGCGGAATTCGCGCTCGATCGCGTCGGGGTCGTTCCGGCGGTTGTCCCACAGCCGGCGATCGATGAGGCCCATCAAGTGGGGATCGCTGCTGCGCACGGCGCCGGTCTGGTGGGGCGCCAGCAGAATCTCGGCGCCGCGCAGGGCCGTGATCCGCACGTTTTCGACGAGGTTGCAATCGTAGCAGATCAACAAACCGACGCGCCAGCCCTCCGGCAGATCGAAGACGGTGAACTCCGTGCCGCTGCGGATGGCGTCATGCTCGAAGGAGTGCAATTTCCTGTGCCGCTGCACAGTGCCGTCCGGCGGGGCCACGACATAGGTGTTGTGGAAGACGCCCCCGCCGCCCGCCTCGACCAGCCCGGCCCCGACGGTCACATTGTGCCGGCGCGCCAGCTCGACGAGGCGGCGCGCGCTCGGACCGTCCGGCACCGGCTCCGCCAGCGCGGCGAGCTGCCCGACCGTGAGATTGCGGATGAACCAATAGCCGGTGAGGCAGCACTCCGGGAAGAGGATCAGCCGCACCCCCTGCGCCGCGGCCTGGGCGACGAAATCCTCCACCTTGCTGAAATTTGCCGCCTTGTCGCCGGGCAGGCTCTCCATCTGGACAGAGGCAACGCGGAGCGGGCGGCGGGGGTTCGGCTGGGTCATGCCCTACCGTTAGCCTGCCGGCCGCGATAACTGCAAGGAAACTGGATCTTCAGGGCGTTGGCCCGGGAGGGGTTTCCGGACTGCCTGGATGGCGCTGGCCTTCGAGTGCGATTACCGGGTAAAACGCTTCGACACCACGCTTGACCATTTTTGGGTCATCCATGTGACTTAGTCCATGATCTTTCTCACCGTCTCCAAGGCAAAAGCGCAGTTTAGCGGCATCGCGCGCGACGTGGTCCGCTCGAAAAAGCCCGTGATCGTTCGCGTACCCAACGGCTTCATTCAGATTGCTCCCTACGAATTACCGGAAGAAGTTCCTGCGGCTCCATCGGGGAGCCTAAAACTGCTGCCGCGGGAGCTCTCTCTTCATAACACCTTCGGCGAATCGCTATGAATTATCGCCGCTGGGAAATCGTTTTTCTCCGCACCGACGACAAAGACCGCGACGGTCATCCCGCCGTCGTCCTGTCGTCGGACGACGTGATGGCAGATGATCGGCAACAGCGATTCAACGTGGTGACCGGCACCAAGAAGCAGCCCGCCGAACAGGCGCGCCACCACCACGTAATCCTCGACGGCGCTGACGGGCTGGAGTTCGCGACGTTCGTCGATTGCTCGCTGGTTTATGTGGCGCGAAAGACCTCGATTTTACGTTCCAGTGGGCGGGTGACGGTTCATCGCCGGCAACAGATTCAGCGCGGCATTCGAGGCTATCTCGGCCTCGGCTAAAATCGACCGACACCATCGCCGGGGTCTACCCGCTGGTCGCTGGCCCGGTCATCGTTGCTTCCAGTCGGGAGCTCGCAACCGACGACCGCAGAATTGGCCCGACGCACGCCACCGGTGCTCACATCGCCCTCCGACCCGATCGGGCGCACCGCGAGCAGCGATCAGCGGGTTGACCCAGTGACCACCTCTCGAAGCCGCGGTCCACCGGGCCACCGTGCAACGGCCGATCATAGTCCTGTTCATCAAAGCCGAGATGCAACTTGCCCACCATCGGGGACCAAGCCAAAGGGGTC
>JAWXBB010000457.1:0-8991 GCA_034439795.1 Planctomycetaceae bacterium | reverse complement strand
CGGGGGAGAGGGGACCGGACCAGAGTGATACGCACCAGCGACGCGCGTACCTCCCACCTCATCGTTTTTTCGCAGCGGGCTTTGTGGCGTCCTCGACGAGATCGCGGTATCACAATCAGATTGTCGCAGGATCGTGATCCCGTCGAAGGTTATCGTTGTGCCCGTCCTCCTCGATCAGTTGGGACTGTTTGCCCAGGGTCCGCCTCCCGAATTGGGATGGCACGGGTGGCACGGCTGGATGCTCGGGCTGGCGGTCTTTGGGATCACGGCGATTTTCGCCCTGTACTATGCTTTCTGGCTGTGGATGCTCATCGACTGCATCGTTCGCGAGCCGGACCGGTTCTTCTGGATCTGGCTGCTGGTCGTCGCCTCGTTTCCGGGGGCGATCGTGTACGCCATCGTCCGGTTTTTTCCGCAGCGCGACTTCACGGCCCCAACGTGGTTGCGGGGCTGGACACGCGGCCGCGAACTGGCCCGGCTGGAGACGGCGTCCGAGCAGATCGGCAATGCGCACCAGTTCATCCAGTGGGGCGACGCGCTGCGTGACATCGGCCGCTGGGATCAGGCCGACGCCGCGTACCGCCGGGCGATCGAGAAGGATGCGAAGTCGCAGCCGGCGCTCTGGGGCGCGGCCCAGGTGGCGGTGAAGCGGAAGCGGCCGGACGACGTCCTCACGTTCTGCCGCCGGATTCTCGACGCAGACCCGCAGTACAAATTCGGCGACGTCTCGCTGGCCTATGGCCGGGCGCTCATCGACAAGCAGGACTTCGCCGCCGCCCGTGCCCATCTGGAGCAGCACGTGCGGCGCTGGCGGCATCCGGAGGCGGTGTACCTGCTGGCCTGCCGTTGCCGCGACGACGGCGACGCGGCCGCCGCACGGGAACATTTGCTGTCGCTGCTGCGCGACCTGAACGCCAGCCCGACGGCAATCGCGCGGAAATTCGGCCGCTGGAAAAGCCTCGCCCGCAAGATGCTGCGCAAGCTGCCGGGGTGACGACTTCGAGTGATTCTCATGACACGCTTGCGGTTTCGCGGCCCCCCGCATCACGGTAAAGTGTCCACAATCGTTCCCCTCGAAGATTGCCGGAGTTGTCGTCCATGTCGCCTGAGTTGTCCCGCCGGGAGTTTCTTGCCATGACCGCTGCCGCGTCTGCTGCGCTGATGACGTCCGCCACGTGCTACGCCGCCCAGAAGCCGAGCCGGCACGGCGGGCCGTTCCGCTACTGCCTGAACACCAGCACGATCCGCGGGCAGAAGCTGGGGATCGTCGCCGAGGTCGAGCTGGCCGCGAAGGCCGGGTACGACGGCATCGAACCGTGGATCAACGAGCTCGACGACTACGTCAAGCAGGGGGGCTCGCTGACGGATCTGGCCCGCCGGATCGCCGACCACGGGTTGGCCGTCGAGAGCGCCATCGGCTTCGCACAGTTCCTGCATCCCGACGACGAAGCCCGCAAGAAGGGGATGGAGGAAGCCAAGCGGTGCATGGACCTCGTCCGGCAACTGGGGGGCGACCGCATCGCCGCGCCGCCGAGCGGTGTGCAGAATACGGCGGGGCTTGATCTGTTCGACCTCGCCAAGCGTTATCGAAGCCTGTGCGAGCTCGGCCAGCAGATGGGCGTGCTGCCGCAGTTGGAGCTGTGGGGCTTCTCCAAGACGTTGTCGCGGCTGGGCGAGGTCGCGTTCGTCGGCACGGAAGCGGCTCATCCGGCCGCGTGTTATCTGCTGGACGTGTATCACATTTACAAGGGGGGCTCGGATCTGGCCGGCCTGGCCATGTTTCCGGGGCCGCGGATGTTCAACTTCCACGTGAACGACTACCCCGCGGACCCGCCGTGGGCCACGATCGCCGACAAGGACCGCGTGTACCCCGGCGACGGCGTCGCGCCGCTGAACGACATCTTCCGCACGCTCAGGGACATCGGCTATCGCGGGGCGTTGTCGCTGGAACTGTTCAACCCTGCGTACTGGTCGCAGGATGCCGCCCAGGTCGTGACCACCGGCCTGGAAAAAACCCGCGCCGCCGTCGCGAAAGCGCTGGGATAAAACGCTTGCGGTTTCGCGGTCTTCAAGAGTTCCCCTTCAATTCCGGAGCACCGCGATGTCCGAAGTTCCCGCCAATCCGCTGAACGACGAACGACTGTGGGCGATGCTGTGCCATTTGAGCACGTTCGTCACCTGGGTTCCGTTCGCGAACATCGTCATTCCCCTGGTCATCTGGATGGTGAAACGGGACAGCTCCGCACTGATCGCCGACCAGGGCAAAGAGGTGCTGAACTTTCAGGTCACGATGATGCTTCTGTACGCCGTGATGGTGGCGTGCTTCATCTCGATGATCCTGTTCCCCGTCGGCATCATCCTCGCCGTGCTGTTGCCGCTATGGCATCTGGTGCTGACGATCGTCGGCGCGATCAAGGCCTACGACGGCCAGTTCTATCGCTATCCGCTGACCGCGCGGCTGATCTGACAGCTCACGGGTTCCAAAGAGCCGCGCCCGTCAGGAAGCGGGTTCTTCCGACCGAGCAACACGCGGTCGATCCGGTTGTTCGAGGATGACATAGGTCGTGATGAGCGTCATCGCGACCGGCAGAAGGCAATACATCCAGCGGAGAACGATGAACGCCCACGTTCCGGGATCGGCCAACATGTCCGGCAAATCCTTGTCCCACGGGACATCCGGTTGAGGAAGCAGAAACGCCAGCACCGCCGTCAGTCCCACATTGGCGATCTGCAGGACTGCGACGAGAAACATCCATCGCGCCGCCTGAGGACGATAAGACCGGTTCCGTCGCGCAGCGATGACCAGGATCACTGGCACCAGCAGTTGCACAGTGACCCAGGTCACAAAGTAAATCGACCCCATGCCGTCGTCCTCGTCGAGGTCTGCCTGCCTTTACTGCGGGTCGTATTCGGCATCCGAGAGTGCGTTGTTCGCCGCGCGCCAGCGGAACGGATCGGAGCCGAACACTCCCAGTAACAGCAGCCACCAAATCACGATTTCCGCGACGCTGTTCAGAATCAGAACCGCGAGACTGAGATATTGAGCGTTCAGGAGGCCGCCAAAGCTCCCGACCAGCATCCACAGGGCCGACGATCCCGCGAGTTGAAACGCCGACAGGGACGTCACACCCAGCACGATCCAGCCCGCACGCGGCCGTTCGTGCAGCCGCAGGAGCGCCCACAACCCGGAGATTCCCAGTGCGGCGACGACCGGCAGCGACGCCAGCAGCATCACCAGTTGAATCCGCAGCGATTGATCGTCGAAGCTGTTCATCGCAGCACCTCACCCATACAACCGCCCGACGAACTCCCCGTACCCATTGTACATCACCGTGGGAAACCGCTCTTTCGTTCCCAGCATCCATTCGGTTTTCTGGCTCCAACGGGGATGCGGCACGTCGGGGTTCACGATGGCGGGGAAGTCGTATTCCCTGGGGGCGATCGTGTTCCAGAACGTCGCCGGCTGCTGGTCGGTGAGCGTGATCCGCACGATCGACTTGATGCTCTTGAAGCCGTATTTCCACGGCAGCACCAGCCGGATCGGCGAGCCGTGCTGCTTGGGGAGCGGTTCGCCGTAGATGCCGGTCGCGAGAAACGCCAGTTCGTTGGTCGCCTCGGCGAGCGTGACCCCCTCGGTGTACGGCCACGGATAGGTGGTGTCGATGCCCATGTACCGGGCTTCTTCGGGACGGTTGAATGTCTGGAACTGCACATGGGTTGCCGCAGCTTTCGGGCCGACTTTCGCGATCAGGTCGGCGAGCGGGAACCCGGTCCACGGAACGCACATGGCCCACGTTTCGACGCAGCGATGCCGGTAGGCGCGCTCCTCGAACGAGAACTGCTGGAACAGGTCGTCGAAATCG
The DNA here is from genome assembly GCA_034439795.1 of Planctomycetaceae bacterium. Lineage (GTDB taxonomy): Bacteria > Planctomycetota > Planctomycetia > Planctomycetales > Planctomycetaceae > DSVQ01. The sequence goes on along the minus strand of JAWXBB010000457.1, from coordinate 5,128 downwards.
AACGTCGTCGGAGTGTCGCACAGGCCGTCCACGACGACCGACCACGGCGACGGCTGAAAATCGCCGACGTATTTGTATGCGGCTTTCGTTGTGGGGCCGGTGAACTCGTAGAAGTTGGTGAACTCGGCGGCGGCGAGGCGGTCGGTTTCGTCGCGGCCGTAGTCGAACTTCGGATTCCGCGGTGCCGGGTAGACCGACCCCGTGGCAGGGGGCGGCAGATTCACAGCGCCCGCGGCGTCGAGTTCCGCCGCCGTTGGCGCCTTCGCGCAGCCCACTGTGCCGACGAGCGCCAAGCCGACACCGCCGAGGCCCATCGCGCGCAGGAATTCGCGGCGGTGCCAGCGGCGGTGGCGGTACACGGATTCGTCGGTGATGAGCCGTTGCGGCACGTCCCAGATTTTGCGGATGATGTACTGCATTGTCGCTATCCAACGCCGAACTGAATCGCTCGCACCGCGGCATCGTACCCGATGTCGTCACGGGCGGGCTATCCGAAACGAGCCCCGATGTCGCTGCGCGAGGCTGTCGCCGAATTGCGGAATGCCGCTCCATCCGTATTAGAGGCTGCCGACGACACCGCGTGGCAGCGCTGTCTGACAGAATTGCTGTCGGGGCATGCCGCGGCGTCCGAGGCTGTGCGGCAAGTTGTGCATGGGGAGCTCGAATCGCCGGCAACGGTTGCGACGCAGTCGCTCGCTCAACTGTTGGAAGCGTTGAAGCCGGTGCCGCGCGGGCCGCAGAAGGCGGGTGTGGTGAAAGCGCTCGCGGAATGGTGGCGGACTGAGTTTGGTGACGAGACCACTCCCGCATGGTCGCGCGCTTTAGAGGACTACCGCTGTGCGCTGCGGGCGATTCGCGGACTCGGTCCCGAGACGGTGGACCGCTTGCTGCTGTTCGGAGCACGGCTGGCCGTCGCGCCGGTGGACCGGGCGACGTTGCGGATTGCGGTCCGTCACGGCTGGCTCGATCTACCGGTGACGGACGAGGAAGCTCAGGCGACGTTCCTCGCCGGAGTGGGCCGCTCAGTGGATGAACTTCGCGATGGCGTGCGACGGCTGCATCACATCGGCGCGGAGTTCTGCGGGCGTGTGCCGGACTGCGAACGCTGTCCGCTCCAGCCGTTTCTGCCCGCGGGTGGGCCGTTGTCGCCGGATGCGTGCTGAGGAAAGCGCGAAACCGCAAGCGACGTTAGAACCGCTACATTCGGTAATCTCGCCGTTGGCTCAGCAGATTCTGTGTTCGGAAGACTCTTCCTGTTCTGTGCAGATTCTCGCTGGTCGATCCGATGTGTGGCGTTCCGCGCAGAATGGGGATTCTGTGCCGTGGCGACGCCCCGGAGACGGTTGCGATGCGGTACGACTTGGCGGTGATCGGCAGTGGTCCGTCCGGGCAACGGGGGGCCATCGCCGCGGCGAAGATGGGCAAAACCGTCGCGCTGATCGAACGCCGCAACGAAGCCCTGGGGGGCGTCTGCCTGCACACCGGCACGATTCCGTCCAAGACGATGCGCGAAGCGATCATGCATCTCACGGGCTACCGCCACCGCGGGGTCTACAAAGACCGCTACGTGCAGAAGCGGACGATCACGATGGACGATCTCCGCCGCAAGCTGGATCACGTCATCCAGCACGAACTGCAGGTCATTCGCGAATACCTGGACCGCAATCAGGTGGACCTGTTCACCGGCGAGGCCAGCTTCGTCGATCCGCACACCATCCAGGTCACGCGCAATGGGCAGGCGACGCGCGTGGTCGCCAACAATGTCCTCATCGCCGCCGGCACACGCCCTGCGCGGCCCGAGCACATTCCCTTCGACGGCAAGACGGTTTTCGATTCCGACGAACTGCTCAACATCGAACAGATTCCCCGATCGATGATCGTCGTTGGCGCCGGTGTCATCGGACTGGAATACGCGCTGATGTTCGCCACACTCGGCGTCGAAGTGACGGTCGTCGACGGTCGCGAACGGCTGCTCGACTTCTGCGATCGGGAAATCGTCGACACGCTGATGTTCCACGCCCGGTCGCTCGGCATGGTGTTCCGACTGGGCGAGGACGTCGTCGGCATCGACCGCGTCCGCAATGGCCTCGCCGCGGTGCGGCTGGTCAGCGGCAAACGGCTGATTGCCGAGACCGTGCTGTTCAGCGTCGGTCGCGTGGGGGACACCGCCGGGCTGAACCTCGAAGACGCCGGCCTCAAGACGGACGAGCGCGGCCGGCTGTGGTGCGACGACCAGCACCGCACCTGGGTGCCGCACATTTTCGGCGTGGGGGATGTGATCGGCTTCCCGTCGCTGGCCAGCACGTCGATGGAGCAGGGCCGCCGGGCGGTCGCGGCGATCTTCAACAAGCCCTTCGTCGCCTACCCGCATCTGCCATACGGGCTGTACACGATTCCCGAAATCTCGATGGTCGGAAAATCGGAGCAGCAACTGACCGCCGACCGCGTGCCGTACGAAGTCGGCGTGGCGACGTTCCGCGAAATCGCCCGCGGCCACATTGCGGGCGACGAGCACGGCATGCTGAAGCTGTTGTTTCACCGGGAAACACGGCAACTGCTGGGCGTGCACATCATCGGCGAGACCGCGACCGAGATCATCCATATCGGACAGACGGTGATGGCGCTCGGCGGCACGATCGACTACTTCCGCGACACGGTCTTCAACTATCCGACGATGACCGAGGCGTACAAGGTCGCCGCGTTCAACGGCCTCAACAAGCTGAATCTGGAAGTGCTGGCCGCCGACCGGATGCTGCGCGAACCGGAGGAGGAACTGCTCGACGGCATCGGCGAGCTGACGGAACTGTGCGCCGCTGGGACGATGTGACATCGCACCAGTGACCCGGACGCTCCAAGCGTCCGGGTCACTTTTGTCCATCCGCGCGAATCCTGCTCCGACCCGGTACGATAACCGGTTGGGAGATCGCGAACAGACGGAGCAGGGCGGGTGCCGGGTCCGACGAGTAACAGCGCGTTTGCCGTGCGATTCTTTCTGGTCAGCGTCGGCGTGTTCGCCCTGGCGCTGCTGGTCGGACGGTGGTTGATCGTCGCGTGGCCGCCGACGCTGTGGCCCGGCGTGCGATTCCCGCCGGCGTTCCTCGCGAGCACCGTCGCGGTGTTGTGCGGCAGCGTGTTTCTGTCCCGCGCGCTGGGTTATGTGCGGCGCGAACGCCAGCTTGAGTTCCGCCGGCAGTTGCTATCAGCGCTGATCGCCGGTGGGTTGTTCGTCGCGATTCAGATGTCGGCGATCAACTGGCTGGTGCAACGGCAGCCGCCGGGCGACATGCAGACCGGTTCGATGGCCTACGTCGCGGTGGCCGCCGCGCTGCACGCCTTGCACTTCGTGGTGGCGATGTTGTGCCTGATCTTCGTGCTGCTCCGAGCACACGCCGACCGCTATGACCACGAGTATTACTGGGGCGTCTTCGTCTGTGCCTGGTTCTGGCACGCGCTGTCGATCATCTGGATCGTCGTGCTGACCGTGATGGCGATCGCGAGCCACGGCCCCGTCGCTTGAGCCGGCGGGGCGGCTTTCGGACTTCGGGCGGCTCGACTTGAGGGCGGACTCTGGCCATCGCTGAAAAACGACCGGATTCGCGTCCAAAGCGGTAACTGCAGTGAATGGCTAATCTGCGAAGAGAATGCAGGCCTGTAAAGTGGTCGAATAACCGCTACAGTCTGCCTCGTTTCGCACAACCCAAGCCACAACTGCTTGAGGGGCTTGGGCCTGGGACGAACCACCCGTTGACACCTCCCGCCGACCGCCAGTACATTCCCCTTCGCCTCGGCAGCGAGCAATCGCCGCATGGGGAAGGACGAGGCACACGGATGTGCGGTGTCGGTGACTGGCCGCGGGACGGTTTTCCCGGCGCGTCATTGCGGCGATCTTATGGATCGGCGTGGTGGTGGCCGGTGGTGATCGTGATCGTGGCAGGCTGTTCGCGGCCCGGGACGCTTCCACGGTCCAGTGTCGTGCCGGCCTCGGCGACGGTGCCGCAATTGCTCCCTCCGGAGCCGGTGCCCGACCTGCAGCCGCCGATTCTGTCGGTCCCGAGTTTTGAGGAGCAGTTGCGGTCGGATCGGCAGGCGTGGGTTCCGGATGAACCCTCGAAGGATTGGAAATACATCGTCCTGCATCATACGGCGTCATCGACGGGCAGCGTGGAGAGCATCCACAACACCCACTTGAAGAATAAAGACAATGAGGGACGGCCCTGGCAGGGGATTGGTTATCACTTCGTGATCGGCAACGGCCGCGGCATGAACGACGGGGACATCGAACCGACGTTCCGCTGGCGGCGGCAGATTGCGGGGGCTCATGCCGGGGACGACGAATACAACCAGCGCGGGATCGGCATCGTGCTGGTCGGGAACTTTGACCAAGGACCGCCGACGGACAGACAGCTCGCCGCCGTCAAACGGCTGGTGAGCGAACTGGCCCGGCGGCATGAAATCACAACATCGAACATTGTGGGACATGGAGACGTGAAGGCCACGGAGTGTCCGGGCCGGCATTTTCCGCTCGCTGATGTTCGCGCCCTCGTGACGGCTGCGGAAGACCGAGGTGGGTTGCCCCTCGCCCTGGTCCCCGCGGCAGACGGGATGAGCAGAAAGGAAACCCTGCGACCATGAACGATCCCATCCCCTCCGGTCAACGGATTTTCGACGCCGACGGCTCACGCTGGGTCTGGGCCGACGACGTCGACGTCTGGTCCGAAGACTCCGCCTGGCACGACGGCGACGACCGCGATCCCCCGCCGATCGACTACGACGCCATTCCGACGCATGCGGAACTGGAAGCCGGCATGGCGACCGGGCCGACGGTCTCGCTGGTCGATGAGCCGCACGCGATCGCGCTTCCCGACGTGTACGAGCCGGGTTACAGCTATCCTCTGCTGGTCTGGTTTCACGACCAGGGGGGGAGCGAAGAGAACGTCTTTGAAGTGCTGCCGCAGATCAGCGAGCGGAACTATCTGGCCTTGGCGATCCGGGGCAACATCCCGGTGAGCGACCAACAGGCGTCGTGGTCCGTCGCCGAAGCCGGCGCGGAATCGCTGCTCGACAAGGTCGAGGAAGCCGTCGAGCGGATGTCGGACCAGTTCTCGATTCATCGCGAACGGGTCTATCT
>JAWXBB010000456.1:0-6678 GCA_034439795.1 Planctomycetaceae bacterium | reverse complement strand
TCTGTCGATGTCGTCAGTGACGAAGTGCCCGACAAGACCGTCGCGGTCCGTCGGCCGCGCGGCGACACATGACAGAGCGATGGGTGTTCATGAGTTGACTGTCCCAGTCTGCTGTGAGCCGTTTTTTCTCGATCCCGATCTTGGCGGTTGTTTCGTGTGAAAGCATGGACAGTGTTGTCTTGCGGAGGGAGCTGAAGTTGGCGTCGATGTGTCGTGCTCGGATTTGCGAATGATCTTCTGGGCGACCTCCGTCTGGCAGCCCATCTGATCGATATTCACGAGAGCACCTTCGAACCCCAGCATTTCCAGCAGTTTTGGGATGGCTGTGATGCTGATCGAGTTCGCCGTAGCCCGAGAGTCTGGAGCTTTTGCCGATTCGGGCCGAGGGGGGGCTGACGACGACGTGCAGATTACTGCGGCGGTGCGTCGCGATTCGGCATCGCATCGGGGTCGGCCTGATGGCCTTCGCCGTGGGCATGGCTATACGCGGGAGTAGTCAGTGCCGCCGGATGGCCAGTCCGTTCGAGCAGTTCGCGCGCCGCCTGATGTCGCAACAAGACTCCCGGTTGCGGCCAAATGCCCCCGCCCAGAATGAGGACTACCAGCGTGAGAATGGCGATCCGTTCACGCATCAGCATATTCAGATTCACCGTCGTCGAATGCCGCTTGCCAGTGAAAATCAGGAAGTAGGCCCGCATGATCGCAATCCCATTGAGGGTCGCGGCGACGATGACTGCCGCCCCGATGGAAGGATACGCCTCCACCGCACCATCGATGAGCAGTTCCGCCCCGACGAAACCAAGGGTGCCGGGAAAACCTACGCTGCCGATCGCCATCAGAAAGAAACAGACCGCCACCAGCGGCATGTGTTCGTACAAACCCAGGTAATCGTCCAGATGCACACGGCCGCACCGCGCTTCCACCGCACGAATCACCAGTCCCAAGCCGCCGAGCGACAATCCGACGGACAGCCAGAGACACAGCGCCCCGGTCACTCCGATCGGAGTGACCATCTCCAGCCCCACCAGTACCATCGCCGAATGGCTGAGGAAGAGGTAGCAGAAGAACCGCCGTGCTTCCCGCTGCACGAGCGACATGCCCGCCGCGTAGACTGCGGTGAACAGTGAAACCAGCCCCATGCTTTGCAGAATCCAGTCGGGTGCAATGGGGAGCAGCAGCCGGACAGCGAGATACATTCCTGGCAGCGGCGCAGCGGTCAACAGGGCCGTGCCGAGTGTGGCATTTCCGAAAAGATCGGTCAGCCAGCCATGAACCGGAGCCATCCCGCTGCGGATCAGCACCGCCAGCAACAGCGGAACAATCGCCCACAACGTGTGGACTTTCACGTTCCCTTCCGCAGCGGCAAACATCCATCCGAAGAAGAGACAGAGGATAAAGACACTCTGGTACGTCAGGTAAACCCGCACTGAACGTTTCCGACCCAATAATTCCAGCAACGGTGGAACCGTTCCGGCGATGGTCAGTCCGATGATCATCCACGGATCGAGGCTCGCGAACGTCCCGAGCACCAGGCCTTCGCTCAGCAGCATCAGGCCGAACGAGAACCGACGGATCTTGGTGCGCTGCGTGGTTAACGCGGTCAGGAAGTAGAGCAGAGCGGTGAGCGGCAGCAGCGGCGCGCTCAAGCGGTCCATCGCGAAGAGTTCGCGGCCGAAGAGCATGGTGGAAAGATGCCAGGCATCATCGGCCTGACTGCGATCCATGATTCCAAAGTCCTGCCAGGCACAAATCGCGAGCAGTAACGTGATCCCCGAAGCGACGATGGCCCATTTCCGGGCAACGAAGGCATCATGCAGCTGGCCGACGAGGACCGCAGCAATCAGGGGCATCAGGACGAGGGCGTCGAGCCAGGGGAAATGTAATTCGGTCATGGGAGGTCATCCGCCGTTCCCGTGTGACGCTGCAGATACTCGGTCCTGCGCGAGCGAGTTCCGGACAGCCAGTCGGTCCAGCGACGTTCCAGACTGTCGCAGAAGACGAAGATCGCCAGGATCGGCCGCACGCAACGTTCGACCAAGAACGCGTCGAGATAACCCCGTTCCATGGCCCAGCGATAGAACCGCGAGCGAAACGAGTCCGCAGCCTCTTCCGGAGGGGGCGCGTATTGCGACCCGAGTCGCGTTCCCAGCGCGTCTTCCAGTCGTCGATGATCGAGCAACAACGTTGGGGCACGAACAAATTGCAGCGTTCGGACGCAACCGTGACCCAGGATGTGAATCAGGGCGAGATAGCGGAACCCTAATCCGATTTCAGCCACGATCAGGCCGACCTGCGTCAGCGAGGCGAACGAGAGCGCACACTTGATATCCGTCTGCACGCGAGTGAAGAGCGCTGCAAAAATGGCCGTCGTCAGACCGACCACCACGACCAGCACCGAAAGCAACAGCGACTGATCGAGCAGCGGACTCACACGCAACAGCAGGAAGGCCCCTAGGTGAACGGACAACGCTCCGTAGAAGACCGCGCTCGAGGGGGTTGGCCCTTCCATCGCTCGTGGCAACCAGCCCGAGGTCGGCACAAGCGCCGACTTCCCGATCGCAGCCGCGAGCAATAGGACCCCAACAAACAGTGCGTCCCAGCTGCTGAGAATCGTTTTCCCGTCCGGCCACGGCGTCGCGCCCAGGAAGGCGTCGAAGTTGCCGTGACCGCGGAGATGATGCAGCCAGATCGAGGCCAGCAACAGCGCCGCATCCGAAACGCGATACACCACCCAGACGTGAAGACCGTTCCGCATTGGCGCCGGACGCTCCTGATAGAACGCCACCAGCAAAGCCGACGAGAGTCCCACCATTTCCCAGCCGGCGAACAAGGTCTCGATCGTCCCGGAGACGGACGTGACAATCATCCCGGTGAGAAACAGGGCATACAGCATATGGAACCGATTGAAGCCCCCCTCACGGTGCATGTATTTCGCAGAGAACGCGCTGATCGTCCCACACAATAGAAACGTGAGAATCACGAAGGGGACGGAGAGTCGATCAAACTCAATCTTCAACAGCATGTGGTAATCGGGAATGTCGACCCAATGTGCAAGCACGATCGGGACGTGCCGTTTGCCGGTCGAGAGCATCAGCCCCAACAATCCCAACCCGGCCAGCAACCCTACGCTGGTGACGAACTGAACACTCCGGCTGACCGCGCGCTCGCTGAGTTTCACGCTTAACAGTGGCGGAATCCCGAGACCCACCAGGAGCAGGAATGGTCCGACGACGATGATGATTCCGAGGACCTGCATCCACCAGTCAAGCATGCTCACGACGGCACTCCCTCCCGCGCGGCGGGTTGGATTTGCGCAAACGGGAGATGATCACGCCAGCCCCGATACCACTCGATTGATGTTGGAGCCTGAGGCAAGGCTTTCGTTTCCGGGTGATACGGCACGAACTCGTCATTCACATACTGCAGGAGGGCATTCGAATCCGGATCGAGCAACGCCAATTGCATCCAGCCATTTTTCAGGATCTGGGAGACCACGACACTGCGCGACATGATGGCCCGCATCGCTTCCGGTCGCGACTCGATCACCAGCAGCAGTCGCATCGGCTCGTGAATCTCCACGCCCTGCCACGGCAGACCTGAACGCAGGTCGCTCGCCGGGCCGTCCATCACACCGAGTAGCGACGTGACGTTGTGCGGTAGCTTGGTTCCCGACCCCCAGCCGGGCGAATCGACATAGGAGAAGTAGTAGAGCAAATTAATTCCCGAGCAGACCGGCACGACAGCTCCCAGAATCCGGCCCAGAATGGTCGCCGCGAGGTCGTCGGTCGTCGGGTCGTACGAATGCAGGAAGCAGCGCCGGTCGAGATACATCCCCCGAATACGTGATCGGCGGCCGACGAACCCCATTGCGTTCGTGCAGTTGCCGAACTCGGGCCGGGTCTGAGCGAGGTCTTCGGTTCGCTCTTCCACGTGCTTGAAAGCCCCTGCGCGCGTGATGTTCAACGGTGCGGATTGGAACCGGCGACAACGTTCATGCGCGTTCCGCTCGCAGGCGTCGTTGAGGCTTTTGGAAGCAAATGCGAAGTCAGCGCGGTGCGACCCTGGCAACAAGTCGAGGTCGAAATACGTAAGCGTGTCGTCGCCGGTGTTATGCAACCCGCCGAGGAAGTAGGTCTCCGCGGGGATGTTTATTCCGCGGCGCTGGAGTTCGCTGCGAACCCCTGTTTCGTTCAGGAAGGCTGCGACTGCGCGGGCGTTCGGACCCCCCGCTCCCCCCGTGCAGGCTCCACAGTCGTAACAGGCCTTGTGCGGGTTGTTGAGACAGGACGACCCATGGCCAAAGAAAAACACGATTCGGGCAAAGTTCGACGTCAAGCCGATGTCGCGGAGTAACCGCTCGGCGATGTTGGCCCGCTCGCTCGGATTGAAGCCGACATGCTCGATTTCCGGGCCGGGAGGATCTTCGGCCCGTTCGAGATGCAGCCGGCTGACCGGCGGCGGCTCCACGAACTTTCGCAACAGCTTGCGGAATCGGGCAGTCAAACGCGGAAAGAGCACCCGCGCCACAAGCGGAACTGAGGCGAGGACCCCCAGCCCGGCCGTCAGAACCGCCCCGCCTGCGATCGTGCGACTTCGCCGGTGCACTTCATGCGAGGCTGTGCCGAGGGCCTTCCGAGTACGTGCCCGCTGCTGATGCTGTTCCTCGAAGGAGAGGACGACCTCGTCGGTCACCCAATGCTGAGGACGAACGACGATCGGACACAACGTGGAGTAATGCGCGTCAGCGGCTCCACGGTAGTAGATCGCAACGCTGAAAAATCCCGCTGCGCCGAAGGTCTCGATCTGCGGGGCGACCTCTTCGAGATGCCGCCGGAACGACTCCTCACGGGTATCGATGCAGTAGACCGACTGGAACCGCGGCTTCTCGACGCGCGACGCCAGTTGCGTCGCCTGAACGGAGAAGGCATCGAGCGCTCGTTGACGGTAGTGGTGCTCGAATCCCCGCTGGAAAATCTTGCGGCGTTCGAGCCCGGTGAAGGCTTCGATTTCCGCAATCAACTGGTCCCACTCGGTGCGGGACAGGGCGAACAACCGCGGAACGCTCCACCCCAGCACTTGGGCCAACTGAAATACGAGAAATGCCCGCTGGGTGACCGAAGCTCCCTGGGCCGGAGCGAGTCGCTTCTGCAGCGCACTCCGGAGTTCCGCCAGCGGAACATGCAGATCCAGCCGTGTCTCGGCGAGATACCGCATTGCCAGGCGCTCCATCAGCAGACGGACCGCTAGGAACTCGACAATGGCTCCGGGATTGGCCGGAAGCGGAACCCGATCTCCGCGAACTTCCATCTGCCAGATCAGACCGGCCCAGCCGCGTAATGCAAGCAGCGATGCCGCCACGAAGTCGGGCTGTTCTTCGGCCGAAACACCGAGTTCATCCAGTTCAGCGAGCAGACAGTCCAGCGGCTCCGTCTGTGCCTGCAGCAGCCGCTGGGCCTCCCCGATCAGAGGACGCGCCCAATCTCCCGGAGAGCGGCCCTGTGCGGCAAACAGCCGCAGAAACGATTGGTAGAAGCCCAATTCACGGTTCGGCAAGGCCCAGTCGGCAAAACCCTGATCGGCATACGCCGAGCAGAACCGGATCATCACCTCGTGAACGAGAGCGTCGGAATCCTGTCCCGTCGCCTTTAGCAACCAGTCACGATGTCGTCGGGCCACGGGATGGGGATGATCATGATCGACGGGATGATGGGCCCCGTGACGCGAAACACGCCAGAGCGACTGCAACGAAAACGCTTCCCAGGTGCGAGCATTCCACGCTTCAATCTGAGCGGCACCGAAGCGGGACGGCAAATCACCAAACAAATTCTGAAGCAGTGCCTGCTGCGCACTGTGGGCCGGATCATCGACGCGATGATGTCCGTTCCGGAGATCGCGCATCGCCCAGTGCTGGGTCTCATCCAGGAACAGCTTGCGAATCGCAGTCGGTGCTTCATCGCGGATGTGCCGGAGCGCATCCGTTTCAGCGATGAACCACTGCAACTCCTCCGTCGGCCCGAACCGCAACGGGTACAGGAGCATCGCCTGTCGCAACTCGAAGCGAGTGGAGAGTCCCGCGATGACCTCGTCCCCCCGCGCACCGAGCTCCTGCTTCAGTTCGGCGATGATGTCGACTGCTTCGATTCGTCCGCGGCCGAATTCACTGCGATACCGCTCTTCCGAGAGGTAGGGCTGGCAGCCGAACAGACGGTAGCCTTTGGCCAGCCCTTCGTCGAACGGGATGCTTTCCAGGGCCTGCAACGGATTCAAAAAGGCGAACGCGGTGATCGGTCCCTGGGCCGGGAGCAACTCTGCTGCCTGATAAATTTGCTTGCGCAACAGTTCGCGACGGTCTGTCGCAGGCGATGCAGCTGCCGACTCTGTCACGGGGATCACCCAGCGGAACGATGCGCTCGGCCGGACGCCTCCCAATTGAGACGCGACCGCTCACGCGGAGGGAGAGGCGTTTTTATTGGAGCGACGTGTCCGTAGGGTATCTAGGGCGCCGTCGGAAAGACCTGCAAGACCCAGCAAAGCAACTCTTTAGCCAGATGCATCCGGTTCTCAGCCCATGCTGGTCCAGGCATCACCCTTCCACAGGATTGAATTTCAGAAGATCCATGAGCGTCGCCATCGCCTCCCGCGACTCGTGAAGGAGCGCCGGGTCGGCGAGATCGTGCG
>JAWXBB010000455.1:0-8018 GCA_034439795.1 Planctomycetaceae bacterium | reverse complement strand
GTTGCTGACGCTGCTCGAATCGCATCTCGCGTTGTGCGAGTTCACGCTGACGACGGCCGAACGGTTGCATCCCATCGTCGATGAAATCGTGCACGGAGCCGAGCGGTCGTCGCGACGGTTGCTCAACGTCGCCCTGGAGATCGCGGCCTCGCTCGGCGAAGGAAGCGAACGCCCCTGCCTCGCACCGGTCCCGATGTTCGCCCCCGCGGCTGCACTCGAACAGGCGGGCTGGTCGCGGGCCGACTGGTTCACGCAGGCCGTAATGTGCGCCCGTTTGACCGCGGCCGCGTACCCCGCCTTGGGCCTCGACCGCGACGCAAGCGGCTGGGTGATCGCCGCCGCGTTGGTCCAGGACATCGGCAGTTGGCATCAACCGCACCGATACCGGCATCAGAAGGCCTTGCAAGAGGGCCGCAAACGGGCCGAACCGAATCATCCGGCAACCGGCGCGGCGATCCTCAACGGACTCGTCGATGCCTCCGTCCTGCTCAGCTTGCTGGTGGGCACGCATCACGAACGGATCGATGGCACCGGCTTCCCCCAACGGTTGTCGGGACCAAGACTCACGCGCGAACAACAATGTCTCGGGCTGATGGCTCGCATGACCGAATTGCTGACCGACCCCATCACCGGGCAACTCGCCGTCGAACATGCGGAGCCGTTGGAGACCGCGGCCGGCTTGCGATTGTGGCGCGAGGTCCGTCGCGGATCGTTCGCCGAGCCGTTCGCGCGGATCGTGCTCGACTCGCTCCGTCCGGGACTGGCCGACGACGTCAATGCACTGTACCCGATGCGCGTTCGCCGGCTGGTCGACATGGCCCATCCGGTCCCTGCGCCGCTCGGTCAGACCACGAAGCCTGGTATGGAAACATCGGCCGTGAATGCCCCGGCTTTCCTGCGCCACCAACGGAGCCGCGGCGGCTCGCTGACCCGCGCGATCCGTCACGGCCGGGATTGGTGAGGAGGCCCGATGACGACTGCCTCCGCCGATGCCGTCCCTGTCTACTGGCAGGAAACCCGCCGCCCGTGGGTCAATCTGGTGTTCATCGCGCCCTGGCTTGTGCTCTACGAGTTGGGCGTCTGGCTGTCCGACCGGGCGGGACAAGCGGCCCGCAACGGGGCCGACGAATGGTTGCGAACGGCCCTCGATCGGACCGGTTGGCCGATGGCGTGGGTGCTCCCCCTGCTCGTGGTCGCCACGCTGTGGGGCTGGCACCGCGCGGTCCAACAGCCGTGCGAGGTCCGTCGGGACACGCTCGCCGGAATGGCCGCCGAAAGCCTTCTGTTTGCGTGCGGATTGATTCTCATCGGCCAGGCCGTTGACGGCTGGATGCGGGTCTCGGACCCGTTGTTGTTGTCGACGGGGACGACGTCCATTGCCTTGCGGCTCGTGAATTTCCTCGGTGCGGGATTGTACGAAGAGTATCTGTTTCGTCTGTGTCTCATTCCGCTGAGTTATGTTTTGTTGCGTGGCATTTTGGTGCCGCATCGGTTCGCGGTGGCGTGTTCCATCGTGGCGACGAGCGTGGTGTTCGCGCTCGCGCACTATCTGACGCCGACGATCGACGGCAACGTCATGTCGCTGTTCTCCGACGCCGTCGTCCGCGTGCAGTCGCAGCGGGAACTGTGGTTCGGATTCGCGTTCCGCCTGATCGCCGGCGGGTACTTCGCCGCGGTGTACTGCACGCGCGGGTTCGGCATCGCGGTCGGCTGCCACGCGCTGTACGACGTGATCGTCGGGATCGTGCTCATCAGCGAACTGTAAGCGACAGTCGCGCGGTTTTGCGGTAGGGTAGAGCCTGCGAAATTGGCTGCTCATTCCCGGATCGCGGATCTGCCCTTGATGACCCCGTGGACGCTTGACTTGCCGTTCGTGTTTGCGGCCGAGATTGCGCCGTTGGATCTCGCGCCGTCGACCCGCTGGCTGCTGGGCGGTGCGCTCGCGCTGTATCTCGTCGTGTTGACGACGCTCAGCGTGCTGGCCGCGCGGCGGGTGAACACGCAGGAGGACTATCTCGTCGCGGGCCGCAGTCTGCCGCTGTTTCTGTGTTGGGGATCGCTGATCGCGACGTGGTTCGGGGCGGAGACGATGACGGCGTCCAGCGAGGCCGCCCGCGAATCGGGCTTGCTGGGCGTGATCCTCGATCCGTTCGCCTGCTCGGTGACGCTCGTCTATTCCGGCCTCGTGTTCGCCGGCCCGTTGTGGCGGATGAAGCTGTTGACGACCGGCGATTACTTTCGCCGCACGTACGGCCCGACGGTGGAGATCGTCGCGGCATGCCTGCAAGTCCCCGTGTTTTTCGGCTGGATCGCCGTGCAGTACACGGCGCTCGCCGGGATGCTGGCCGTGTATTTCGGTCTGCCGGTCCCGATCGGAATCCTGTTCGCGTGCGGCGTGACGCTGGCCTTCACGATGATCGGCGGCATGTGGTCGGTGACTGTGACCGACACGCTGCAAATCGTGATCGCCTTCGCCGGTCTGTTGGTCTTGTCGTGGACCATCTTTGCGCAATTCGGCGACGGCTCGATGCTCGCCGGTGTCGATCGGATGTTGACGCAGACCGATCCCGCGCTGCTCACGATCATCCCGCCATTCACGACCCCCGCGCTCATGGCGTACACGGCCGCGTGGGCGTCCGGCGTGTTCGGGAACGTCTCCGGACAAGACGTGCATCAACGCATCTTCTCGGCGAAGGACGCCCGGACCGCGACGCTGGCCTGCGTGCTCGCCGGCGTTGTGTATTTCTGCATGGGCCTGATTCCCGTCAGCCTCGGGCTCGTGTCGCGACTGGTCGAGCCGGATGCCAAGGGGGACATCCTGCAAATCCTCGCCGGCCGGTTTCTGACCCCCGCGCTCGCCGTGATTTTCGTCGTGTCGTTCACGTCGGTCGTGGTCTCGACGGCGACCAGCGCGGTGCTCGCCCCGGCGACCATTCTCAGTCACAACCTGCTCGGACGCTGGTCCGTGTTCCGCGGCCGGGGCCTGTTTGTGGATCGACTGTGCGTCCTGCTGATGTCGCTCGCCGCGCTGCCACTCGCGTTCAGCAGCGAGTCGAAGATGGAACTGTTGGAACTGGCCGTGTCGTTGCAACTGGTCTCGTTTTGCGTGCCGATGCACATGGGTCTGTACGGCCGGCCGCGCTCGCTGTGGTCGGCCCTGTTGCCGATGGGGTTGGGCTTCACGTGCTATCTGCTGCGCTGGCTGCCGGAGCACGTGTTTTTGCGTCCGCCGGAAGACTTCACCGGTGAATACGGCGACTACGTCGCCGGTCTGCTCACCGTTCCCTTCTGGCAAAGCACCGTCCGCATCGTGTTGACCGTGCCCGAAGCGTTGTACGGACTCGGGGCCAGCGTGCTGGGGTACGTCATCGCCCAAGGGCTTTACCGCCGCACGCCGCCGATCAATGATCAGACACTCAAAGACGCCTGGGGGAACGAGTGGACGAAGTCCCGCTAACTCCGCCGGAAGGTTGTACGGTCGCACAATTCGAGGCCATCCTTCGGGTATTGCCGTCGCTAGGGGATGACGCCGAAGCCATGGCCCGCGATGTCTTGTCAGTGCGAAAGTGCTTTCTCACCGAGACATCCGCGTGGGACGATCTCCCGGAAGAATCGACGCCAGCAACCTGAGTTCCACGGGATGATCTCCACGTCTCTTCCCCCGTGGGAGTTGACGAGGCTGGCCGGACGCCGGGGTTCCGTCGGCGACCGCCGACGGCCAGCGGTTTGCGGAAACTGTCGGCGCGGATCGCTGGGGTCGCCTGCGAGCAGGCGTTGAACCGTTGGCTGACCGGCCTTCCGGCTGTCCGGGCCGCTCCCGACGGACGGTCGGAGACCGCGCAGCGCCTGGGACCGCTTCAACCGGGCCGCTTCGACCGGGCCGTGCAGTTGCGGGCGGTGCTCGAGGCGCGCACGAAGCGCGGGCTGCACCAGCGATCCGTGTCGGGCGACGCCCACGAGCATCAGACGGCGCTGGAGGCCTGGAAGGACCGGGAAGATCGTCACGGCCGACGCGGCCTTCGGCCCAGCCCCCGCGGCCGCGGTTGTCGCCACGCAACCGCAGCCGCGGGGGGCTCGCGAACGGCCCGCTCTCCGTCCGCGACGAAGCCTTTGGCGAGGACCGCCGCCCCGAACCGGCCGCGACTCGCCGGCCGCACGAAACAGCTCCGCCAGCCGACGCCGTGGTCCCGGGCATCGGCCGCACGTCCGGAAACGCCCGGGCACTGGGAATTAGGACCGGGCCACGGGCGGAGGCGACGCAGAGCTCCGGTTAGCCGCGACCCGCAGGCTCTGCGCAGGGGAGCGCGGGGTGGAGCGCACATCACGTGTCGCGCGCTTTTGCCCAGCGCTCCCCTCCGTAAGACCTCCGGGTCGCGGCTTAACCTGGGCGGAGGGTGGACGCCGTCCGCCGATTCCGGTACGACAACTCTCGATTGTGGGTCCGTTTGCTGAAGTGTCGCCTTTCGCTCCGCGAGAGCAGCGTTCTTTCGCGAAGCGAAAGACGACAAGCCGTGCCACACACCGGGAACCCCGCTGCACCGCATCTCATGCCGCGCCTCGAACGATTGCTGACCGCCGCTCACGGCTATCTGGAGCTCGACCTGCCGCGGCAGGCCCTGGAGCAGCTTCGTGGCGTGAGCGATCCGGGCGAGCACGTCTACGATCTGCATCTGTTGCGGGCCGAGGCGTATCGGGCGCTGCATCAGTGGGACGCGGCGCTCGCCGAATTCCGGACGTGCTACGAATGCGATCCCAAGCAGCTCGACGTGCTGCTGGGGCTGGCGTGGTGTTACAAGCGCATCGACCGCCTGTCGCAGGCCATCGCCGTGATGCACGAGGCGTACGAGCTGCACAGCCAGGTGTCCGTCGTGCTGTACAACCTCGCCTGCTATTACGCTTTGGACCGACAGAAGCACCAGGCGCTGTCGTGGCTGGGGCGCGCGTTGCGGAAAGACCGCGAGTATCTGCGGCTGATTCCCATCGAATCGGATTTCGACCCGATCCGCAACGACCCCGATTTCCACAAGCTGATGGAGCTCGCCCGCGCCAAAGAAGCCCAGGGATAGCTATCCCTGGGCTTCCGCTTACACCACGCCCACCGCGCGGACGGCCTCCAGCACCGCGTCGTGCAGTTTGGCGTTCGAGACGATCACGCCCCGGTTTTGCTTGAGCTGCCGGCCGTGCGTGAAGTCGAGCGGCTTGCCCGTCACGTCGGTCACTCGGCCGCCGGCTTCTTCGACGACCAGCACGCCTCCCGCGTGGTCCCAGATCTGCTCGAAGTAATCCTTCTTCGTCGGCAGACGGAGATAGATGTCCGCCTCGCCGCGCGCGACGACGGCGTACTTCGCCTGGCTGTCCAGCCGGACCGGGGCCGCGGTGATGCCGAGCCATTCCGCGATCTGCTCGGATGCCCCGTGCGAGCTATGTCCCGACTCGACCGATTCACAGAACCGGGCCGCATTGGTCGCGCTGGTTTGCGAGACGCGAATCCGCATCGGGGCGGCGTCCCCTTCGAGCGGCAGCACGTACGCCCCCTGGCCGCGGATCGCATAGAACAGCGAACCGGCCGTGTCCGTCTGACCCGGAACCAGCGGCAGATTCGGACAGCCGAGCACGCCGAGTTCGATCTGCCCCTCGACGATCAAGGCCAGCGAGATCGCGTACTGTTCCTTCCGCAGAAACCCCTTGGTGCCGTCGATGGGGTCCAGCGTCCAGAACCGATGCGAATACTCTTCCGCCCCGCCGCGGTCGATCCAGCGGCAGACCTGCTCCTTCGACGTCTCGATGCACTGCTTGCAGATTTCGTCGTGAATGAGATGCAGGAACGGCGCGTTCTGCTCGTTGAGCAGTTCCCGCGAATCCTCCTCGGCGATGATCGGATCGTGCGGGAACGCGTCGCCGATCACCCGACAGACCACCGCCTGGCTGCCGAAGTCGGCGATCGTCACCGGGCTTTTGTCCTTCTTCTCCATCGCATCCGGCGCGATGGTGCTCTGCACCGACCGGCAAATCCGCGCGGCATCCCGCACGGCGACCAGGGCGGCATCCAATTCATGAGACAGCACAACGGTCATCGAAGGCTCTTTCAGGGCGGAGGAAAATCACCGCCACGATTATACGTTAAGTGGAGCACGCCGTCACAGCCCCGAGCGCAAGCGAGGGGGGCGGAGGGATCATTGCCATTCGGTGGTCATTGATTTCAGCACCGGAGGTGCGACAGATCGTAGCCCCAGGCGTGAGCCTGGGGTTCATGCAAAGAAACGACGCAGCCCCGAAGGGGCGACAGAAGCTCGTATATCATTCGATACTCTGTCGCCCCTTCGGGGCTTTTGCGGTTTTTGTTGGCAATGCCCCCAGGCTTACGCCTGGGGCTACGATCTGTCGCCCCGTTGGGGCTGAAGACCAACTATCCGGATCGTCAAAGTCTGCGACGACCAATTGAAAGCGGCACCCTACGGAAGACGCCGTCGCTGGCGCTCCGGGCTGTGATGCCTCACTTGCGTTTCGCCGGGAAATCCACCAGCACCTTGATCGCGCCGTCCACGCGGTCGCGGAACGTCTCGAACGCGGTCTGGATGTCGGCGAGCGCGTAGCGGTGCGTGATCAGGGGGGCGACGTTGATCCGCCGTTCGGCGATCCAGCGCATCGCCAGCGGGAAATCGCGGCGGAAGTCCGGATTGACCGACGTATGCACGCTGATGTTTTTGTAGAACAGATCGCGCCACCGCACGCCGTCGAGGATTTCCGGCGGGACGCCGAAGTACAGAATGCGGCCGCCGTAGCCGCACAGTTCGATGCAGTCGTTGAACGCCTGATTCGCATGGCCGACGCACTCGATGACGATCTCCGCCAATTCGCCGCCGAGCAGATCGCGCACGGCGGTCACCGGGTTTTCTTGGGCGTTGCAGATCGTCGCCGTCGCGCCCATCGACGGACTGACTTTCAACCGGCGGGGGTCTTTGTCGATGCCGATGACGTTCCGTGCCCCCAGATTCCGCACGACGGCGTTGAACAGTTGCCCCATCGGACCCTGGCCGACGATCACCACATCCTTGTCTGCGAGGTTCGGCAGCTTCTTGATCGCGAACAACGCCGTCCCCAACGGCTGCGCCATCAGCGCCTGCTCCTCCGGGACCGACGTGTCGATGGTGATTGCCCGATTCTCGTCGAGCACGAAGCGCTCGAACAGTCCCCACTGCTTGATGGGGACGGCGAGAATCCGTTCCCCGATGCGCCAGCGCTGTCCATTGGTCGCCGTCACCGTGCCGATCATTTCGTGCAGCGAGTGTCCCTGCAGGACGGGCCACTCGTCGCTGCCGCTGAAGTAGGGCAGGTCGGACCCGCACAGGCAGGTCGTCTCCGGCTGAAAGATGATCTGCCCGGAACACCCCTCCGGCGGACGGGGCGGCAACACCGGTTCGGGAATGTCGATCAACCGGATTTTGCCGGGGGCATAGATGTCGCCGACGAGCATGGAGGGACTTTCGGGAGGATGGTCGCGTTGGGGATGTGTGCCAATCGTCCGCACCGTGATGCGTTTCGTCAACCGGGCGGCGGCTCCCCTCTCCCGGCGCTTCGCCGGGAGAGGGGTCGGGGGTGAGGGTGTATTTGTCTTCTGCCTTTTGCATTCGACAAAAACCAAGAGAAAGCCAAAGGCACCCTCACCCTAACCCTCTCCCACCGAAGCGGCGGGCGAGGGGACAAGACAGCTCGCCTTTGCGAATCCAGTCTTGCGGGCGGTCTCTGGGACGGTCACACTTTCACTCTTCGATGCGTTGCCGATGTTGCGACGCCGGCCGTCACACACCAAGAGTCGCCGCCCATGATGACCGTTGCGTGGCTGGGTTTGGGAATTTCGTTGTCGCTGGCCCTCGCCGGGGCCGAGCCGGACCCGAAGTCGGCGGTGACCCGCGTCGAAGACGCCGACGCCGATTTCGCGGTGCAGGGGGAGTACACCGGGCCGGTCTGGTGGCAGGGGCGTTACCAGCACGTCGGCGTGCAGATCGTCGCGCTGGGGG
>JAWXBB010000454.1:0-15171 GCA_034439795.1 Planctomycetaceae bacterium | reverse complement strand
GCGCCTCGTCAGCCAGAGCGCATCGGGCGGGACCGGCATCTGCTCAAACTCCGAAACGAAACCAGGCCGCCCCAGCAAACTCCGAGCCGAACAGTATTGGGGAGAGGGTCGGGGTGAGGGAGCCGAGTGCCCGTCACACCATCCGATCCATGACTCTTCGCTCTGAGTCCACGCATCTTTGAGGATGTGCAGACCGTCTTTCGGTTCACGGCCGTAGAAGGGCGGTTCCATGCTTGGCTCCAGAGTGATTGAGTGGAGCCGGCATTTTCGTTCTTTGCTGTGCCAACAGTGGGTCAAGTCCAGATCAACTCTGCAATCATGGCAGCGGAGTCTGGCCTATTCTCTTGGGCGGGTTGCTGCTTCTTCGCGTTCGCCGTCAATTAAACAGGCTGTTCAGGGGCGAAATCTCCTGCTGGAATCGGTTCGCCTCGGATTCCGCCATGACAGCCTGTCGGATTCTCATGTCAGCGACCTTTCATCGCTCGCCGGCGTATCGGCATAGGCCAGACAAGAGCGTTCCTGACCGGCAGTTGACCCCGTCCCATATCGGTCCAGATAATCAACAAGTCCAAGATTTTCGAATTGCTGAAGACCACAAAGCCCACGGCAACCAAAGTGAGATGCCCTCACCGACGCAGGGGTTCAAAGAGCGGGCAGGTCGCATCCGCGATCGGCTCTACGGCTACCAGCGCTATCCGGCGCTGCTTTCCGAGGACACGCAGCTGGCGACTCGGCGACAGGCTTCATCTGGCGGGAGTACGTCACCGCTCGCAACATCCTGCTGCTGGCGGGTTGGTGTAGAGGCGTCATACTGGCCATCGTGGATGTACGTCGACGACCAGCGCGCGGGCCGTGCTGTTGGCCCTTGGCCGGCTCCAGTCCTTGGAGAGGCGATGGTTTGCCATTTGTTCTCGGACGTTTTAATTGCTCCTCGTGGGCATGGGGCAGAAATCGCCTGTCACCATCGGGTCCGGCGGCTTTGGTCGACGTCGGCACTCGTCATCCTACTCGCCGATGAGATGCTCGCCGCCGACCAAGCGGCACTGCGTTGCATGACAGTATGAAACCGCCACCACTGCCGTGACCTTGCACCAAACAGTCCGCGGAACCCCGCCCCATGACCAGTCCCGTTGATCGCCCGGAATGTCCGAGAGCCGCGCCGACGAATGGGGAAGCCGTTCGTTGGACGCGCCGCAACTTTCTCTCGGCCACCGTCGCGATGACGACCGCCGCTGTGGCTTCCCGCACAGGTGCGGCCGACACGCCGGCCACGGTCGAGCGCGATCCGTTGCTGATTACGACGAACCCCGTGATGGCCCGCGCTCGTGATGCCGCGTTGGAAGTCCTCAAGCCCACGCGGGCCCACCTGGAGCGCGGGCTCGATCTGCATCGGCGCTCGCTCGTCTTCGACGCCTACGGATTCGCCCCCCGCGCGGCGTTGGATTCGGCCCGGATGATCGCCGCGTTGGAGTCGGGCGCTTCCGATGCCGAAGTCCAGGATCTTCAGGAAGAGCTCGGCATGACGCAGGCGACCGTCGTCGCGGCCGAACGGGCCGAGTTCGACGAAGCGATGCGTTGCAGCGGCGTCACGGCGATCTTTCAGAACGCCGGAGAAGAAGGCCAGGATCCGCTGCGGCTGATGAAACGTCTGGCCCGCTTCACGTACCTGACCGACCAGCTCCGGGGCACGCTGATGCGGGCGACATTGCCCGACGACGTCGAGGCCGCCCATCGGGCCGGACTGCATTGCCTCTATCTCACCGGCAACGGCGTCCCTCTGCCGCAGACCTGGATCACCGTTGAGGAAGAACTGTCATACGTGCGGCTGTTCTTCCAGCTCGGCATCCGCATGATGCACGTGACCTACAACCGCCGCAACATGCTGGGGGACGGTTGTGCGGAGACGGCGAACGGCGGCCTCAGCGATTTCGGCCGGGCGGCGATTGCCGAGATGAACCGGGTGGGGATCATCGTGGACGTCGCTCACAGCGGCTGGCGGACCAGCCTCGAAGCCGCCCAGGCGTCCCAGAAACCGATGGTGGCCAGCCACACGGTGTGCGCCGGCCTGAGGGACCACATTCGCGCGAAGCCGGACGAAGTTATTCGAGCGATCTGCGACACGGGGGGCCTCATCGGCATCTGCTGGATTCCGCAGTTCCTCGGCGGATCCGGCGATGTCGCGGCCCTGCTCGATCACGTTGACTACGCCGTGAAGCGGTTCGGCGTCGACCACGTCGCGATCGGCACCGACGTCGCGCATACGTCGCAATACGCACCGACCGCAGCGAAGGCCATTCCCAGCCGCGGCCGACGGCGCACGCGTTTCGAGGCCCTGTGGCCCGAGGGGGCCTTGGGGGGCCAGTGGCCCCGGTCTGGCAGCCTGGGGTGGACCAATTGGCCGCTCGTCACGGTCGGCCTCGTGCAGCGCGGTTATCGGGACGAAGACATCCGCAAGATCCTGAGTGCCAATGTGCTGCGTGTCTGTCGCGAAGTCTTACCGCCGGCGATGGTGAGCGGGTGACTTCCGCCGAGCTCGAAGGCACGCTGCACCGTCGGTTTGACAGCGTCGCCGTGGCCGATGAAACTGAGCGGTGGCCGTTCGGCATCGCCATCACAGGACAAACCGCCGTCTGGTCGACGGCTTCCACCGTGTGTTCAGGTGAAACAACATGTCCCTGAAGACCTTCGTCACTGTGATTGGGGTGGCGTGCCTGATCGTCGGTCATGTGGAGGGCGCAGAGCCCAGTCAGCCCCCCAACGTCGTGCTGATCCTGGCAGACGATTTGGGGTATGGCGACGTCGGCTGCTACAACTCGAACTCGAAAATCCCGACGCCGCACCTCGACCGGCTGGCGACAGCGGGGATGCGGTTCACCGACACCCATTCGCCGTCGTCGGTCTGTTCGCCGACGCGGTATGCGCTGCTGACCGGGCGGTACGCTTGGCGGACGCGACAGCAGCGGGGCGTACTCGGGCCGTGGAACCGGCCGATGATTGCCGCTGAGCAGATGACGATCGCTAGCCTGCTGCGCCAGCGCGGCTACGCCACCGGCTGCATCGGCAAATGGCACCTCGGCTGGGACTGGCCCACCACCGATGGTCGGCCCGCAGTCAACGGTCCCACGCAGCTCAGCAACGTCGATTTCACCCAGCCGATCGCGAATGGCCCGACCACGCGCGGGTTCGACAGCTACTTCGGGACCGATGTTCCTAACTACCCGCCGTTCTGCTTTATCGAGAACGACCGCACGCTCGGGATCCCCACGGTCCCGTTCGGGCCGCGCCCCGGCCCTGCGCTGCCGGGCTGGGACTGGATGCAGGTGCTCCCCGAATTGACGAAGCGGGCCGTCCGGTTCATCGAGGACCACGCGGCGGCTCAGCAGCCGTTCTTTCTGTACCTGCCCCTGACTTCACCCCACTATCCCGTGGTTCCCGCGCCCGAGTTCCAGGGGAAGAGCCGCGCCGGCGACTTCGGGGATTTCGTGACGCAGACCGACGACACCGTCGGTCGCGTGCTGGAAGCGTTGCAGCGGTCCGGAGCCGCCGACGGGACGCTGGTGATCTTCACCAGCGACAACGGACCTGAAATCAGCAATGAAGTCCATCCGGGAGCCTATGACCGGATTCAGCAATTCGGCCACACCAGCATGGGTGAACTCCGTGGAACGAAACGGGATGCCTGGGAAGGGGGCCATCGCGTGCCGTTTCTGGCCCGCTGGCCGGGGAAGATCCCCGCCTGGACGGTCAGCGATGAAACGATCTGCCATGTGGACCTGCTGGCCACGCTGGCGGCTGTTGTCGGTGAACAGCTTTCCGCTGAGGGGGGCGTGGACAGTTACAACTTGTTGCCGATCCTCTTGGGCGAACCGCACAGCCAGCCGGTGCGGGAAGCGACGGTGCATCACTCTGGATCCGGCAAGTTCGCAATCCGCCGCGGAGACTGGGTGCTGATCCTCGCGCCCACCGGCGATGACAACGGCCGGCTCGGCGAACCGGACTGGCTGAAGCGCGACCGCGGCTACATCGCCCATACTCAACCCGGAGAACTGTTCAACCTGCGCCAAGACCGAGCGCAGCGGCACAATCGTTATGCCGAACAGCCGGAGCTGGTCGCGGAGCTCACGGTCCTGCTGGAGCGATACGTCAGCGACGGTCGCAGCACGCCGGGGCCGCGGCAGACGAATGACGTCGCGGTCGAAACTCGCTGGCCGAAGGGCGGACCGCGGTAGTGGTCGGCTGATGGACTTTCATGACTGGCGATTTGTCGTATCGACATAGGCTCGCTCGAACGACTCTGGAGATCATGACAACATGCCGAAATCCGCCAATCCAACAACGGAACTGGTCAAGCGTCGCCAGCAGGACACCGTGAAGCAGCTTCGGGAGTATTATCACCTTGGCCAACAGATCAACCGAATCGTGCAGCAGCAGAGCTGCACAATGAACGAGGCTATAGAGCAGCTGGGCTGGAAGGAAAGCCGATTCACAGCCTACAAGGCTCGCGAGTTCGCTGAATGGAGCGACGAAGACGTCAGCGACATTACTGGCGAGAACCGTCAGGGCCCCCCGCTGTCCTGGTCGCACGTGGTCGTGCTGTTGACCGTCTCTCAACGACGCCGCCGAAAGCGATTGATAAAGAAGGCCGTGAAGAAGGAGTGGTCGGCGGCGCGGCTCCGAACCGAGATTCGCCCTATAACCGACCGGTCAAACAGCGGTCGCCGATTTGGGGAAGCTCATTCGTCTGAGGATGTGATTCAGGCCCTGAACCGTTATCTGAAACGGCCCCTGCGCTATTTACAGCAGATCCTCGCCGACGACAATCCTGTTGATCTAGAACCGGGCGACCGACAACGGTTCAAAAGACTTCGGACCGCTATAAAGGCACTCGCAACACCTCAGTAAAAGCAGTCGGTCGCTCGTGAACCGTCCGTCCGTGCATCTTGTTGCGCGCAACAAGACCGGTGAGAATGTCGTGAGATCCAGCATCAACCGCTGGAGTCGGGGGGAGGCGCTCGCTGGTTTGGTCAGTGGTTGCCGCGGCGCGTTGGCACCCTACCTCAGTCCGTGACGACCGTGTTCGTCCACCCGAGGACGTGGCGATTGCCGCCCGCTGGGATGGCAGAGCACGCTGCCTTTGGACTACGGACTGTTTTCGCGAGCCCCGAGCGGTCACAATGGTCCGCCGAGAGCTTGGGGGGAAGCCGTTGCGACCATAGGGTGATCCCCAATGCCCACCAGGGAGCCGAAGGGCATGTCACGGATGACTGAGGTCGGGACGACCGCGCTGGAGCATTTGCTCGCCGATCTCAACCCGCAACAGCGGACGGCGGCCCAGCACGGTGACGGACCGCTGCTGATCGTGGCCGGCACCGGAACCGGCAAAACCACCACACTGGCGCATCGCGTCGCCAGTCTCATCGCCCGCGGTGTTGATCCGGGACGCCTGCTGCTCCTGACATTCACGCGACGGTCGGCGGCGGAGCTGCTGCGCCGCGTGGACAACCTGCTGGCGCGTTGGCGTAAGGACATGGGGGGCCAGGCTCCGTCGCAGGCGTCGTCCCGCGCCGTCTGGGGTGGCACCTTTCACGCCGTGGCGACTCGCCTGTTGCGTCAACACGGTCCGCTGATCGGACTCGAACCGGGCTTCACGATTCTTGACCGGAGCGATGCCGAGGATCTGCTGAATTTCCTGCGGGGCGAACTGGACCTGACCAAGACCGACAAGCGCTGACCCCCTCGTCTATCAGATGATGCAGCAGGCCGACACGGTGGGAGTCTTCCAGATCGAGTCGCGGGCACAGATGTCGATGCTGCCGCGGCTGAAGCCGAAGTCGTATTACGACCTGGTGATCGAAGTAGCCATCGTTCGTCCGGGCCCCATTCAGGGGGACATGGTGCATCCCTACTTGCGGCGGCGCAGCGGACAGGAGGCCGTGACCTATCCCAACCCGGCCGTCGAGGAAGTCCTCAGCAAAACGCTCGGCGTGCCCCTCTTTCAGGAACAGGCCATGCGGCTTGCTATCGTCGCCGCGGGCTTCACTCCCGGCGAAGCGGACCAGTTGCGGCGGGCGATGGGCGCGTGGCGGCGGACCGGTGTCATGGAACGCTTCGAGCGGAAGCTGATCGACGGCATGACGGCGAACGGCTACAGCGAGCAGTTTGCCCGAAACGTATTCCAGCAGATTCAGGGGTTCGGCAGTTACGGCTTTCCCGAATCGCACGCGGCGAGCTTCGCCTTGCTGGTCTATGTCTCGGCCTGGCTCAAATGCCATCATCCGGCGGCATTTCTCGCGGCCTTGCTCAACTCGCAACCGATGGGGTTTTATGCTCCGGCACAGCTCGTGTCCGATGCCCGGAAGCATGGCGTCGATGTGCGTCCGGTCGATGTCAATCACAGCGAATGGGATTCGACGCTGGAGCCGGACGAAGCGGGACGATGGGCTGTACGGATGGGTTGGTCGCTGGTCAAGAGCCTGCCGCAGAGTGCGGCGGAAGCCTTGGTTCGCGTTCGCGCGGATGGACCATTCACGTCCTATGCGGACTTCACCCGCCGCACCGACTTCAGTGCGGCGATCCTGACGCGGTTCGCTGCGGCCGATGCCTTCCGCTCGTGCGGCACCACGCGACGGCCCGCCTTGTGGCAGGCCCTGGGGCATGACAACGAACCAGGCTTGTTCGCAAATGTCGAAGAAGACCTGCCCGCCGCGCTGCCGGACCTGCCGCAACCCGTGGAAGTCATTCACGACTACCTGACGACGGGATTGTCGCTGCGCGGCCATCCCTTCGGGCCGTTGCGAAAAGAGCTCGCCGCCACGCGCGTCGTGAAAGCCTGCGATCTTGCCACGCTCGAAGCCGATCGCCGTTACCGCGTCGCCGGAATGGTCCTCATCCGGCAGCGCCCCAGCACGGCTAAGGGGATCACCTTTATGACGATTGAAGATGAGTCGGGCCAGGCGAACCTGATCGTGCGGCCGGAAGTGTGGGAGCGGTTCCGCCGCATCGCCCGCGGCGCGGGCGCGATGATCGCCACCGGCTTCCTCCAACGGCAGGAAGGAGTGATCCATCTGCTGGTCGACCGGATGCAGGATCTATCGTCGGCGATGAACAAGGTGGGATCGGTGTCGCGGGATTTTCGATAGATGAACCGCGCAACCTTCGGTGCGTCGGCCCCAAGCGTTCAAAGCAGCCGAACTTCAATCAAAATAGACGGTTCTGTCGTTCGGAGAAACGAGATGAGCGGAAAACGCCCAGCCTTCTTGTCTGACGACATTGTAGTCGCGCTCGCTCCGCTTCACCGACGAGCAGTGAACTGCGCGCAATCCGCATGCGTGAAGCCGTTCAATCACGGCACCTGGGATGGGACGCTCGTGCGGCCGCACGTCCGGACCGCCGCCAGTTAACAGGTGCGGCTTGCCTCGCTCTGATTTCATCGGAACCAGACCGAATTGTCGCGCGCTCCCCTTGACGCCCAACTGTATCGCGTTATGATATAACGCAGAGCGATACAGCGGAGCGACCATGATGAGCAATTCCAAGGAAAGACACTCGCGGTTGGGATGGGTTGAACTGCACATCCTGTTGGCTTTGGGTGATGAAGACCTGCATGGCTATGCGATCATGCAGAAGGTTTCCCACGACACGGGCGGCCGAATCTGTCTGGGAGCCGGAACCCTGTACGGGGCCATCAAGCGGCTCACGGCGGCGCGTCTTATCGCCGTTGCCCCTCAGCGCAAGTCGACCGATCAACGACGAGTGTGCTACCGGCTCTTGGCCGCCGGCCGAGAAGCTCTGCACGAGGAACTAGAGCACACAGCGGAAGTGCTACGAATTGCCCGCGCAGTCGGCATGCCCGTTTAAGCCGAATGCGGCCACACTCCACCCGGCGACCCGGAGAGTCGGCTGAAGCCCCGGCCAACGAGAACCCGGAGCGTTTCTCGTGTACTTTCATCACGGAGGGGGCCTATAACCGGATGGTCACCGCCAGATTCGCCTGACCGATGCCCCGCCGCCCCGCCACTGGCTTCCAGCTTGGAATCCTCCGATGTCTGTTCTTCACAAGAGCGCCTGCGTAGCGCGTGTCCTCTATCGTCAGACCTTGCGCCTCCTGCCTCGGGGCTTTCACGCCGAGTATGCCGAGCAGATGGCGCTCGACTTTGATGACCTGCTTCAAGACACGGTCCACCGTGGAAGTTCCTTGCTCGTCGCCATAACAGTGGTGCGAGCCGTCGGGGATGTGGTTCTCTCCGCCGTTCGAGAACGGTTTGCGATGCTGCGCGGCGAGCTGGACGCTGCGACCATCACGCCGCGCGTCAGTGCAGCCATGGCGATTGCATCGTCGGACGAATATCGGAGCGAGGGAGTTTCCGCCGATGAGCGCCTGCTGCTTGGACTCGCAAGCGAGCAGCACGGTTTGGCCGGAATTGTGCTGCGAGAACTTGGGGTTCACGCAGACCGATTGCGGGCATCGTTCGGTGAGCCAGAAAGCTCGACGGAACGCAACGCAACAGTGGATGAGCCGGACGACGTTGGGGCGTCGGTTTCATTTGTTCGCCAACTGACGAATGCCGCGGAGTTCGCACGTACGTTTGGGCACGACTTTATCGGGACGGAGCATCTTGCGCTGTCTCTTCTGGCTGAGACGAACGGTGACGCCGCACGGCTGATCGAGCGCCTCGGAGTCGATCCAAATTCGCTGCGCGACGTGCTGGCGGAGCGAACGAGGATGTTATAGCTGGCGCGCCCCCGCCGATTCGCCATCCTCGCTAAAGGAATAACCATGCTTCTCTTGTTTGTGGCCGCTGCTTTAGAGCTGGTTGGCATCAGTCATTGTCGTAATGGAAGGCCAGCATGATTCGCGCCCGCGACTTGCGAAAAGCCTATGCGAAGATTCAGGCTGTTGACGGGGTCAGCTTGGAGTTGGTCGCCGGCGAGACGTTCGGCCTTCTCGGTCCCAACGGCGCAGGCAAGACGACGACGATTCACATGCTGATCGGAGCGTTGCGGCCCGACGACGGCGAAGTCACCATCAACGGCTCGACCGATCCGACGCGCGCGAATGTGCGCCGCCAAATCGGCATGGCGCCGCAGATCGAAGCCCTTTATGACGAGCTCAGTGCCGCGGAGAACCTTTCCTTTTTCGGAAGACTGTACGGCCTGGCAGGCGTTCGTCTCAAGGAACGCGTGAGCTGGTGCCTCGGCTTGGCGGGCCTGACCGCACGCGCCGGCGACCGCGTTAAGACGTATTCGGGCGGCATGAAGCGGCGGCTCAACCTGGCGTGTGCTTTGGTGCATGATCCGCCGGTCCTGCTCCTCGATGAGCCCACCGCCGGCGTCGATCCGCAGTCCCGCAATCACCTCCTCGACTCGATCGAAGGGTTTGCCCGTGCGGGCCGCACCATCCTCTACACCACCCATTACATGGAAGAGGCCGAGCGGCTCTGCGATCGCGTCGCCATCATGGATCAGGGCAAGATCCTGGCCCTCGATACCGTGGACGAACTCTTGCGGAAACATGGTGGAGCTTCCATGTTCGAGGCCGAGCTGGCACAAGTCCCCGAGGGCGTCTCCCTGCCGGCGCCGCTGAAGGACAACGTGCTCCGCTTCGCCAGCGACCAGCCTTTCGAGGAGGCCAACCGGCTCAGGAACGCGGGCGTCCAGTTCGTGCGTTTTCACGTCGATCGGCCCAGCCTCGAATCCGTGTTTTTGAACCTGACCGGCCGGAGGCTTCGCGACTGATGCGCCCCATGCTCACACTCACCTTGAAAGATCTGATCTTGCTCTGGCGCAACAAGGCCGCGCTCTTCTGGGTCATCGTCTTTCCGCTGATCTTTGGCTTGTTCTATGGCGCGATCATCAGCGGGGCTTTCGGACCCGCCACGATGAGCATCGCCTTCGTCGACGAGGACGAATCGGCCGTTTCGAACGCACTTGTCCAAAAGCTCTCCGACCATGAGTCCGTTCGTTTGGTTCGGACACAAGCGGAAGGTCAGCTGCACGACCGCGATTCCGCAGCACAGAGCGTGCGCCGCGGCGATCTGACCGCTTATCTGCTCCTCCAGCCCGGATTTGGCGAATCGCTGCGCTCGTTCGGCCAAGACAGCACGAAGATGGAACTCGGCATCGACCCGAGCCGGCGGGCAGAGGCGGGTTTTCTCCAAGGCATCACGATGGAGGCGACGTTTTCGATTCTCGCGAAACAGTTCATGGACCCCGAGGAAATGCGCAAGTGGCTCAAGGTCGGGCAGAAGGAAGTCGAGCAGGCGCGGGATTTGCCCGAGGCGCAGAAGAAAGCCCTGCTCGAATTCTTCGCCCTGCTCGACGGCTTCGTGCCCATGTTTCTCGCCAAGATGCCCAGCGAAGGCGGACCTTTTGGGGGATTGAAGCTCAATGTTGTCCCTGTGACCTTCGAGTCGGAGCCGCGCAGCGCTTTTGAGATCACGTTCCCTTGTTCGATCCTCTGGGCCGTCCTGGGCTGCATGATGACATTTACGATGTCGACCGTCATCGAGCAAATGCAAGGGACGCTGCTGCGTCTGCGCGTCGCGCCGCTGAGCATAATGCACATTCTCGGAGGCAAGGGGCTGGCGTGCTTCCTGTCTTGCGTCGGCACGGCCTGCCTCCTCTTGCTCCTGGGCGTCGCTTGTCTGGGAGTGCGCGTGACCAGTTGGCCCTATGTGCTCACGAGCATCGTCGCCATGGCCGTGTGCTTCTCCGGGCTCATGATGCTCCTCTCCGTCCTGGGTCGCACCGAGCAAGCCGTCGGCGGTTCCGCAATGGCGATCATGTTGGTGATGGCGACGTTGGGCGGCGCGCTGGTCCCGCTCATCGCCATGCCCGATTGGATGCTGACCATGAGCCACATCAGCCCCGTCAAATGGGGCATCCTCGCCCTGGAAGGCGCGATCTGGCGAGGCTTCGATCTCACCGAAATGCTGCTCCCCTGCGGCATCCTGCTCTCGGTCGGCGTGTTGAGTTTCGGCTTGGGAGCGCGGATCCTGTCGCGGCGTGCGTTTTGACGTCGAACAGACCAGAGAGAAATCATGAGCACTCGCGCTATCCGTTGGGTCGTTGCAGCAGCCATCGCCGCTCTGATTCTTGGGGCCATACTTTCGCGCGCGATTGAGCCGGGCGTCCGCGTTGAAAAAATCATGCTGACCGCAAACACACCCGCGCTTCGACTTTTCCCCGCAACGCCGGGCCCGCATCCCATTGCGCTCCTCACTCATGGAAACGGTGCCTCGAAAGAAATGCTTTTTCGTTTCGGCGAGGCGCTGGCCGCCGCTGGCTTTGATTGCTATTCCGTGGATCAGGCGGGATTTGGAGAGTCGCCGCAATCGTGTTCCCTCACCAACCTCCGGCACAAGCCCCAGGAGCTTGAACGGGCACTGGGAGCGGTGGACGTCTTCATCGGGCATTCGATGGGCAGCAGCGTTGGCGCTTGGAGCGTTCGTGAAGCGGGGTTTCGCCCCAAGCTGTTTATTGGCGTCGGCAATACGGCCAAGTTGGGGGAGCACGGGCCGCCTTTGCTCCTGTTGTTTGGCCGATTCGGGGAATTCGGAAAACCAGCAATAACGAATGCAGAAGTCGTCATATCTCCCTGGTCCAACCACGCCCTCGAACCCTTCGATCCAGTGCTCGTGAATGCGGCGGTCAAGGCCGCGTGCGCTGCTGTCGGAAAACCAGTCTCTGCTGCTCCAACCGCGTGGCGGTGGCGCCTCGCCGGGCTGGTGCTGGGAATGGCGAGCGCATTGGTCCTGACGTTTCGCCTGCCGGAACTGCATCCCTCCCTTGTACAAAATCGACGATGGATTGTTCCCACCGTTCTACTCATCGCCATCATCCTGACGACCGGGACTTGGCTGGGCTTGACCCCGAAGTTGCGTCGCATTCCCCAGCAGCTTGTTTTACTAGTTGTCATTTGGTTGGCGCTCGCCGGCCTCAGCAAGGTGCGCATGCCCCGATGGAGCCTGCCCGTGGTCACCGGGATAATGACGCTGGGTTGCGTGACACTCGTGATTGCCTGTGCGAATCCGACGAACTTTTTCCCTTTTGTGATGCTCACGCTCATCTCCGGCGGCAGCACGGTGGCGTTGCTGTCGGCAGTGGTCGTCGGCGGAATCGCCACTCGCGGCGGGTCGAGGCGAGATGGCGATGTGGCCATGGCCCTCTTTGCGAGTTACGCCATCGGGCAATTCATGCCCCTGTTTTATTGAAGGATGAGAACCAGCCGCCTCCAGCAAGGCAACCGAACGGCAGGCCAAGGAAGCGGCGAAGCGGTTGAGATGACGGACCCGGCAACGGCGTCTCTCTCATTTCCTTTCTCCCCGAAGTTCGGAGCCCCTGCCATGGCCCGCTTTCGTTCCGTTCCGCTATTGCCGACTGTAATTGCCTGCGCGCTCTTGCTCGGTGCTGTGGTCACCTGTCGGAAAGAGGCCGCCGACGCCATCAACGACAACCATCAATGGACCCGCGCCGACGGGCTGCCGATGGACCACGCGGGCAATCTGCTCAAGTGCCCTGACTGTGGGAGGTCGGACTGGTTCCAAGACGATCACCATTACCGATGCGAGAATCCCGACTGCCGGGCGAGCTTTGAGGCCCGGTACGACTCCACCACGGGGGAAATTCGTATGGCGCGATGATCGGGTTACGTTCAAGGGCGTTTCTTCCGTGCCGGTTTCTCGGGCTGCTGTTCGGCGGCGATCCGCAGCGGTTCGTCTCGTGCCCAGGTGGACGTGGCCTTGCTGGCCGCGAGGGTCGCCGCGTCGAGAATCGTTCGCTGTTCGTCCGACATCGCGTCACGGGTGCAATCCAAGCGTCTTGCGGGCCGGGTCGCTCGGCAATGGCTGATCGTCTGCGGTCTTGCATCTACACCATTCAGCGAGGGTCGGCATGTTTTATTTCCTCAGTATCGGTCGGCCGCTGGTGATCGTCGCGACCATCGTTGCTGGTGGGGTCGGTGGCGTCTGGGTCATTCGTCATTTTGTGGGAGCGGACAAGCCCGAACCGCCCATGTTGTCGATGTACTGCCCGCGCTGCAACACCTTCAATTGGTGCGGCTCCCACGACAGGTTCGTTCAATGCTCCAAGTGCAATGCGACGATTCCTGTTCGCACAGTCGGTGCGGGTGACGAGCGAGACATTGAGTTCGAAACCATTCCCTGATCCCCACCTGAGTGTAGCGCCATTCCCCGGCCAGATCTGTTTGAAGCACCGTCTCCAACAGAAACGGATCGCAGGACCGCGCGCAGCTAATCACGTTGGCCGCAGCGCAATCCCAGCGCGGTTGACACCAACGGCGATCATGGATTCGCAGTCGGGATCGGAACTGCACGCGAAACCAATTCCGTAGTCGCACGTGAGCGCATCAGGTTCCCCATCGCGCGCAACCACGTCCGCGAAGTCGAAACCGCGGAATCCCAACGCCCAGGACGATGTCACCGCCGCGGCGGTGACAGAACTCTCGGAATACAACGCCTGGACCCACACGCAGATGGTGTGCGCCCAATTGCCAAAGCTGGATGAGTGGCCGACGCTGTCGGCTCACGAGCGGACGTTGCTGATCTTCACGGCCCTGTTTCACGATGCGGGGAAGCCGCTCACCTCGCATGTCGATCCTGAAACGGGTCGCATTCGCTCGCCCAAGCACTCCATCAAAGGAGAACATCTGGCACGGGCCGTGCTGCGGGATCTGCGGTGCGATCTAGCCACTCGGGAGGAGACCGCCCGACTGGTTCGGTTTCACGGTCGCCCGGCGTTCCTACTCGAAAAGCCGGAACCGAGTCACGAAGTGATCTCGCTGTCCTGGTCGGTTTGCAATCGGCTGCTGTACCTGTTCGCCCTGGCGGACACTCGGGGTCGCACGACGGCAGAGAACACTCGACCCGAGGAGAACCTGCAATTGTGGAAACTCGTCGCCGAGGAACAGAACTGCCTAGATGAGCCTTACCGATTCGCCAACGACCAAGCCCGCTTTCAGTTCTTCCGTCAGGTGACCCCCAATCTCTTTTACGTCCCACATGAGGAGTATCGCTGCACGGTCACGATGATGTCAGGAGTCCCCGGCAGTGGTAAGGACACCTGGCTGGCGACCCATCGACCGGACGTGCCAGTCGTCTCGCTCGACGATCTGCGAACCGAATTGGACATCGAGGCGACCGACGATCAGGGGAGTGTCGTGCAACTGGCCCGTGAACGCTGTCGGGAACTGCTCCGCAATCGGCAGTCGTTCGCCTTTAATGCCACGAATGTGATCCGGCAGACTCGCCAGCGGTGGATCGATCTGTTTGCCGACTACGGGG
This sequence comes from Planctomycetaceae bacterium, assembly GCA_034439795.1. GTDB lineage: Bacteria > Planctomycetota > Planctomycetia > Planctomycetales > Planctomycetaceae > DSVQ01. The sequence goes on along the minus strand of JAWXBB010000454.1, from coordinate 871 downwards.
CCCGGATCGAGATCGTTTATGTCGAGCCGCCGCTTCCGACGATCCTCGCTCAGAACAAACAGCGGACTGAGCCTGTTCCCGAGCCGATCATTCGGGGATTGATCGAGAAGATTGAACCGCCGACCTGGAACGAGTGCCATCGACTGACGATCAGCGAGGGAGCCGCCGCATGAATGAGGAACCACAACGAATCAAACAGGTGATCGTGATGCGCCACGATCTAAAAATGCGACGAGGGAAGCAGATCGCACAAGGAGCACACGCTTCGATGTCGTTCCTATGCCGCCGATTGCAGGAACCGGGCTCGGTTTCGTTGAACGATTTTCCTGCGGTACAACAGGCGTGGCTGACGGGGGCCTTTGCCAAGGTCTGCTGCCGGGTGAATAGCGAAGACGAACTCATGAGCATCTACGACAAGGCGAATGCGGCGGGCCTCGAAGTCCACTTGATCACCGACAGCGGGAAGACAGAGTTTCATGGGCAGCCAACTCGCACCTGCCTAGCGATTGGACCAGACACTGCGGACAAGATCGATGTCCTGACCGGACATTTGGAATTGCTTTAGAAAGCCTCCCCTCGGGGCGGAGTGTCTGCGACTGCGGGCGAATGGAGATCGAGTGACGCTCGGCCGCTGGGCGGTCACGGTCTTGCAAGGTGAGTTACTGGCGTGAACCCCAAAATCAAGATTTGCTGCATCGTTACGAGGGCAGAGTAAAACCAAGATGCAGCCGATTCTGTTCTTGGTCAAAACGAACAAGCCCTAGAGGACCATCCTCTAGCAGCCCGTTGATGTAGTCCGATTCTTCGCGTCAGCTCGCGAGCGCCAGCTGCGGGAGGGCGGCCGAGGCCCGGAGGGACCGGCCGGTCAGGG
>JAWXBB010000453.1:0-12821 GCA_034439795.1 Planctomycetaceae bacterium | reverse complement strand
GGTCGTAGTTGCCGTGCTGCATCTCGTCGATGATGGCCAGCGCCGCCACCACCTTCTTGGATTCCGGCAGGCAGTCCTTGAGGTCGAGTTTGATCTGCACGGCGTCGGCGGCGACCCCGCCCGCAATCAGCTCCTGCTTCCGCTCCGCGAGCACGCGTTCGCCGTCGGCCTTCGCCTTGCCGGCCCACCGCTCGGCCAGCCCGCGCGACGTCATGCCCGGTTCGGGATGATCCGACAACAAGAACTCGGGCAGGAACTCTGCGACGTGATAGACCGTCACCTGGTCCGGACCGCTGCGTCCCTTGAGCAAATCGGCAACCACCCGGACGACCTTGCGGGACGCCTCGGAACGGTCGACACACACCAGCACGTTCACAGTGGAAATTCCTTGGAAGTGGCCGTCTCACCCGGCCCGACCACCGTGTCAGGCGAGCGTTTGTGATCGCGAATCGTAAAACCATTCGATGATTCTGGTTCCCGCTATTCTAACCGACGAACCGGCACGCAAACAAACCCACGGCTGCGACACTGCCGGCATATCGATGGTGAGGCGTTGTCGGAACCGATTCCCTCCGCCTATCATAGCGACCGATGCTCGCGCGAGTTCACCGCGGAGTGATGAGGCCGCGGGAGAGGACGTTCGCGTGCAGGCTCACGGAATATCGGCCGCCCCATCGCCTCCTAAAACGGCGCCGCACGCCCACCATCACGGCGAAACGGAAACCTGGCTACTCATTGCCAGCACGGTCGTCTGCCTCATCGGGGGGCTGGTCGGTCTGCTGCTCGAACAGTTTTGGCTGGCGGACAGCCCCATCGCCTTCGCTCGGGCGGTCGTCATCGCTGCGTACCTGACCGCCTACATTGCCGGCGGCTGGAACACGCTTAGACACGCCTGGGGCGATCTGCGCGAAGGCCGCGTGAACGTCAATCTGCTGATGCTCACCGCGGCGGCCGGTTCGGCGGCGCTCGGCGAATGGGTGGAAGGGGCGGCGCTGCTGTTCCTGTTTTCGCTGTCGCACACTCTGGAAACGGTCATCATCGGCCGCATGCGGCGGGCGGTGTCGGACCTGATGCACCTGACGCCGGAGGAAGCCGTGGTGTTGCGGGACGGCGTCGAGCACCCCATCCCGGTCGAGATGCTCGCCGCGGGCGATACGGTGCTCGTCCATCCCGGGGAACGCTTCCCGGCGGACGGCATCCTGCGAGTCGGGCAGACCAGCGTCGATCAATCGCCGATGACGGGGGAATCGATCCCCGTCGACAAAGAGCCGGGCGATCCCGTGTTCTCCGGCACGCTCAACCAGCAGGGGGTGATTCAGATCGAAGTCACGCGGGCGGGGGGCGAATCGACGCTGGCCCGGATGGTGCAACTCGTCGAAGAGGCTCAGGGACAAAGGGCCGAGAGCCAGCGGTTTACCGAATGGTTCGGCGAGCGGTACACGTGGTTCGTGCTGGCGCTCGCACTCGCAACGTTGCTGCTGTCTCGGGGCATGGCGACGGAACCGTGGATGGCGTCGTTTTACCGGGCGATGACCGTGTTGGTCGTCGCGTCGCCGTGTGCCGTGGTGATTTCCATTCCTGCGGCGATCTTGGCGGCAATCAGCAGCGCGGCTCGCGGCGGCGTGTTGTTCAAGGGGGGAGCCGCGTTGGAACGGGCGGCGACACTCGCGGCGATGGCCTTCGACAAGACGGGCACGCTCACCGTCGGCCGGCCACGGGTTGTGAACATCATGCCGGCTTCTGGCGTGGACAAAGCCGAACTGCTGCGGATCGCCGCCGCCATCGAGGCCCATTCGGAACATCCCCTGGCGACGGCGATCGTCCGCGAAGCCCAGTCGCGCGGCATCATCTGGTCCGCGGGCAGCGATGTGACCGCCGTCATGGCGCCGGGCATCGAGGGCCGCATCGAGTCGGAGCTCGTCCGCGTCGGCAAGCTCGCCTGGCTCGACAAACTGGGTCTGACGAAGGATGCGTCATTAGCCGCCGCGATTGACGCCGCCGCCGCGCGCGGGCAAACGGTCATCGGCATCGCGAATGAACAGCGCTGGTTGGGGGCGATCGGCATCGCCGACACCGTCCGCGAGTCGGCGACCGACTGCATCGCTCAACTGCGATCGCTCGGTTTCCGCGAGCTGGAGATGCTCACCGGCGACGCCGAACCCGTGGCGAAGGATCTCGCGGGCCGGTTGGGCATTGGCTACCGCGCCGCCCTCATGCCGGCCGAGAAGCTCGAACGGATTAAATCGCTCCGCGACACCGTCGGTCCGACCGGAATGATTGGCGACGGAATGAACGACGCCCCGTCCCTCGCTGCGGCGACGGTTGGGTTCTCGCTCGGCGGTGCGGGGACTGATGTCGCCCTCGAGACCGCGGATGTGGTGATCCTCGCCGACGATCTGCGGCGGTTGCCGTACGCGATTGCGCTCTCTCGGAAGACGCAGCAGATCATCCGGCAGAACCTGTGGTTCGCGTTCGGCGTGATGCTGGGCCTGCTCATCGCAACCTTCATCGTCACGCTGCCGTTGCCCTTGGCGGTGCTGGGCCACGAAGGAAGCACGGTTCTGGTCATCCTAAATGGCCTGCGGCTGTTCGCGTTCCCGAAGCCGCGATCGTTGCCTAAGAGCGGTCAGGCTACGTCATCGTCTTGAAGACGAAGATATTTCTCACGCAAAGGCGCAAAGCACGCAAAGGAGAAACCACGAAAGGGCCATAAGTGCTGCCAATGAATCTCCTTTATTCCTTTGCGAGCTTTGCGCCTTTGCGTGAGACCCTTCTTCCTGCCTTGTGTCGCCACAAGGTAATCGCCGCAACTGTCGCGGCACCTCATCGTCTGTTACCATAAACTCCAGTTGCCCGCCCCGCTGTCCTGCCAGAGGCGAATCGCGATGCCCGCCTGGTCCCGTCTGTGTCTCGGTTTCTTGGTCTTGCTCACTACCACGTCTATGTCGTCGGCGGAAGACTGGCCCGGGTGGCGCGGGCCGCGCGGCGATGGCCGCAGCCTCGACGAACAGCCGCCTCTGAAGTGGAACGGCAGCACCGGCGAGAACGTCGCGTGGAAGACGCCGATTCCGGGCGTCGGGCATGCGTCCCCCATTGTCTGGCAGGACCGCGTGTTCGTCACCAGTTGCCTCGAAGACAACGATGCCCGCGTGCTGATCGCGCTCGATCGCGACACGGGCAAAGTCCTCTGGCAGCAGACCGTCCTCGCCGCCCCGCTGGAAAAGCGGCACAAGCTCAACAGCCGCGCGTCGGGCACGCCGGTCACCGACGGCCGCATGGTCTACGTGTCGTTTCTCGAACCCGATTTTGCCAGCGACAACGAACGCACGCCGGGGGATCTCGTCGTCGCCGCGTACAACTTCGCCGGCGAGCGGCAATGGCTCGTCCGACCGGGCCGGTTCGCCAGCACGCATGGGTTCTGCTCGTCGCCGGTGCTGTTTGAGGATTTCGTGATCGTCAACGGCGATCACGACGGCGATTCGTACGTCGTCGCCTTGGACAAAGCGACCGGCGATGCCCGCTGGAAGTTCGACCGCAAGCACAAGACCCGCAGCTACGTGACGCCGATCATCCGCGAGATCGACGGCCGCACGCAACTGCTGATGTCCGGCAGCAAGTGCGTCGTCAGTCTCGATCCCCGCACCGGAAAAGAACATTGGGAGATCGACGGCCCGACCGAGCAGTTCGTGGCGTCGATGGTCTACAACGGCAAGTACGCGTTCCTCACCGCGGGCTTTCCCGACAAGCACGTCCTCGCCATCAAGCCCGACGGCCGCGGCAACGTGACCGACACGCACATCGCCTGGCGGGCGAATAGGAATTGCTCGTACGTGCCCTCGCCCGTGATCTGCGGCGACTATTTCCTGGTGGCGTCCGACGAGGGCATCACGAGTTGCTACGTCGCCGACACCGGCGAGCGGCTGTGGTTCGAACGCATGGCCCCGCATTACAGCGCGTCGCTCGTCAGCACCGCCGGCGGACTGGTGTACCTCTTGGCGGACGACGGCGTGACGAAGATCGTCCGCCCCGGCAAAGAGTACGACCGCGTCGCCGAAAACGAACTCGGCGAATCGTGCTACGCCTCCCCCGCGATCAGCGACGGGCAGATGTTCATCCGCAGCGACCGGCACTTGTACGCGATTGGGCAAAGACACTAAGCCCATTCCAACTCGCGAAAGCCTTGAGATCGATTGGCCGCCCCGTGCAAATCAGAAGTTCTCGAGTGAAGTCGGCTTGGTGCGGTTGATCGTAGAAGCGACGAGCGCAGAGGTGGACAGCGAGGCAACGGATTGCCCGTGCAATCGATTGCGCAGGAACACGTTCCCGATCGTGGCATCCCTGCGTGTTGCTGTTGCATCGCAGGAGGACGACGCATGGTCCACGGACTATTCCTTGGCTTGTTGTGGTTGTCGTCCACCGCCGCCGCTGAACCGACGGCAAGCCGCACGACGTCGCGGTGCAGGTCGCTGGGGAGCCCGGCCAACCCGGCGCCGTGGCGCCGCGCGGGGCCGAAGTTGATCTGCATCGACCTACAGGCGTACCAGACCACGCAGGCCCCGGAGCGCAGCGACATCCTGAACGTCGGCGGCTTCCGTCGCGAATACGAATTAAGCAGCCTGCCAAGCCGCGGCGAACAGTTCGAACGGGGTTCCTTCCGGGCAACTGCTACTTTCCCACCGAGGCGTCAGTCCGCGCGAGGTCGCCGAACTCGGTGAAACGCTGCTCCCAGCGCCCACGAAGCTCGGCGATTTTGTCCGGCATTCGGGATGCGAGGTTGTGCGATTCCGCGCGGTCGGTCGCCAGGTTGTACAGCTCCCATTCGGCATTCTGACCGGAGGCCACCAGCTTCCAATCGCCGATGCGGACGGCCCGATTTCCCTCGTGCTGCCACCAGAGATCATCGTGAGCGACTGTTCCGTCACTGGCAAACACCGGCACCAGGCTCTTGCCGGGCGATGCGGGAACCGGCTGGTCGCCCCACGTCGCGAACCGCGACGCTCCAGTGATCTCCAGAATCGTCGGCACGAGATCGATCAGGTGTGCCGGGTTGTGCCGCAGTTCGCCCCGCTTTGCAATCCCCTTCGGCCAATGCGCGACGAACGGCGTGGCAATGCCCCCTTCATGCACCCAGGTTTTGTGCCGGCGGAACGGCGTGTTGGACACCGTCGACCAGCCCGGTCCCAGGCACAGATGCGTCGCCGCCGAACCGGGGGACGCCGTGGGATCGTGGCCGTCGTCGCGGACCATGATCTCCGCGCTGGCGCCGTTGTCGGACAGGAAGCAGACGAACGTGTTCTCGAGAGCGTTCATGGCGCGAATTTGATTGAGCACGCGGCCGATCTCGCGATCCATGCGGTCGATCATCGCAGCATGGACCGCCATCTTGTCGGCCTGAAAGCGGCGCTGTTCGGCGGTCAATTCTTGCCACGGGAGCGGGCGGTTGACTTCGCCGGGGCCGAGAATCTTAATCGCTTCGGGGAAGGCATACGGCGGCCCGACGTCGCGCTCGGGGTCGGACAGTCCCCCGGCGACGAGGCCCAATTGCTGCATCCGCGACCAGCGCTCGGCACGAACGGCATTCCAGCCCGCCGCGTAGCGATCGCGGTATTTCGCGATGTCTTCGGGGAGCGCGTGCAACGGGAAGTGCGGCGACGTGAACGCAAGGTAATGGAAGAACGGCTGGTCGGCGTGCTGCTGCTCATGATCCTTGAGGCACTTGATCGCGTGATCGGCCATCGCCGTCGTCAAGTAGAAGCCGCTGCCGGGTTTGACAGCCGGCAGCTTGACGTCGTCCTCGAAATGCACCTTGGGGCTGAAGAACCGGCCGGCATCCTGCAAGAGATACGAGCGATCAAAACCGTTCTGCAGCGGCTGCCCGTCGACGTGCCATTTCCCGGTGTGATAGCAGCGGTAACCCTGCGTCTTGAGCATCTCCGGCAGCAGACGCGCCCATGCCGGTCGCACGCCGCGGCCGCCGCTGGCGACGCCGGGCACGGTGTCGCGACGCACCTGCTGGGCGTAATAGCCCGTGAGCAGGGCCGCACGCGACGGCCAGCAGCGGGCGGTGTTGTAGAACTGCGTAAACCGCAGGCCGTTCGCGGCCAGCGCGTCGAGCTGCGGCGTGGCGATCTCGCTGCCGTAGCAGCCGAGATCCGAATACCCCAGGTCGTCGGCCAGGATGACGAGCACGTTGGGACGCTCGGCAGACCACGCGGCGGAGTTCGTCGAAACGAAGCCTGCTGCCATCAGCAGAGCAACGAGGCCCCGCATCCATAGCAGATGCATAGAGCGATCACAAAGTCGGCGCGAACGGGAGCGGTTCGTCATGGTGCCAAGATCCTTGGAGCGTTCGGAGGGGCTTCGTCGAGTGTTGAAAGATTGTCTCCCCAACGGGATGGTGGGTCAAACCCGGCACGGAGGCCGTTTCCATTGAAGCTGCGGTACGGATACGATGGGCACTCGGGCTACCACATGACGGAGAGACCAATGACCTTGCGAACCAGCAACGATGAATGCCTGCGGTTGGGACGGCGCGCCTTCCTGAGGAATGGCACGCTGTTGCTGACGGCTGCAGCGACGGTCGATGCATCGTTGCTGTCTGCTGAGGAAGGCAAGCCGCCGTTGCGGGTCGGACTCATTACCGATCTGCACCACGCCGACAAGCCGCCGGCGGGAACACGGCACTACCGGGAGACGCTACCCAAGCTGGCCGAAGCGGCGGCCCAATTCGAGAAAGACCGTCCGACGTTCGTGGTCGAACTCGGGGACTTGATTGACGCCGCCGACACCGTGGAGACCGAGCAGAAATATCTGACCGCGGTCAATCGGGAGTTCGCAAAAGTCTCATCAGACCGCCATTACGTGCTGGGCAATCACTGCGTCGACACGTTGACCAAGGCGGAGTTCCTCGACGGCGTCGGGCAGGAGAAGTCGTACTACTCGTTCGACCGGGGCGGCATTCATTTCATCGTGCTCGACGCCTGCTTCCGCAGCGACGGCCAACCCTACGGCCGCAAGAACTCGAAGTGGAATGACGCCAACATCCCGCCGGCGGAAATCGAATGGCTGCGAGCGGACCTGGCCGCCACCGGCAAGGCCACAATCGTCTTCGCCCATCAGCGATTAGACGTCAGCACCGATCACGGCGTGAAGAATGCGCCGGAAGTTCGGCGGTTGTTCGAGGAGTCGGGCCGGGTGCGGGCCGTCTTTCAGGGACACAGCCATCAGAACGATCTCAAAGACATCAACGGCACGCACTACTGCACGCTGGTCGCGATGGTGGAGGGAGCCGGCGCCGAGAACAACGGGTACTCGGTGATGGAACTGGCCTCCGATGGCACGATTCGTCTGACCGGCTTTCGCAAGCAGAAGGCCTACGTCTGGGCGCCCAAAGCGTAGGACTAGCGCCCGATCAGACAGGCTGCGTGCCTGGTGAAGACGTTCGACTATGGCGCGGTCTCGCGCCAGATTTCGTCGAACCGTTCGGCGATCTTCAGGCGACCGGCCCACTCGCGGAGGTACGTTTCGTCGAGGTCGCCTTGTGCGAACCTCACATCGATGATGTCGCCGATGTCGCGCGGACGGCGTGCAATCATTTTCAGCAGAATCAAGTCTTCCGGGCTGACGACATTCACCGTGACGCCGTCAATTTCAGCCCGTAAGCGACGCTGGAGCGCCGAGCGGAGAAAATCCGTCTCTGCGAGGAAGACATCGACGGCAATCGAGTTGCCCCCGATCATCAAGCAGAATTTGAACAGCGGCATTTCAGCCACGCGATCCACCCAGCCGGAACGGTAGATCTCCGGGACCGTGTACCCCATGTCTTCGAGTTCATCCATCAGTCCCGGCAATTCCGGGCGTTCGATGGCAATCGTAAAATCAACATCGTACGTCGGACGTGGAAGACCATGGGCACGAACGGCCAGGCCTCCCATCACGGCGTAGGGAATCGTCAACCGATCAAAAGCGGCTGTGACTTCCTCCAGCGATCGGATCAGTTCGCTCACCGGACGACTCGCTCGGGGTACAGCGTTTCCAGAATCCGCTGATTGCGCTCGTTGTTCTGCTTCTCCAACAACTCGAATCGGCGGCGAACGACTTCGGGCGGCCCATGAAGCAGGGCCGGTTCGTTCTCGGCGATCATCTTGAGCGTCAGCGCCAACCGCTCGGACGTGGTCATGCGGCGATACAACTCCAACTGCTCGCGACTCATCATCGGTGGCTCTCCTCGCTGCGCACCAGCAGCACGACGGCGTCGGCGTCGATGGCTTCCGCGCGGCCGATCGGGCCGACTGTCTCGCCGGTCTTGGCTTTGACGTTCACCCGGTCGGCGGTGGTTCCCAGCAGTTGCGCGATCCGGCCGGCGATCCGCGGCTTGTCCCGCGAGAGCTTCGGCCGCTCGGCGTGAATCGTGCAGTCCAGGTTCCCCAACTCCCAGCCGCGGCGGCGGGCTTCCGCGATGGCCGCCTGGACGAAGACCGCCGAGTCGGCATCGGCCCATTGCGGATCGGTGTTCGGGAACCATTCGCCGATGTCGCCGAGCGCCAACGCGCCGAGAATCGCGTCGGTGATGGCGTGCAGCAGGACGTCGGCGTCGCTGTGGCCGTCGAGACCGACCGGGGACTCGATCCGCACGCCGCCGAGGATCAGCGGCCGCCCGGCGACCAGCCGATGCCGGTCGTGTCCCAGCCCGATGCGGAATGCCGGTTCGCAGGTCATCGACGCCCTTCAGCCGTTTCTTCGGAAGTCTTTGCCGGTTCTCAATCCAGATCGTAATCCATCGGCCCGGACCCGCCAATTGCGATTGCGATCCGAATTGACACGTTTCACAGACCCACCCTACAGTCCCGCCGATCTCTCTCCTCTCCATTTCGGAAGTTCGTGCGTGTCCGTCCGCGGACCAATTATCGGCTTGCGCATGGCGGTCGTGGTCGCAGCCTGTGCGACGCTCGTCACCGCCGGATGCACGTTTTTTCCGGCCGCGGACCTGTCGCTGGCTGTGAATTCGTCCCGTCCCGTGCTGCCGCCGATCAAGCCGCCGAACGACGCCGTCCAGTTGCAAATCGTGTTCGTCGAACGGCCGTGCGATGACACGCTGATCAATCAATTGATCTGGCAGCAGGTCGATCAGGTCGGGGCCTTAAGTCCCGAAGCGCGGATGATGCTGCACGACCACGGCTTCCGAGTGGGTCAATGCGGCGCGCAGCCTCCGCCGGCCGTGCAGACGCTGCTGGGGCTCTCCGTGGAGTTGGTGGACGAGAACGTGGCGGGCGAACATCTGATGCGCGGCCGCCGTCTGGGCCTAAGGTCGGGGCAGGACACCGAAATCCTGACCGTCGATTCGCACCGCGACTGCACCGTGCGGTATCTCACGACAGGACAGGAAGAGATCGTCGAATACGAACAGGCCCGTTCGGTGCTGCGGCTGCGGCCCGTGCGCGTGCAGGACGGCTGGGTCCGCGTGGAATTCACCCCCGAGATTCACCACGGCGCGGCTCAGATGCGCCATACGCCGACGGAAGAGGGCTGGGCGCTCAAAGGAGGCCAGAAGACCGACGTGCGGCAATCGCTGAAGTTCAGCGTGACGCTCAACACGGGCGAACTGGCGATCATCAGCGGCGACCCCACCCGCGACCATTCCCCCGGCGAAGAGTTCTTCTGCCAGGAACAAGCCGACGGCCGACGGACGCAGCGGCTGCTGGTGGTGCGGCTGTCGGACGCGGGCAACGCGGAAAAATGAAGAAGCCCAGAGATTGCTATCCCTGGGCTTCTTCACTCCCCTCGCCCGGCGCTTCGACGGGAGAGGGGTCGGGGGTGAGGGTGCTTCTGTTTTCTGTCTCTGCCTTTCGCTCCGCAAGCGGGAAGCAAAAAAGCGGAAGCACCCTCACCCTAACCCTCTCCCACCGCAGCGGCGGGAGAGGGGATAAGAGTCGATTCAGATCTTTCCGAACAGCGTTTTGCCGCTGCTGCACAGGTCGTCGCAGGCGACGCCCATCCGTTTGGCCATGCCCTCTTCGGCCTTCTTGAGGTACGACCGCGGATCGTAGGCCTTCTTGTCGCCGATCTCGCCGTCGACCATCAGCACGCCGTCGTAGTTGCGGAGGATGTGCTCGACGATCGGGCGGGTGAAGGCGTACTGCGTGTCGGTGTCGATGTTCATCTTGATGACGCCGTAGGCCAGCGTCTCGCGGATTTGCTCGGTCGGCGTGCCCGAGCCGCCGTGGAAGACGAGGTCGAACTTGGCTTCCTTGCCGTACTTCTTGACGACGGCGTCCTGCCCGTTCTTCAGAATGTCAGGCCGCAGCTTCACCGCACCGGGCTTGTAGTGGCCGTGCACGTTGCCGAATGTCGCGGCGAACATATAGCGGCCGATGCCCTTGAGGGCCTCGTACACCGCGAGCATGTCTTCGGGGGTCGTGTAGAGCTTGTCGGCGGGCGTATGGTCATCGCCGGAGGCACCGTCTTCCTCGCCGCCAACAACCCCCGCTTCGACTTCGAGAATGATCTCCTGCCCGGCGCACAGCTTGAGCAGATCCTTCGACAGCGCCATGTTCTCGACGAGCGGCAGATTGGACGCATCCAGCATGTGGGACTGGAACAGATTCCCGAGGCCAGCCTTCCGCCGCTTGGCGGTCTCGACGATCAGCGGCTTGAGAAAGTCTTCCACGTTCTTGGGCGGGCAGTGGTCGGTGTGCAGCGCGACCATCACGTTGTGCTTCGCGGCCAGCCGATGCGTCGCCTCGGCCAGCACGACCGTCCCCAGCACCTTGTCCTTGAGATTCAGGCCCGCGGCGAAATCGCCGGCGCCGGTCGAGAACTGGATGATGCCATCCGACTTCTTGTCGCTGTAGGCTTTGAGCGCGGCATTGATGCTGCTGATCGAGGTGCAGTTCACCGCGGGGTAGGCGTAATCGCCGGCCTGGGCGGCGTCGAGCATGGCGGCGTATTGTTTCGGCGTGGCGATCGGCATTCCAGGACCTTCGAGAAAGACCCAAGCATCCGGCCCCGCAGGGCGGGATCAACGGGCATGAATGTGAACAGCGGCTGCGCTCCGCCGAGACGCCCGATGGTCTAACACCTTCCGCGGACAACTTCAAGGATCGGCGGCGATCTCATCATCCTGCGATGAGTCGGACAGACAATTTCCTCAATCGCGGCGTCGCCAGTGGAGCAATGACGCCGCATTGCGTTCAGATTTGATCTGACTTCGCCGCGGGGACGTGGTACGATCTCATCATGACTACCATCAGCGTTCAGGAACTGGAATCAGACCCCGCGTCGCTGCTGAATCGGGTGGAAGCGGGGGAATCCATTCTCGTTCTGCGAGGCGGCCGACCCGTCGCGGAATTGCGACCGGTGAGTCCGACTCGGCAGACACCCCGTCCCTTTGGTCTCTGCCTGGGTGCCTTTGCGACGCCGGACGATTTCGATGCCCCATTGCCAGAGGAACTGCTGCGGGAGTTTGAGGGACGATGAAGCTGCTGCTCGACACCCACGTGTTCCTGTGGTACATCACCGCCGATCCCAAACTGCCCACGACGTTCCAAACGGCGATTCAGGATTCCGCGAATTCCGTCTTTCTGAGTGTGGTCTCGATTTGGGAAGCTGTGATCAAGCACCAGCTTGGAAAGCTCACACTCCCCGCTCCGCCGGCCGAATTCCTTCCGAGACAACGCGACGCACATGGCATGGCCAGCCTGCCGATCGAAGAAGGGAGCATGCCTTATCTCGCCGGCCTTCCCCAACTTCATCGCGACCCATTCGATCGGCTGTTGGTCGCGCAATCGCTTCAATTTGGACTGACGATCCTGACGGTCGATCCAGACGTACAGGCCTATCCGATTGCGTTGTTGCCCTCGAAGTGAGGGGAGCAGCGTGGCCTTCTGGGCAAAACTTCACCGCTGTCGATCATCCGCATCCCGGCCGGGCAACGGCACGAAGCGCGGAATTTTCGGCAGACGGTCCAGCAGTCGACTCCCCGCGGTTTGCTCGATCGCCGGCTTGTCACCGGGATCGGTCGGGGCCGGCCGTGGCTCGTGCGGCACGACTTGCAGGTCGTCGATCAGCACATCACCCGGTCCCATCAGCGACAACGTGATCCGCAGATCGGTGCTGCCGGTCACGCGGCGGATCAGCTCGAAGCGTTGCCAGTCCGACTCCGCCTGATAACGTAGCGCTTCTGGCCGGCCAAGCAGAGACTCATAAATGAGCAGCCCGTCGCGGCTCCCGGTCACCGGCTTCACGATTTTGACCCAGCCGCTGATATGCAAAATCTGCCCGGCGCGGACCGGCAGGCCGGGTGATGTGACTGTAATCATCGGATCGGACAACGGCGGCAGGACGTTGACGCCGGCGGCGGGCTCGCACACGAGCCGCAACGAATGCCGGCTGCCGTGTCCCGTCGGGAACAGCTCGGCGGACGTTCGCAATTCGGCCGGGGCGGTGTGCAGATTCTTCCAGCTTTCTGCGATCAACGTGTCCAGATCTTCAAACCCGCCCGACCGCATCAGGTTGTTCGGCTCGCGCGTCCGGCTGCGACCCAATTCGGCAATCAGCCGCCAATGATCGGGCAACGTCTGGAAGCATAACGTATCGGGAGAACTCGCCGGTGATGACAGGTCTCGCACGGCGGCGTCCCAATGGGCGCGCTGCAGAATCCGCAGCAGTTGCAGCACCTCCGCCGACTGCGACCACGCGCGGTGGGTGTCGCCGCTGCTCTGTGCGGCCTGGGCGCTGTCGAGCTTCAACTTGGCGCGGCCGAGGAGTTGCGGGGCATCGGGCTGCGACGGCCCGAGCAATTGCAACTCCTGATCGACGAGCCC
>JAWXBB010000452.1:0-4214 GCA_034439795.1 Planctomycetaceae bacterium | reverse complement strand
TGCGTCATCTCGATGAACATCGCCAGCAGAAAGACCACCAGCAGCAGAGCCCTGACCAACGGAAATGTCAGAAACCGGACCAGCATTTCTGACCACGTCTCGTTGAGACGGGCCACGGTGGCCGCGCCGAAATAGGCCTTCAGATCGGCATCCGATTTCACCGTGTCAGTCGCCACGCGATACCGGATCATCCCTTCGGCCTTGAGCAGGATCAGCCCGTGGCCGTCGCTGACGTACTCGATCTCGCGGTATTGCCCGGCGTGCTCCGGCCCGCGCAGGTCGGGGCGGCGGGTGCGAGTCCCCTTCAGATCGAGCTGGGCATCGACCTCGCGCGCCAGCGCCGTCGATGTCATCGACGATGCCGGCGCATAGCTGGTCGGCCCTTCCGAGATGGCACTGGTGCCCGTCGTCTCCGACCCCGGCTGCGGCGGCCCAACCGGTGCAGGGGTGCTCAGCGAGGCCGTGACCGACGGCACGCCCGGCGTGCCGCGCGTCGGATCGGCTCCGACCGCCGACCTGTACTGATCTTCCGTGACGAACAACCGCTCGCCGGTCTTGGTGTGCTCGACCAGCCAAAGCTCGACGCCTCGCCGCACCAACCCTTGCACCAGCATCTCGTCATACCCATTCCGCCGCGCCGAATCCACGACCTCCGCCAGCAGCGGACCGAGCAGCTTCTCGCGCTCGGCCTCGGGCAGCGGCTTCACCCCCATGAGTGCATGAATCTCGATCGGCAGCGCATCGCCAAACGTCGCCGGGTCATTCACCACGATCTCGCGGCACGCCAGCGCAATGATCGAGCCCGCCGAATACGCCGTCGGGTTGATCCATGCAACCGTGTTGCTCACCGGGCACGACTTGATCGTGTTGCAGATGTCCAGACAGGCCATCATCTCGCCGCCCGGCGTGTCAATATCGAAAACGATCGCGGCCGCGCCATCCGCGACCGCGCGGTTGATCCGCCGCTTGACCCCGAATGCGGTCCACTTATCGATCTCACCATGTATTGTGATCACCGCGACGTTCTTGGCCGCTCTGCCCGCCGGCACGCTCTTCGGCGAGATGCTCGAAGAACCGGCTGCGCTGTCCTGCTGGCCACCCGCGTTCCCCGCCAGCGACCCCAGCAATAGGCAAAACGCCGCGACCGCCGCGCCCAATCTACGGAAATCCGCGAGCCGCGGTCCAGCGGCATCTCGCCCACGCCTTGAAGCCTTGAAGTCGATCATCGCAGATATTGTAGAGGTGTTGGTTTCGCGCGATGTTCCGGCTTTACTTTCCCTGGTCGCACGCTCGACATGCGGGAACCCGGGTGCAACTCGGGCGTCCAATCCCGGTGCATCGCGCGGGTGGGCGGTTCCGGGGCATCGAAAGTCGGGGGTGATTGCTGCATAAGACGACGGGAAACACCCGTCGTCGCGTCGAGGTGTTCACCCGCCGCCGGGCAACCGTCGCCGGCAGTCGGCTCCCAAATGGTGCGATTCGCATCATTGAGGCGTTCGAGCCGCCCTGCACAACCGAAAAACCGCGAGTTTTTGCGACCAGCGCCCCGCTACCCATATTTCCACAAACGTGCTTCGGGAACCATTTTCGCAACATTGCCGGAACCCAATCTCTACAAACACGCGAATGGGTGTTTGCCGCGCGTCGGACTCACCGGCCCTGGCTTACGCGAGCCGCCGCTGTCGAACCCAGGGGATGCACCCCCCACGCTGACGAATGCCCCATGGCCGGGTGTTCGTCGAACCACGACGCCGACGCAAACCCTCGTTTTTCCCCCGTCCCTGTTCCCTCCCACCTCCGCGGCCTGCCTGACGACCGGCCGCGACCAATCGTGACGACCGAGTGAACCCGAGGTGGGAACACCAAGCTGACCGAACTTGCACCCCCTCCCCCGCATCTGCCACCGGGGTGCAACCCGGGACACGGCCAGCGACATCCTGGTGAGGCCATGATCAGTTCGAGCAGCGCTATGCACGCCGCGACGGTCTCCAACCCGTCGATGGTCCACGTCCAGACGCCGACCGTAATTATCGGCGAGTTCAGGTGCGTGCCGACCCACCCCAGCTTCCGCGAGGATACCTGCGCCGACGTTGCCTGGCCCAGCATGGCGTTTCCGCGCGTGCCCATCGGCTTCCGATTCGAGGGTCGCGATCCCGAGGTCGCCGACCAGAACAGCGTTGTGCTGTTCAACCCCGGCGTGAGTTATCGGAGGTTCAAGATCGATGAGCGAGGCTCGCAGACCGACTGGATCGAGATCCGCCCCGACGTGCTGGCCGCCATGATCGCGCCCCACGATCCGACCGTCTACGACCGACCCGGCTCGCCGTTCACGCTCAACATCGCACAGGCTCCCTCGGTCGCGTATATGTTGCAGCGCATGAGCTTTCTGGCGGCCAAGTGCGGCGGTTGCCTGAGCCTCGCCGCGGCCGAGGAGCAGGGCCGCAAGATCGCTCGGGCGGTCGTCGACGCCTTGTACGATGGATCGGGCGGCGGTGCGAACGACCGCCTGCACCTGGAGTCGCGTCATAGGGCCGTAGCCAACGATGTCAAGACCCTGCTCGCCCTCAACATGCGGGCTGGCATGTCGCTGAGTTCGCTCTCTGACGCAGTCGGTGTGTCGCCGTTCCACCTCTGCCGCGTATTCAGGCGCATCACCGGCACGACGATTCACCGATACCTCGACCGGCTGCGGCTGCGGGCCTCGCTCGAGCTGCTCGGCGAAACTCAGCAGCGGCTCGCCTCGATCGCGCTCACGGTCGGCTATTCCAGCGAATCGCACTTCTCCGACGCGTTCCACCGCGAGTTCAGCATGCGACCCAGCAAGTTCCGCGAGTCGACGCAGCCCATGAACCTCAAAGGGGGGCGATCGGCGGCGTTTGATGCCCTCTGATTTCACCCGCCGAAGTACGCGCTCAGGAAGTCGAAGATGTCCTGCACCGTGACGCCGCCCGAGCCGTTGAAGTCGGCCGATGGGTTGTTCCCGAAGTATGCGGCCAGGAAGTCAAAAATGTCCTGGATCGTCGTCCCGCCGGTGCAGTTGAAATCGGCGGCGTTCAGCGTCAACTGCGCCGCGGCCGATGTCGTCGCGCCGCACGCGTTGGTGACCACGCATGTATACTCGCCCGCATCCGCCGCCGTGACTCCCGTGATGATCAGCGTCTCGGATTGCGCCCCGGCGATGTGGCCGGACTGATTGCTTAACTGAACACCGTTTCGCCGCCAGCTATACAGCCGCAGTCCGCTCTCCACATAGGCCGCCGTGAACGAAGCCTGACCTCCGGGACACGCCGCCACCGACGCGGGCGGCCCCAGGAACACAGGGGGATTGACGGTGAGGTCGAACGCGTACACGCTGCCCGCATCAACCCCGGTGGCGTTGTCGTCGCCGAATGAGCCCGCGACGAGGTTTCCGCCGGATATCGCCACCGAAACTCCAAAGTAGTCTCCCGCGGCCGCGTCCGGCGCGGCAAACCTCACCTGCTCGGACCACCCGGCACCAGGGAACTTCTTATAGACCACCGCCGTCCCCGCGTTGGGCCCGCCTGCGTTGTCGTCGTTAGGGACGCCCACGACGATGACCTCGCCCTCGATCGCCACCGAAAAGCCAAACTGGTCGTCCGGGTCGTTCCCACCGCTCAGCAACTTGACGCCGGCATCCCAGCCCCGCAAGGCGGGCGGGAACTCGGTGTAGGTAAACACATACGCCGAACCAGCATCCACGCCGCCGCCGTTGTCATCCAGCAGCGAACCCACCACCACCACGTTGCCGGACACGGCGAGGCTGTAGCCGAAGTTGTCGCCACTGGCGACGTCGGTGGGTATGAGCACCTCAGAGACGACCCAGATCGGCGGGTTGGGGAAGACCTGCAACTGGCTGTCGAATATGTAGGCCGCACCGGAGTTGTTCAGTGCCCCTGTGTTGTCGCCGTAGGCACCTACAACGATGCGATTGCTGCTCACGATCCCCACCGAGACACCGAACTGGTCTCCGGCCTCGAGCTGGGATGGGCTGATGCGGAACTGACCGCCCCAGACCCCGGAGCTGCGGGTGTAGACGTAGGCCGACCCCGCATCCACGCCCTCGGCGTTGTTGTCCTCGGGCGCGCCGACCACGAGCCTGTTGCCAAGCACCGAGACGCTCGCCCCGAAGTGGTCATTCGAATTGAAGTCGCTTGCCCGGATGATCTGCTGCACCGGCCAGGTCGCCCCCGTCC
>JAWXBB010000451.1:0-12996 GCA_034439795.1 Planctomycetaceae bacterium | reverse complement strand
CGATACCGCCGCTGCAACCGGGCCTCCAGCCCGGGAAGTGTCCAAGCATCCAGTCATCTATACCAACAACCGAAAGTTGTGTAGATACCAATGGCTGTGTCAGCCGTGCGGTCGCTCAGAAAGACCATCATTTGCACCCGGCGGATACAGATTAACGATTGACGGCGTCCGAATCGTGCTTGAGGGCTCGCACCGCGTCGACGATGCCGATGGCCAGGAGCAGCAAACCCACCAGCAAGGTGAGTTGTAGCGCGCGATCAACAACCAGTGCGTGTAACCCAACCGCCGTCAAACCTATTCCGCTGAACAGATGGACGAGCGCCATGTGCCCCCGTGACCATGTCCGCAACAACTCGGCGTCCTCTTTGGCTCCCAGGCAGCTCAACAGGAGACGCCCGACAGGATAGCCGACTCCATAGCTGATCATCCCGAATTCCAGCATCAAGAGGAATTCGTCGGCGGATTGCGGACCCGGTGCGGGAGGCTGATTGACAGGCCGCTGAGGCAGGTTGACGAGCATGTTGACCAGTCCCAGACACATGCCCAGCGTCAGAGAGATCGCAAGCACGACGCAGCGCACGACCTTGCGACGGAAGGGCACGGACAGGTCTTGAATCGCCGTTGATGACAGTCCGCCCGTGATCGACAATTCGCGGCACACCACAGCCGGACGCAGGGGCTGGCTCGGCTTGACCGGCTCGAACCAGCGCTCGATTTCGTCACGCGGCATCCCCAGACGCTGGCCCAGTTCGATGGCGCGGCTCAGCTTCGCCGGCGCCAGCCAGTACGTCATCCAGTAGAGCGCGCCGCAGAACAGCGAGATGATTCCCGCGCACGCGATCATCACCGCAGGATGCACATTGCCGCGATGCACATTCGGGCCGAGTGACTCTACTGCGCCGATCAGAAGTGCAACGATCTGGAGGAGCAGGAAGGCGCGAACCCAGGCGAGCAAGACCGACTTCCACCGCAGGGGAATCCGTACGCCGCGGGGGGTGTTGTCATCCAGAAACAAAGACGATTCCCTGGGGACAAAGGGAATCCACCAAAAATGCACAAACCGGGTTTGCACATGGAACAATCCGGGAACCGCATCGACCTTGCCGTAATAGGCGTCGCCGAAGAACATTGTCAACTCCCGTTTCGTGTCGCCGTCGCATGACCCGGCTCAGCAGAGGTAATTCGCAGGATGGGCTGTGCCGATCACCAAGTAATGGGCGATGGTGCGCATATCCCATCCTACCGGACCGTCCCCGGATTGCTCTTCACCCACACCCCACGAATGTTGTAGAACCCCGACGACGAAACCTGTCTCGAAGGGGGAGAAGATCATGCGTCAGTTCGTTACCGGTCTGTGCTTCGCGGGATTGCTGTTGGGGGCGCCGCTGAATTCTGAGCGCGGCCAGTGCCGGGCGGAACCGCCGCGGGGCGAGCGTCCGAAGACTGGCCCGAATCCGCAACAGCAGAACCTGGCCAAGCTCAAAAGCGATCTGACGGCGATCCGCGAGAAGAGCGAAGTCACGAAGGCGCAGAAGCAGGCGGTCGCGCAGGATTTGCAGGCGATCTTCGCGGTCGCCAACCGGCCGTCGCCGGAATCGGTGCAGAAACTGGCCGACGATCTGACGCAAGCCTTGTCCGACGGCAAGATCACCACCGCGGAGTCGCTGGCGCTGACGCAGGCGATTTCGGCGGTGCTGGCGAGCGCGAACATCTCGCAGGAAGCGGCGCAGAAGCTGAAGGCGGATGTGCAAACGCTGCTGAAGGCGAGCCATTTGACACCGGCCGACATCCAAACGCTGCAGCAGGACATTCAGGCGATCCTGCAGACCGCGCAGGAGAATCGTCCGAACGCGAAAACGAAGAAGTGAAACAGGGCAATTCGGTGCCACTGCTGATCCGCTTCGGACAGCAGTGCAGTTGACAAACGGTCATCGAAGACACTGCTGGCTCAGAGCCGCCAGCAGTGGCACACCGGGTCGATGAGTTTTTCCCGACGACGGTTACTTCGAGACCAGGTCGAGCTTGTGGCCGCTCAGTCCGGCAGACGGAACGCTGGCCTGCAGCGCGCCCGGTTTGCTGTACTTTTCCGGAACGATCCAGCGGGTTTGCGGACCGGACGCCCTGGCGTCATCGGCGCTCGCCCCTTCGAGCGGGGGCGCGAGGTCGTCCGCTTTCGATTCGACGGCCGGGCCGCCCACGGTCATCGACAACGACACCGTCACATCGTGGTCGCCGACCGCCGCGCCGGTTTTTCCGGTGGCGGACTTCAACTCAAACCGCCCGCCCGCGTCGGTCAAGCCCATCGACATGGAGCCCTTGCCCTTGGGCGCAAAGGCGACCGTCGCGCCGCCGACCGGCTTGCCGTCCAGGGTGACGACGCCATTGACCCCGGCATAATTCATGTCGCCGCTCGAGCCGCCGCCACATCCGATGGCCAAGGGGGCAGTCAAGCAGCCAATGACCAGAAGCGCCCGCATCGTCGTTCCTTGGTGAAGAATGTCGAAAGAAGAAACGGGGGACCGATTGCAGCGATTCCGCAAACGGTCCCCCGATGAACAGCGCGCCGATCAAGCTGGCATCATCAATCGGGGCTGGCGGGGTTGCCGTCGGCCTTCGAGCCCAGATTGGCGTACAGGTTCATGTCCATGTTCTCGCTGCCAAACCGCACCGTACCGTCGCCGTACAGCAGGTGTGTGCCGCCAGTGTGTTGCGACTTGTAACCGAGTTCGGTGACCCAGTTGCAGAAGTGGCCGCACGCGGGATTCGGCGTCGGCGTCGACCGGTCGCACGAGTTGTAGTTGATCGGAATCAACGTTGACGTCAGACCCTGGCCGTTGTTGGCATTCGCCCAGGGCTGTGCGTGATGGTTCGAGCACTGCGGCCGGGTCTCGCCGAAGAAGATGGTGTTCGACGACCCGTCGGTGCAGTCGCGCATCGAAGTCGTGCGATATTGGCGGGTGAACATGCCCGGCACGCCGACCGAACCCGTATTCGGCCGCAGCCACGTTTGGAACGGCGTATTGGGACACATGCAGGCGGGATTGCCCGTCGCCCCGCCCGTGTTGCCGGCCCCCATGCACGCGGCATAATTGGCGACCCCATTCGCACCGGTTTTCGGGCCCCAGGTGTTGGAGGGGCACAAGTAAGCCGGAATCACCGTCGTGCGCAATTCGACCGTCGAAGCGGGGAAGGTCGACAGTTCGGAGTTGCACTGGGTGAAGTTGAACAGGTTGTACAGCGGCGCCTGATCGATGTACGGCAGCAGTTGGACCAGAATGCCGCTCTTGTCGTGCCTCACTGCGGGGTTGCCGGGGGCGTTGGTGCAGGTGGCGGACACCGGCATGTTCCAGAAGGCGCCCGGCGGGAACTGATTGAAGTTGTCGTGATAGTTGTGCAGCGCCAGCCCGAGCTGCTTCAGATTGTTGCGGCACTGCGTGCGGCGGGCGGCCTCACGCGCCTGCTGAACGGCAGGCAACAGCAGGGCGATCAGGATCGCGATAATCGCGATCACCACCAGCAACTCGATCAGCGTGAATCCGGTCCGAGAACGAGGACGCGACATGATGAGAGCCTTTCTTGAGGAAGAAAGAACGACACGAGATATCTGCACACTACCCTTTTCAGCCGGTCCGAACAAGCACATTCGACCCGAATGCGCGGCTGGGTCGTGCGTCCTCGATTCTGGGGCGATGCAAGCACGCCTCCTCGATCGTTAACGGTCTTCAGCCCCAACGGGGCGACAGAAGCTCGATCGCGCGAGGAATTTCTGTCGCCGCTCCGCGGCTGGCGGGTTGTGCTCCGACTGACCCCCAGGCTTACGCCTGGGGCTACGATCTGTCGCCGCTTCGCGGCTGAAATCCAGGAAATCTCGCCGCGTTCTCAACCCAGAATCGAGATGCACACCCCTCGGCTGGGTCGTGGGTTCTCATTTCGTGAAGGGGTGGTCACAGCACCTCCTCCACGTCCGCATACAGAAACGTCACGCCGCCGGTGGCGTAGTTGGGGACGTCGGCGACCGCGGCCTGGCCTTCGGGGGAGGCGAGCAGCGCCTCGAAGTCGGCGCGGCTGTCCATGTAGAGCTCGGCGACGTAGTAGTACGGCGACGACTGACCGTCGGGCGTGCCGAGCACTTTGCCGATGGTCCACTTCTTGAGGCCCTTCATCCGCTTCGCGAGCGGGATGTGAACGGCCTGATAATACTCGTCGAACGCCGCCGGGTCGGCGGGGTGTCCGTAGAGCACGAGCAGCTTGACCATGCGGCGGTCTCCAAGGATGTCGATGTCGATGTCGGGCCGGGGCGATCAGGGTGTCGTCGGGAGGGAACTGGACCGGATCAACCAGACCCGGACCCATTGGTCATCGGGATGAATGGTGTAATACGCCCGCAACGGATGACGAACAATCACCCAGACCGAGTTGTCCTGGGTGAGATCCAACGCAATCAGCCGGTGCAGAATCTGCACGGTGAGGGCCTCGTCGAGATTGCTAAAATCGACGGGTCTCCCCGCTTGCGTGGGGAGGAATCGCAAAGCCGCTTCGATGTCATTCCACGCGGCGGCGACCACGCCCCGATGTTTCGATGCCCGCCAGAGTTCGATCAGTTCGTCTTCGGCTTCCGGCCGGACGGCGACCTGAAGCTTCATGGCGCCGCATCCAGCCGCTTCAGCCGAGCCGAGACATCACCGGAGCCGACCCATTCAGCCGGCGTTTCGAGCCGATGCAGCAGCGTTGCTGCGTCATCGAGGGTCAGTTGGGCGTCGGCATCAGACGATTGATCGACCGTGCGCAAATCCGAATAGAACTTCGTGTCGCTGACGGTATTCGAATCAAGATGCAGGGCGCTCCTGAGCGCTCGCAGCACACTGTCGCTGATGACAGCACCCACTGAGAATACAAAGACATCACCCGTCGGAGTCACCCGCCGGATCTCGAAGAGCGGCTCGGGTGACTGGTGAACTTCACGGACCTGAATCATGCCGGGGAGTCGGTGCAGCCCCCGCGCGAGTTGCTGGATGGTGAAGGTTTCTCGCTTTGCCTGAGCTTCCGTATTCGCGGTCATCGACCCGACTCCCACCGGTGGCTGCCGAATCCTCGACAATAGACACCGGTAATTCTAGGGGAAATGGTCCGATTCTGCATCAAAATTCTCTCGGAGATTCGCGTGGATTCCCCGGCGACCGGCGATGTGCTTGCAGCTTTCGGCCGGCACGGCCATGCTGCCACAGGTGCCACTGCTGATCCGCTTCGGTCAGCAGTGCTCTTGTCGAACGGTGATGGAAGACACTGCTGGCTCAGAGCTGCCAGCAGTGGCACCCAACGTCGACGACATCTCTCACGGCAGGAATCACGATGCGGCACCTCATGCTCCGTCTGGCGTTGGTTTACTCATGTGTAGCTTGGCTTCCCTCAACGGTCGTCGCCCAAGATGCCCCTCCGCGCTCGAAGCCGCTTGTCGAGGCCTATTCGCCCGATGTCTGGCGGGCCGAGCGGCGCATCGTCGATCTACATCTGCACGTCGAGCCGTTGCCGGAGCGGTTGGAGCGGGCGGTGGGGATTCTCGATCGGGCCGGCGTCGGTCTCGGCGTGATGCTGGGGGCCGGGACGGTGACGCACAAGGAGGGCGAACCATCGGAGTTCGAGAAGGCCCGCGATCTGGCGAATCAGAAATACCCCGGCCGGTTCGTGCAGCACATGCTGCTCGATTACAAGGGGTGGAATGACGCCGATTGGAGCGCGCGGGCCGTGAAGCAGATTGAGGATGGACACCAACTCGGTGCGTCCGGCCTCAAAGAATTCAAGCGACTCGGGCTGTTCCTCAAGGACAAGAACGGGCTGCTCATCAAGATCGACGATCCGAAGCTCGATCCGGTCTGGAAGCGGTGTGGCGAGTTGGGGCTGCCGGTGTCGATTCACGTCGGCGATCCGCGGGCGTTCTGGCTGCCGTATGACGACCAGAACGAACGCTGGACGGAACTCAAGGATCACAAAAGCTGGTGGTTCGGCGACCCGGCGAAGCATCCGCCACGGATGGAGCTCTTGGAGGCGCTGAATCGCGTGATTGGGCGGCATCCGCAGGCGATGTTCGTCGGGGTGCATTTCGCGAACAATCCCGAGGATCTGGACTGGGTCGAGCAGTCGCTGGATGCGCATCCGAACATGCACGCCGATCTCGCCGCGCGGGTGCCGGAGTTGGGCCGGCACGATCCCGAGCGCGTGCGGCGGCTGTTCGTGAAGCATCAGGACCGGATTCTGTTCGCGACCGATTTCATGGTCTACAACAAACTCATCCTCGGCTCCGGCGGCGACGCGGACCGGCCCACCGACGACGACGGCGTGACGTTCTATCAGAAGCATTGGCGGTGGTTTGAAACCGACGACCGCGACTGGCCGCACATGACGCCGATCCAGGGGGACTGGACGATCAGCAGCATCAACCTGCCGCATGAGGTGCTGCGGAAGATCTACTTTGACAACGCCCGCAAACTGCTGGCACGATCAATGCCGTTGCCGACGATCGGGGCAGCCCGCATCGCCCGCGACTTCGCCCCCGACGGCGTGCTCGACGAACCGGAATGGTCGCGGGCACCACCGGTGCGGCTGGAATACGGCTCGCGGGACAGCGTCGCCCGGCCCGACCTCAGCACGCCGGTGCGGGCGTTGTGGTCGGACAAGTTCCTGTATCTGAGTTACGAGTGCCCCTACACCGCGCTGAACGTGTTCGAGCCGAAGCAGACGGAGGAGCGAATCGGCCTGTGGGACAACGACGTCGTCGAGGCGTTCATCGGCTCGCAGCCGGATGTGCCCAGGAAGTACACCGAATACGAATGGGCTCCCACCGGCGAGTTCCTCGACCTCAAACTGGACCACGGCAAGTCCGACTTCCCGTGGTCGTCGCACGCGGAATCGGCCGTGAAGGTCGACGCGACGGAAAAAGTCTGGCGGGTCGAGACGCGGATTCCGCTGACGTCACTCGGCGACCAGCCGCCGCAAAAGGGGACGCGGTGGAAGATCAACCTCTACCGTCACGACAAAGCCCACAAAGCGGGGCTGGCGTTCTCGCCGACGCTGAAGGCCACGTTCCACGCCCCGGAACGATTCGGGTGGCTGGAGTTCGGCGGCGACAATCGGCGGAAGTGATCGATTGTTAGCCGCGACCCCGAGGCTTTGCGGAGGGGAGCGCTCCCCTCCGCAAAGCCTCGGGGTCGCGGCTAAACAAATTCTAGCGCAGACCACTACGTCGCCGGGGGCCGCGTCACCAGCAGCGAGCAGTGCGCGTGGGGCAGAATCCGTTCGGCGGTGTTGCCGAGCAGCAGGCCCGAAAAGCCGCTGCGGCCGTGCGTGGCGATCACCAGCAGGTCGATTTCGTTGTCGTCGATGAACTTCGGGATGACGTCGTCCGGCTGGCCTTCGATCACCTCGATCTTCACCCCCGGCTGCACCGTGCGGTAATCGGTCTGATGCAGGTGCTGCTGCAGATTGTGCTGGGCCTCCGCGTGCATCTTCTTGCGGTAGTCGGCCACCTGCTGCTCGGACACGCCCGCCGTCCGCATGTACGCCTCGAACGGAAACTCCAGGGCATGCACGAGGAACAATTTCGCGTTCAAGGCCCCCGCGGCGGCGACGCCGGCCTGCAATGCGACGAGGCTGGCGTCACTGAAATCGCTGGCGACCAGCACCTCGCGCAGCTCGCGGACCTCGCCCGGCTTGGCGATCCAGACCGGCGCCGGGCCGCTGCGGAGCAGCTTGTGCGACGTGCTGCCGAACAGCATCCGCGCGGCGGTCCCTCGTTTCCGCGTGCCGACGACCACCAGATCGTGCCGGCCGCTCTGGGCCTGCTGCGCCAACTCCTGCCACGACTTGCCGATCCGCACCAGCACGTCGACGGTCAACCCCTCGGCCCGCAGCCGCTCGGCGTGCTGGTTGAGTTCGATGTGGGCGGCGTCCTCCACGGTCCGATGCAGGTTCGCATGATCGACATCGATCAGTTGATGCGCCTGCTCGGACAATTCCAGGACACTGCACAGCGTCAGCCGCGCCCCGCTGACCTTCGCCAGCTCGACGGCCTGATCGAGCGCCGCCTGCGACGCGGCCTCGAGATCCGGCGAGGCGATGCGGTCGCCATGATGCAGATCGAGTCCGACCAGAATGTTCTGCAGCAGTTGCATGACGGGTTCCACAGTCGGGATTTTGAGTTTGGTAGGGTGCAGTCGAGTCTTCGAGGCTCACCCTCTTCGTTGGAGTCCAGCCTTTAGGCTGTCTTCCTTAAGTCGCTCGAAGACAGCCTAAAGGCTGGACTCCAACGGGGTGAGCCTCGCAAAGCCTCGACTGCACCCTACATCAACAATACCGCCGAACTGGCGCAGCATCAGGCTTCCGACTTGCCGACGACGATCAGCTTCATGGGAATCGCCTTGCCGGCCGCGTCCTGTCCGAGGACGGTCAGAATCCAGTATTCCTTGCCGGAATCGTGTTCGATCGCGGCGGCTTGGGCCTCGGCGGCCGGGGGCAACAGCGAATAGATCGCCGGGTGGTTGGACCCCGCAGTCTTGGCACTCCGTTTGAACAGATCTTCGGGCGTCTTGATCGCCGCGGGGTCGGCGTCGGTCGCGGCGGGAACGGCCAGCAGGAAGTCGTACAGCTCGCTGGTGCCGACGTGGTTGCCGTCCACCGGCTGCTGGCCGTAACGGAGCGTGTACGCGCCGGCGGCGACCTCCTGCCCGCGGAAGTCGGTGAATTCGGACTTCTTTTCCACCAGCATCACGCCGATAAACTGCCCCGGCGTGAACGGATACTTCACGGTCGAGGACGGCTTGAACCCGTCCTTCACGGCCAAGCTCTTCGCCAGCCAGACCGTGCAGACCGCGGCCCCGTCGGCGGAGACCTGCTGCCCTGTCGGCGCGAGCGCCGCCTTGACCGCGTCGCTCAGTCCGGCCGGAGGTGACTTCACGGCCGTCAGTTTCCCTTCGGCCGACCAGACGCTCGTCGCGGCGAGCAGCAGAATGACGCAGGCAGTCACGCGAATCATGGAGCTATCCTTCAGGAAACGACGATGTTGTTCGGAACGAAGAAGCCCAGGGATAGCAATCCCTGGGCTTCCTGCGTTTGATGTTCAATGCGCACTTCAGCGGCGGAACGTCGCCAGGAACGCGCTGCGCTGGTTGTGATTGGTGAACGTGTTGTCCAGGCCGTCCCCCGTGTAGCTCAGCGTGTTGGAATACGCCGGGCTGAAATCGGCGACCTTGTTGAGCGGCTGGTAGAAGACCATCTCGTTGGTGCAGACGCAGTCCCCCTTGCCGAGGCCGCGGGTCTCGATCTTCGCCACTTCGCCGGCGGTGAACAACCCCTGGCCGGCGAGGTGGTTGTTTTCCAGCGACATCGGCACCGACTGCACCTTGACGACGTGCTGGGTGTAGTCCTTCGCGGTCGCTTTGACGAATTCGACCAGGGCCGCCTGCTGCGCGGGGTTGGCCCGCTCATCGACGAGAATCACCGACCGGATCTTGCCGGCCTTCATGCGGAAGACGCCGGTGTCGCCCATTGTCTTTTCGGAGTTGGCGACCACCGCGACCGACAGGCCGACCAGCGAGACGTTGTTCCAGCCGCCGTCTTCGACCTTCCACGCCATCACCGCTTCCTTGCCGGCGAGGTCCATCTCCGCATTGGCGAAGCAGGGGCCGGTGTAGACGTCGCACGACCGGGCTTCGAGATATTCCCCGGAAATCTGGGCCGCCGACGCCAGCCCGCCACTCATGACACACAGTCCCGCCGCCAACCACATCAGCGAACGCATCGCGTCGCTCCTTTCCGAGCTGAGAAATCCACTGTTACCGATCCATTGTCGCAAGCGACCACGTGGGAGTCAAGAAGAAGGGGACGAGAAGACAGGGGTAACAGAGTCGCTGAGAGACAGAGTGACAAGTGGTTTTTGTGAAGCCGAGGGGTCCCACCCCCTCGGACTCCCCTGCCCTCTGGTTCACGGTGTCGATACGATAACGTGATGTCCGCTCCGTTTCTCCTCATCGACGGCTACAACCTGCTGCACGCCGCGGGGCTGGCGCGGCTGCGCTACGGTCCCGGCGATCTCGAACGGGCCCGGCACCGGATGGTCGGCATGCTCTGCGAAAAGCTGGACGTCGCCGAGCAGATGCGGTGCACCGTGGTGTACGACGCCCAGAACGCCCCGTCCGACGTGCATCGCGAAGGGAAGCAGAACGAGATCCGGATTCTGTTCGCCGCCCCCGGTCAGGACGCCGACAGCACGATCGAAGACCTGATCGCCCGGCATCCCGCGGCGAAGAATTTGATCGTCGTCTCCAGCGACCACCGCCTGCACAAGGCCGCGAAACGCCGCGGCGCACAACCGGTCGACAGCGAAATCTTCTGGGAGCGCTTGCAGATTCGCCCCGACGCCCGCACGGCCCTCGTCGAACCGGCCTCGGCAGCGCGGCCCCGCAAGCCGGCACCGACATCGAACTCCACCGACGCCTGGCTGAAGGAATTCGGCGAGTTCTCCGTGACCGACATCGCCGCCGAAGTTCAGGCCGAACAGCAAAACCGCGCGACCGCCGACCCGTGGCAGCAGAACCTCGCGTCGCTGGAGAACGTGCTCAAGGATGCCAGTTTGCTGGATCAATGGCTGGGGGATCACGGGCGCGGCAAACGACCACAGTCCAGGTAGACATCAAAGACAGAGAAGAGATTCTCACGCAAAGGCGCAAAGCTCGCAAAGGAAAAGAGCGTCAAAACGGTTGAGTGATGAAGCCATCACATATCATTTCAGGCTGGCATCTGTCGAGTATTTCCTTTGCGAGCTTTGCGCCTTTGCGTGAGCCACTTCTTCTCACAAGAAAAACTGAGGTTTGCAATCCGGAGAAACAATGTGGTTCGCAGCCGACGCATCCTGTATGGCGTGGGGATGCTTATCGCCGCGTACATCATGGCCACACTTGGAGAGTCTTTTTGGGTGACGCCAGAAGACAGATCCCGTCTGTTGCCTCCGCGGCCGACAGTGGTGTGGGATGAGTTGATCGCGTGCTTTTTGGCAGTCGCCGGCGCGCTGCTTCTCATCAGTTGCATCACCCCGTTAGAGACAAAATTGCCCCCCAAGAATTGAATTCCGGCCGATCAATCGAATCGCAGCCGCGGTTGACGCCGGTGCAGTGTCGCCGCAGAATGGCTCGGTCCAGAGGGAACTGTCGCCACCGATTGGCGTCTGTCGAGTGCGGCCGGATCGCGCTGTCGTCCTGCGACGTGCGGCACGATCGTCACAAAGGGTGCGGGATGCGTGCTGTCAACAGCCGGATGGGTCGCGTTTTGCTCGTGGCAGCGGTCTGCGCGCTGGCGTGGGGCTGCGGGCAGCAGACGTACGAACAACGGCTGGCCGAATCGCAGAAGTATTTCGCGTACATCCTGAAGCTCGATTCCAACCTCGCCCCGGCGTGGAAAAGTTTGCCGGTCGAGGAATTGCGGGTGCCGTTGCAGTTCCGCGAAATCAAGAAGCCCGCCCAGGTGAAGGACGCCGACGGTAAACTGGTCGATCCCGAAATCGACCCGCGGCAGCCGGACTACCTCGCCCTGAAGATCCCCGGCTTGTGGGGGACGTGGGAGGCCCCGTTCACGGTGGTCGTCGATGGTCAGCCGGCGAATCGCAAGGGGTATCTGTACTGCGTGTCGAATGCGGCGATGCTCCTCAAGTCGGACGAAGCCGCCAGGGCTCCGGATTTCATTAAAGACCTCTTGGTGCTGATCGCCGAGAAGCTGTCGGTGCCGCAACTCGATTTCGCGACGGCCGGCGAACGGCAGACGCATCCGCGGTCGCAGGGCTACAGCATGCAGAACAATTTCGACGTCTTTCTCTTCCAGGGAGACAGCCTGCGGATCGACGGCGTGCCGTACACGTTCGAGATCTTCGCGCACTATCAGGGCCCGGTGCAGGCGGCGCTGGTGCTGGTGAGGCCGGTGGGCATCGACTCGACGGCGAGACTCGACGAGCGCGTGACGTTGATGCTGGAGCGGTTCAAACTCTCGTCGAAAGCGCCGATGGGTGCCGCCAAGCCCGCGGGCGGCAGTGCCGGCGGCGCGACGCCGGCCGGTCCCGCGCCGGCGACTAGTTTCTGAGGCCCGGTGCGCGAGTGTCCGCACAGTCGATTTGGTTAGCCGCGACCCGGAGGTTTTTGCGCAGGGGAGCGCGGGGAGGAATGTACCATGCGTGTTGCGCGCTCCACCCCGCGCTCCCCTCCGCGGACTCCGGGTCGCGGCTAACGGCAGGTCATGCGGCCGCCTACGGCTTCTTCGCCGGCGACGCGGGCTGCTTCGACATCTGCTGCGTGTAGCGTTCCCACGCCTTGCGGTACGCCTCCGGCACCGGCGCGCGGCGGGCTTCGATCTGATCGACTTCGCGGCTCGGCTGCTTGCCCGCGGCTCGCTTCGCGCCCGTTCGGTCCAGATTCAGGCTGCGAAGCATTTCCTCGAACTGCACGCGGCGGGCGAGCGCTTCGGGCGATTCCGCGTCGGCCTCGTCGTGCAGCGACTTGCTCATGCGGCTGACGAAGCGCTGCATCTCGTCGGGCGTCCAGCCGAGTTCTTCGAGCAGTTGCGGATCGACCTCGCCCCTGTCGAGGCCGTCCTTCAGCCGTTGCAGCACGAGTTCGGCCGCCTGCTTCTTGAACTCCAGATTGGCGGGATCGCCGGGTGCGACCTCTTCACCAGTGCCGCCCGCAGTGCCATCCTGATTCGGCTGCTGGCCACCGCGGGGATAGCGACCGGGTTGATCCAGGCCACCGTTGCCGCCCCCTTCGCCTGAGGGATTGCCCGACGGCGTGCCCACACTTTGTCCCGACGCCGACTTCCCACCGGACTGTGGCGACCCGCCGCCCTGTTGTCCGCCGCCTTGCTGACCACCTTGTTGGCCACCCTGTTGCTGACCACCTTGCTGTTGGCCACCCTGTTGTCCGCCTTGCTGTTGTCCGTCCTGTTGCTTGCTACCCTGCTGTTGGT
>JAWXBB010000450.1:0-3986 GCA_034439795.1 Planctomycetaceae bacterium | reverse complement strand
TTCTTCATCTGCTCGGGATTCAGGCCTTTCGCGGCACGCAGCAGGGCGGGCATCGCCTCCGGCTGGCTTTGGATGATCTTGGGCAGGTCTTCGGGGACACGGCCGGCCAGCGCAAAGAGCTCGTCTGGACTCTCCCCCAGCAACTGCGCCATCTTCTGAATTCGATCCGCGGTCGGGGGCGAATCTACCTTTCCCTGCTCGACGTGCGAGAGGTAGGTCGGGCTCACACCGACGAGCTCGGCAAAACGGCGCAGGCTATAGCCCTTGGCTGTCCGCCGTTCCCGCACGAAACTTCCGAACTTGGGCTTGGACTCTGTCATGGGTGAGATTGACGCTGGCTTGTTCCCTGTTTACTGTACATGGACATAACCGGCGGGTCAACCTCTCCAAGGAACGCCGGCGCAGTATCTCGTGTGACCTTCCCTTTCGGTGGCCGCCCTATGCCGCATTCGATCGCTGACACTCCAAATCCTCGAGTCGGAATGCTGGCAACGATCAGGAATCGTCGTGGCGTGCTCACAGCAGTTGATCCATTCGATGCCGGGACTGGGGGCCGCTTCCACCGGGTCCGCATCGAGTTCGCTGACGGTGATGGAGAGTCCGATCAGGATCTCATCTGGGAGTTGGAGCCCAACCGTTGGCTTGTCGAACCGGCCGCCCTGCCCCAAGTGCGGGCCGCCGTGCCGATGTCGCACCGGCACTTTGATGCCGTAGTTCGTGCCGCGCGGTGGGGCGCGGTGGCACCATTCGTGGATCCTGATGGCGAGGATGGGGCCGCCGTGGCCAGTCCGATCGTCGCACCATTTCACAGCGCAGTGCAGGTCGAGGACTTCCAACTCGTCCCGCTCATCAAGGCGCTGCGGATGCCTCGCATCG
The DNA here is from genome assembly GCA_034439795.1 of Planctomycetaceae bacterium. Lineage (GTDB taxonomy): Bacteria > Planctomycetota > Planctomycetia > Planctomycetales > Planctomycetaceae > DSVQ01. The sequence continues at coordinate 3,110 of JAWXBB010000450.1, read as the reverse complement.
CTCTGTTACTCGCCGACGACGTCGGCCTCGGAAAGACGGTCGAGGCCGGTCTGATCCTCTCCGAGCTTCTGGTACGCCGCCGCGTTCAGCGTGTCCTGGTGCTGTGTCCGGCATCTCTACAAAATCAGTGGCAGAGTGAAATGCGAGACAAGTTCTCGCTTGAATGCGAGATCGTCGATCGCGATCGCACTCATCAGCTGCGTCGAAAGTTGGGAATGGATGCGAACCCGTGGCGATCATCGCCGCGGTTGATCTCATCGTACCACTACTTCAAGCAACCGGATGTCATTGCTGAGTTCAACGCAGCCTTCCGCATCGACCCGGTCTCTGGCCAACTGCCCTGGGATTTGTTGATCATCGACGAGGCTCACAACCTCTCTCCGGCGGCGTTCGGCGATGACAGCGATCTCGTCAAGATGCTTCGTCAGGTGTCTCAGAAGTTCGAGCATCGACTCTTCCTCACCGCGACGCCCCACAATGGCCACACTCGATGCTTCTCCGGAATGCTCGAGATGCTTGATCCCGTTCGGTTTACACAGACCGACGAGTTCAGTCCTTCCGAGCGGCAGCGCATCGAGGATGTTCTCATTCGCCGCCTCAAGCGTGAGATCAATCAGCGCACCAACCCGCCGCGCTTCGCAGACCGCCTCCCCCCGGAAGCGATCGACCTTCGATTCGGCAGCTCAGAGCAATCGCTGATGGCAGCGTTTGACGGATTTCGCTCTCGGGTGCGTTCGGTGATCGCAGCCTCCGCTCGAAGCAGCAGACTGGCCGGATGGTTCGCGGTCGAGATCCTCGGCAAGCGCCTGCTGTCATGCCCTGTCGCTTTCAGTGAGTCGTGGTCCCGCGTTCGAATGGGGCTTCAGGCTTCCGATGTCCAAGTCTCCGACTCAGAAGTGCTCGCCGCAGAACGTTCGTCTCGCGATGAGATCAGCGACGATCGTGAGGCCGAGGGCCGGCTGGCACACGCGTCGGCCACGGTTGGTTCATGGCTGCGTCCGCTTGCTCCCAAACTTGAAGCAGAGATTGCCGCGATCGACTTGGCGCTTTCGGGGTTGGGGCTGTCGGGGCCACAGCCGATGGACCCGAAAGCCGATGCCAGAGTCTCCGCATTGCTCGCGAACATTGAGGCCAGGCTTCGCCAGAAGGGTGCGTGGCGTGATGACGAGCGAATGGTGGTCTTCACCGAATACAAGACGACGCTCGACTACCTGCACCGCACGCTGCTGCAGAAGTTCGGGGATCAGGCTCGACTGGTCACGCTCTACGGCGGTATGGAGTCTGCTGACCGCGAAGCCGTAAAGGCCGCATTCAACGACCCTCGCTCCCCAGTCCGCCTGCTGCTGGCAACGGATGCTGCATCCGAAGGCTTGAACCTTCAAGAGACCGCGAGATTCGTTTTCCACTTCGACGTTCCGTGGAACCCGGCGCGCCTCGAGCAGCGGAACGGCCGACTGGACCGCCACGGGCAAGCCCGCGACGTGAGCGTTTTTCACTTCGCCAGCGACGATGATGCAGATCTCAAGTTCCTCGCCCACGTCGTCCGCAAGGTCGACGCGATCCGTGAGGATCTTGGGGCGACTGGCGAGGTGTTCGACGAGGCCATCAGGCGTCGGCTCATCGAAGGCGAGGTATCGGCGAGCGTCCAGCGGGACTTGGATCTTCGCCTCGATCGTGCAAAGGGGCGTTCCGATGTGCCGCGGGACAACCGCGTTCGCATTGAAGGCGACTCGGCCGAGGCAGAGGCCGTTCGCCTTGAGGCTCTCGCGGGCGAACTTGACCTCGATCCTCCCAGCCTGCGTGACACCCTTGAAGTCGCACTCGCGGTCGGCACACCGGGATACCAGTTTGACTCTGACGATCGCCCGGGCCGTGTCCGTTTCCGTGTCCCGCTGCCCAGCCAGTGGGAGCCGACGATCGACGGCACAGTGCGCCGGCCCGGCACCGGGCGTGAACGTGGACCGCTCCCCGGCTTGGTCTTTGATGCCGATCGACTGGTCGAATCCATCGGGGGCCGCCCCGTGTTCCGGCCCCGCAAGGACACTGTCCTGATGCACCTCTCGCACCCGCTGTTTCAGCGGGCCATCGCGACGCTTGCTCGGGCGAGGTTCCCCGGCGAAGAGGCCGGAAAGGCCAGCCGCTGGTGCGTGCGGCGTGCCGCATTGCCCAAGGGGCACGCCGCCCATGTGCTTCTGACGATTGAAGAACTCGCGATCAATGAACTGCGCGAGCCGTTCCATCAGTGGACGCGGACACTTGTGATCCCCATCGTGGGCGAAGCGCTCGCCCCGGCTCTTCCGCATCAACCGGCAATCGCCCTTCGCCTTGACCCCGCAGCGTGGGACGAGATCGCTGTCCAAGAAGCCCGCTCGCTTTGGTCCGAGGTCGAAGGCGATGTTCGCAAACTTCTGCGGGATCGGGCGATAGATCTGACCAAGAAGATCAAGGATGCCCTCCAGGCCGCCGTCGCCGATGCCACCAAGCGTGAGAACGATCGCTTCGCCAGCCGCCAGGGCGAAATCTCCGTCCTCATTCAGCGGCAAAGCCTCCAGTCACTCGAAGCCGAGATCGGCCGCCTGAAGAAAGAGAAGGAACAAGGCCTGCTCTTTGACGGCTCGCTCATGCTCGACGAGCTTGACCGTTCGATTCAAGCCAAGGAAGAAGAACTCCGCCGCCGCCGCGGCCATTACGAGGAACTCCGTGAGCAGCTCAAGAACGAGCGCGACCGCGTGATCAACCGCATCATCCCGCGCCGCTACGCCCTGCGCGGTGACGCTCAGGTCTTCCCCGTCACTGTCGAGATCCGGCTGCCGAGCGGGGGGGGAGGCACGCATGCCTAACCCAGCCGATTCGTCACCGATCGCGTGGTGGGAAAGTCTGAAGCACGGCGGCATGCTCATCGCGCCCGCCCGTGTGGCCAGCGCGTTCGCGGCGGCCCCAGAGCAGCTCGCGACGTGGCACGCCGACCGTCTGCGCCGCGAGATCGTGCGGGCGGAAGCCCGCACATCTGATCTGGCCGACCTGCTCGATGTGGTGCTTGAGAACATCTGCGGCTTTACCGTTGGCTGGTTCAAGGGCAGCCGCGTGGGCACCGAATGGTCCACCCGCAC
>JAWXBB010000449.1:0-10890 GCA_034439795.1 Planctomycetaceae bacterium | reverse complement strand
GTCGACGGTGAACAACCGGCCGAAAGCGTCGAAGCAGCTCGCATGCGGATTCCAGAAGCCGGTCGCCCAGCGCTCCAGCTTCGATCCATCGGGCCGGCACCGATAGATGTTCCCCCCTTCGCCGCCGCCGGAGAGCGTGACGCCATCGGACCCGATGATCTTGTAATCGGCCCCGAGGTTCTCGCCGAACCCGAAGAACATCCAACCGAGGGCGTCGAACGCAATCCCGGCCAGCCCGTTATGCGGATAGTTGCCGGGCGTGTCGAGCCGGACGAGCGTGGTCCGTTCGTCGGCGTGGAGGTCGCCGTCGGTGTCGCGGAGGAGCGCGATTTCCTTGCGGGTGGCGAGGAAGACGGTGTTGGTGTGCGGGAGTGCGGGGGTGCGGGAGTTGGAAGAATCTTGCTGTGTCTTGGCGTCTTTCTCTCCCCTCATTCCCGCACTCCCGGACCCCCACACCTCCAACCACACCGGCTTCACCACCACGCTCATCGCATGCGTCAGCCCGTCCGCGAACGGCGTGACCTTGTCCGCGCGGCCGTCGCCGTCGGTGTCTTCGAGGATCAGCACGCGGTCGGTGAGATGTCCCTGGTAGCCGTCCGGCGGGAAGTGGGTGTGGCTTTCGATGGCCCACACGCGGCCGAGGTGATCGACGTCGATTCCCGTCGGCGTGACGATCTGCGGCTGCTCGGCGAACAGTTCGAGTTTGAGGCGGTCATCGAGCACCCGCGGCGGCTCAGCCGCAAGCGGCGAGACGGCGGTGAGAACGGCGAAACAAATCGCGAACCGCGACATGATGGTGTTCCTGATACGCCGGGAAGGCGGATTGAGGCGTCTGGCCGATGCGGGTATGGTAACAGGAGTCCGAACGAGAAGGGATCACACCATGTCCGCCGTCACGCTGCCTCCGGCCGCACCGCCGATCACGGCCGAGGAATACCTGAAGCTCGCTCCGAGCGATCGCCCGTCGGAACTGGTTCGCGGAAGGATTGTCGTCATGAATCCGCCGTTTTCTGCGCATGGGTACTGGTGCGTGCAAATTGCCGGCATCCTTCGTGAATACGTTCGAGCGCACAAATTGGGACGGGTGATCGGCAATGATGGTGGCGTCATCACAGAGCGCAACCCCGACACCGTCCGTGGGGCGGATGTCGCCTATTACAGCTACGAGCGCGTTCCCCGTGGACCGCTGCCGAAAGGCTATTGGCCCGCGCCGGAATTGGCGGTGGAAGTCCGTTCGTCTGACGACCGCTGGAAGACGCTGGTCAAAAAGACCAGCGAGTATCTGGAAGCGGGGGTGTTGAACGTCGTGATCGTCGAACCGGAGAAGCAAACGGTCCACATCTATTCGCCGGATCGCGAAGCCGAGATTCTGACGATCGCGGACACGCTCACGTTGCCGGAATCGCTGCCGGGGTTCAGCGTTTCCGTCGGCGAGATTTTCGAGACGTGAGTCGCAGAGCGCTCCCCTGCGCAAAGCCTCCGGGTCGCGGCTAACCAATACGATCCATTCAGAAAGCGTTCGCGTGCCCCTTCCGCAAATCGTTCTCGGCAGCCGCAACAAAAAAAAGATCGGCGAGATGGTCGATCTGCTCGGGCCGCACGGCATTGAGGTCGTCGGGATCGCCGAGTTTCCCGGCGTGCCGGATGTCGTCGAGGACGGCGATTCGTTTGCGGCGAACGCACAGAAGAAGGCCCGCGAGACGGCGTTGGCGGTGTCGCGGTGGGTCATCGCCGAGGACAGTGGATTGTGCGTCGATGCGCTGGGCGGCGCGCCGGGAATCTACTCGGCCCGGTTCGCGGGACAACACGGTGATGACGCCGCGAATAATGCAAAGCTGCTGCGCGAACTCGCCGATGTGCCGGATGAGCGGCGGACGGCGTACTACGTCTGTCACGCGGTGTTCGCCGATCCCACGGGCCGCATCCGGGGCTGGGCGGAGGGCCGTTGTCACGGGCGGATTCTCCGCGATCATCACGGCAGCAACGGCTTCGGCTACGATCCGATGTTCTTGGTGCCGGAGTACAACCAGACGTTCGGCCAGCTCGACGCCGGCATCAAGCAGCGCATCAGCCACCGGGGGAAAGCGTTCGCGGAGTTGATTCCGCAGGTTGTGCGCGTGCTGCGGGAAGAGATGGGGTGAGGAGAAGATCCGCGGGGGTGGGACCCCGCGGCTTCTGGCCTGACTCTCAGCCCTCCACCATCAACTCTTTTCTCCCAGTAATCGGTCGAGCGCGGTTTCGATCGATTCCTGCGAGGTCAAGTCCCACGCGATTTTGCCGTCGCGGCCGACGAGCCAGATCGCGGGAATCGCGTGGACTTCCATTTGCTGCAGCATCGCCTCTGCGCCATAGCCCTGCGGCCAGGTGATTTCTTCGTCCCGGACAAACTTCTCACTTTGCGGCAGCGTCTCGGCGTTCATCGTCGTCAGCCCGAGGAACCGGACGCCGCGGGGGGTATAGGCGTCGTGCAGCTTTCGGAGTGCGGGGGAGAGTTGCCGGCACGGCCCGCACCAGAACGCCCAGACATCGACCACGACGATTTGCCCGGACAGCTCGCTGGACGTGGGGCCGGGACCGTTGATCCAGCCCTCCACGCCGAGCGCCGGCAACGTCTGTCCGACACGCGATTCGCCCGCGTAGCCGTATGGGATTCTGTCAGGCATCGGCCGGAAGAAGGCGGACAAGATCATCCCCCCGGCAGCGACGGTGACGATGGCCATCAGCAGCATCGACCCCCGCGAAGACGGCGGCACGGTGGCGGGATCTTCAGTGATCGACATGCGAGACCTTCAACGGATGGTGTTCATCAGCATTGTAGGAGGGGAATGGGGGGTTGTCAGTGGTCCTTGGTTCGTGGTCAGTTGTGAAGGCCGAGAAATCGTCAGCAGCTTGTCTTTCACAACTGACCACGGACAACTGACCACTGACTGTCGGACCGCCCTTCCCCTCACTGTTCGCGTCCCGTACAGTGGAATGACGCGGAGTGGGCCGAGCGGTCGCCGCGGGACCGGGGCGACTCGGTTCCGGGGAGGAAAGTCCGGGCTCCACAGGGCACGGTGGTGGGTAACGCCCACCGTTCGCAAGGACCGGGACAGTGCCACAGAAAACAAACCGCCTCCGAACTTCGGTTCGGCGGTAAGGGTGAAAAGGTGCGGTAAGAGCGCACCGCGGCCCGGGTGACCGGGCTGGCAGGGTAAACCCCACCGGGAGCAAGACCAAGCAGGGGGGACGATGTCGGCCGGCAACGGTCGGCGTCACGGATCGGCTCGATCCGCCACCACCTCCGGGTCGGTTGCTGGAGGCGGCGGGCAACCGCCGTCCTGGAGAAATGACCGCTCTCGACAGAACCCGGCTTACAGGCCCGCTCCGCGTTATTTTGGGCGAGAGGGAATAGAAGCTGTTTCCACACACTTTTCGGATTGTTGCCGTTGGAAGCGGATCAATGGTCAGAGGTCAGGTACGCCGAAGGCGTTCGATCACTCAGCCCAGGGTCGCGAGTCCGCGAGCGCACCCTGGGGACATGGCGTCCGCGGCGAATCGACCCTGAAAGGGTCGCATCATCGGCGGCCTCAAACCATGATGAAGCCCTTTCAGGGTAGGGGGTTCATCGTTGATCCTCACTTTGAGATACAACGCCTTCGGCGTAAAGACCATGTCGTTTTTAAACAGCTTCTAATTGTTATTCGCTATTCCCTCAATGTCTTCCCTCGCGATGCGCCCGTCGTGCAGGGCCGAGGCGATCAGCACGCCTTCCACGCCGACCTGCGACCAGCGCGCGAGATCGTCCGGACCGCGCACGCCGCCGCCCGCGATGAGCCGCACGGTGGGCCAACAGGTCAGGATCTGTCGGCAGAGTCCTTCCGTGCTGCCGCCGGAGTCCGTGCCGACATCGGCCAGATCGAGCACAATCAGTCGCGTGATGCCGCAGGCCAGCACCTGTTCGATGATGTCCGGCGCTCGATCGGGCCAACCGGCGCCGCCCAGCGAACAGCCGTGCATGAGATCGACGCTGAAGACCAGGCGATCGGTCGAGATCGCCTCCGCGATCCTTCGCAACGTCAGCGCGTCCGCCACGGTTTCCAGCCCGACGATGACATCGGCCCCCGTCGCCGCCACGGCCAAGGCGTCGGCGACCTCGCGCACGCCGGCGTCCACCAGCAGGGTTCCACCGGCGGACGTCAGTTGTTCGTAGAGCACCGTGTGCGGTTGGCGATGCAGAATCGCATCGAGATCGGCGACATACAGCGTCGCATGCCCGCACAACTGACGCAGGGCCGTCGCCACGGTCAACGGGTCCGGTGCTGTCACGAGCGGTGACGTGATCGGCCGGTATTCAGCGCGCCGGCCTCCCACACCGCGCACCACGCGGCCGTCCAGAAGGTCGATGACGGGAATCACCTGCATATCGCATTGCCCGCCAGCGGAAAGTGATGAATACGACCGATGACCGATCACCTGTCTGCGTCTGCCGTGAGCTCGCCATGCTCCCGGAGCGTGGTGCGATTATCAATGGACGAGGAGTGCGATTCCCGGCGGTTCAGTCGCTTGCGTAGGGTGCAGTCGAGTCTTCGAGGCTCACCCCGACGGGCCAAAGAGGGTGAGCCTCGAAGACTCGACTGCACCCTACAAAGCATCCAAGGCCCACGACAGCAATCCCCGCCCTTCTTTGCACGCGCTGCGAGATCGCCGTATGATTTCCCCCCTCCACAGTCAACGCGATCGAACCGTGCAAGGAACCACCATGCCCACCGGTCTGACGGCCCCCCAGCTCGCCGCCCTCGCCAGGTACGATTCGCCGACGATCTGCAACGCGGTCGAGTTGTGGAACCTGCGTCTGCGGAATGCCGGGTACATGAACCTGACGATCAAGGCCAGCTTCCCGCAGATGCCGCCGATGGTCGGTTATGCATTGACCTCCACGTTCCGCAGCATGTGTCCGCCGCGCGGCGGCGATGTCTACGGCAGCATCGGGGCGCAGCTCGACGCCTTCGCCGCCATCCCCGGCCCGCCGGTGATTGTGTTTCAGGATCTCGACGAACCGTCCGCGTCGGCGACATTCGGCGAGGTGATGTGTTCGACCTACAAGCGGTTCGGTGCGCAGGGCATCGTCACCTCGGGAACCGGCCGCGATCTCGCCCAGGTGGAAGCGCTCGGGTTCCCGGCGTTCACCAGCGGTGCGGCGGCGGCGCACGGGTACTGTCACATCCTGTCGATCAACGTGCCGATCTCGGTCGGCGGACTGACGATCTACCCCGGCGACCTGCTGCACGGCGACCTGAACGGCCTCACGACGATTCCCCCGGAGATCGCGACCGAAGTTCCCGGCGCGTGCGACGAAATCGCCCGCGCGGAGGCGATCGTGCTCGATTATCTCAAGCGCGCAGACGCGGACGTCGCGGGATTCAACGTGGCGCGCAAGGAATGCGGGGACATGATTACGAAACTGGGGAAGCGGTTGACCGCGAAGTGACCCAAAGAGAGGACCGCTAAGCCGCAAGCGATCGACGCTTGCGGTTTCGCGATTCTTTATAACGGCGACGTTTCCAACCACGTCGCGAGCGGCATCGCCTTCCACAGCACGTAGGCGACCGGTCCCGAGTACAGCACGCTGTCGAGGATGTCGAGCAGGCCGCCGAAGCCGGGGAACAACACGGCGGAGTCCTTCTTGCCGACGTCGCGCTTGATCAGCGACTCGCACAAATCGCCCAGCAGCCCGACCGCGCCGAGAATTGCGCCGTACAGCGCGCTCCAGTACCATTCCGGCGCCTGCCAGCCGCGGTGAAACAACGGCGTCGCGAATTCCAGCCACGTCACGCCGAACAGCGCCGAGCCGATGAGTGCTCCCAGTCCCCCGGCCCACGTCTTGCTGGGAGACAGCAGCGGCACCATCTTCCGTTTGCCGAACAATCGTCCCAGTGTGTACGCGCCGATGTCCCCCCCCTTGGTGACCATCAGCAGCGAACCGATGACGAGGTAGCCCGCCGTATCGCCGGCGACCCACCGCAACTGCGTCGCCACGCCGAGCAGCACGCCGACGTAGCTCACGATCAGCAGTTCCACCCCCAGCGTCTCCATGCTGCGGCCCGGCTCGCGGTAGCGGTAGGTCGCCGACGCGAACAGCACCAGCACGGTGAACGAGTACGCCAGCATCACCTGCGCGAGCGAGTTCCCCTCGCCGGGAATGTGAATCGGCGCGAAGCCCACGCGGCCGTACCAGCTCGCGCACGCCACGATCGCGCAGCACGCGCACACGATGATGCGGTTGGGCGTGAACGACCGCGTCCACAGCAGGTCGACCGCCTCGCTCCCTCCTCGAACCGCCAGCACGAACACGAACAGCATCAGCAGCGGCGCCGACGGCCCGAGCCACGTGTCGAGGTAGAACACCCCAAACACGGCGGGAATGAGGCAGGCAGAAATGACGACGCGCCAGACGAGCATCTGCACTCAGCCGTTGAGGCCCCCGAACCGGCGGTCGCGGGCCGCGAAATCGCGCAGCGCCTGACGCAGATCGTCCCGGCCAAACTCCGGCCAGCAACGGGACGTCACCCAGAACTCGGCGTAACTGATCTGCCACAATAGATAATTGCTGACCCGCATCTCGCCCGCCGTGCGGATCAGCAGATCGGGATCGGACATTCCCGCCGTGTCGAGATGCGCCGCGATGGTCTCTTCCGTGATGTCCGCCGGCGACAACCGTTGTTCGGCGACTTCGGCGGCGATCCGCTGGACCGCGTCGAGAATCTCCGCCCGGCTGCCGTAGTTCACGGCGAGACACAGCCGCAGGCCGGTGTTCTCGCGGGTCAACTCTTTAGTGATGCCGATCTCACGGAGGACGTCCGGCCCCAGGGCCTCGGTCCGGCCGATGACCGAAAACCGCAGGTTTTGCCGCAACATCTCGGAGCGCTCTTCGATCAGATACTGCTGCAACAGTTGCATCAGCAGCCGCTGCTCGAGTTCGGGGCGTTTCCAGTTCTCGCTGCTGAAGCAGTACAGCGTGAGTTGATCGAGTTCCAGCCGCGAACATTCCTCGACGATGGTGCGGACCGTGCCGACGCCGTGCCGATGGCCTTCAATGCGGGGCAGTCCACGGCCCTGCGCCCAGCGACCGTTGCCGTCCATGATGACGGCGATGTGCCGCGGCAAGCGCGGGCGCGACAATCCCCATTCGGCGAGCTGCGCGTCGGCATACGGATCGTCGGCGCTGCGGCGCGGCGCGGCGGTCGATGTAATCGGGGCGGAAACGGCGGCCAACGTCATCGGTCAGACTCTCCGATGACTATTCTGCCGCAAACGGCCGACGGTACAACCCTGCGACCGGAAGAAAGTCGAGAGCTGAGAGTCTAGCGTCGAGAGCCAGCAAAAAAACCTGCGGACCACACAGGATCTGCCTCTCTTCTGCTGGCTCTAGACTCTAGACCCTTAGCCCTCGACTAACTCTGGGGTGAGCCTCGAAGACTCGACTGCACCCTACGAAGAGCACGACCTTCTAGCGGGCCATGACCAGATCGAGCGAGGAGTCCTCGCCCTCGGCGTCTTCGAGGAACAGCGTCTCTTCCCAATATTCGGGATCGCTGTTGGAGTCGCTGATGCCCAGGCGGACCCAGGACGGCATGATCTCGAGGACAGTCACCACCACTTCATGTCCAGGCTCTTCGTGGCTGATCACCAGACTCTCTTGAACGCCGCGCTGGAAGACCTGCATCATTGATCCTCGCGAACACCATGAAGGGATGGGACCGCGGTTGAAGGCAACCGACATGGGTCGCCATTCTGCCGCGTCATCGCGACAAGGGCAAGCCGCGATCTGGCCAATCTTGCTGCACCAAAATGAAACGCGCTTCGTCGCTTGACAGTCGTTGCTGCGAACTGTCCAACTTCGTCCACGACTCCACACGAAAGGGCCGGCCGATGACCACGCTCGTCATACATCCTGCGATCGACGCCGTCCGCCTCGCGCGACTGCAAGCGGTGTCGCCGACGTTGCAGCTCGTCAACTGCACCAGCCTCGGTGCGGCCCGCACCGCGATCGTCACCGCCGATGCGTTCTTCGGCAAGCTGACTCCCGAGCTGCTGGCCCTGTCGACGCAGTTGCGGTGGGTGCAATCGCCGACGGCGAGCCTCGAACATTATCTGTTTCCGGAACTCGTCGAGCATCCGTGCCAGTTGAGCAACATGCGCGGCCTGTTTTCCGACGTGATCGCCGATCACGTCATGGGCCTCGTCCTCTGCTTCGCGCGCAATCTGCACCTTTATATGCGCCGGCAGATGAGCGGACGCTGGGCGCCCGTCGGCGATGCGTCGGCCATCACCGATTTCGTGTCGGCTCCCGGAACAGCAACGCCGGTGGACCACGCCCATCAACATCTTTCGGACCTGACACTAGGGGTGGTGGGTGTGGGCGCAATCGGGGCCGAGATCTGCCGCCGCGCCCGGGCCTTCAGCATGACGGTGCTGGGGGTGGACCCCGTCACGCGGTCGGTCCCGGACACCATCGCCGAGGTCTGGCCGATGGATCGGTTGCCCGATCTGCTGGCGGCGTCGGATTACGTCGTCATCGCCGCCCCGCACACACCCGAGACCGCGAAACTGTTCAATCGCGACCGCATCCGGCAGATGAAATCGTCGGCGGTTCTGATCAACATCGGCCGCGGCGTGATTGTGGACCTCACCGATCTGACGGCGGCCCTGCGCACCGGCGAAATCCGCGGGGCCGCACTCGACGTCTGCGAGATCGAACCGCTCCCCGGCGACCACCCGCTGTGGCGGATGGAAAACGTGATCATCACCCCGCACGTCGCCGCCGCGTCGCCGCGGATTGCAGAACGGCATCTGGAAACGCTCGTGGAAAACGTCCGCCGCTTCGTCAACGGCGAACCGCCCGCGACGCTGGTTGACAAGCGGAAGTGGTATTGAGGGGGGAAGTCATTGGCCCTTCGTCATTGGTCATTAGGGAAGAATCACACGGTCTTTCCCAATGACCAATGACAAAGGACCAATGACCTCGTCCCAACCTCCCGTTGCCTCCGATTCACATCCCGATTACGCTGCGCGCTGAACTCCCAAATCACGAAGGATCCCCATGACTCCCCGTCCGCTGATTTCTTTGCATCCTGACGACAACATCGCCGTCGCGGCTCGCGGATTGGCGGCGGGGGCGACCTGCCCGCTGACGACCGGCGGCGCGATCACCACGCGCGAGGCGATCGAGCTGGGACACAAGGTGGCCGTCAAGCCGATCGCAGCCGGTTCGCCGGTTCGCAAGTTCGGACAGACGATCGGCTATGCGAAGAGCGACATCGCCGTGGGCGACTGGGTCCACGTTCACAACGTCGATGCCGGCGAACTGCATCTCAACTTTGCCTTCAGCAGCGACGTCCCCGCCGATCCCGCGCCGATCACCGGCCGGACGTTTCAGGGATACCGTCGCCCGGACGGCCGGGCCGCCACGCGGAATTACATCGGCATCATCAGCACGGTTAACTGCTCGGCGACGACGTCGAAATATGCCGCGCAGAATTTCGATCGTTCGATCCTCGCGGACTTTCCGAACGTCGACGGCGTCGTGGCCCTCGTTCACAAGGGGGGCTGCGCGATGCAGTACGGCGGGGAGGATCACCAGCAACTCGCCCGCACGCTCGCCGGGTTTGCGAAGCATCCCAACATCGCCGCGTATCTGGTCATCGGCCTCGGCTGCGAGACGGCCCAGGCGTCGTATCTCATGGACAACGGCGGCCTGGTGCAACTCGGCGGCACGTCGCAGTTGCCGAAGTCCAAGCCGCTGGTGATGAACATGCAGGATGTCGGCGGCGTCGCGAAAACGGTGAAGCGGGCGACGGCGGCCATCCGCGAACTGTTGCCGCAGGTCAACGACGTCCGTCGTGTGCCAATTCCCGTGTCCGAGATCATGCTCGGCCTCAACTGCGGCGGCAGCGACGGCAACAGCGGCATCACGGCCAACCCCGCGCTGGGGTATTGCACCGATCTGCTCGTCGCGCACGGAGCCACGTCGGTGCTGGCCGAGACGCCGGAGTGCGTCGGCGGCGAGCATATGCTGACCCGTCGCGCCCGGACCCCCAGGGTGGCCCAGGATTTCATGGACCGCGTGCAATGGTGGTTCGACTACACGGCCAAGTTCAACGAACGGGTGGACATCAACCCGTCGGTTGGCAACAAGAAGGGGGGTCTGACGACGATCTACGAAAAATCGCTCGGCGCTCTCGCCAAGGGAGGCACAACGGCGCTCAACGGCGTCTTCCAGTATTCGGAACCGATCACGAAACGGGGCTTCGTGTTCATGGACACCCCCGGTTACGACCCGGCGTCAGTCACCGGCCTGATCGCCGGCGGGTGCAACGTGGTCTGCTTCACCACCGGCCGGGGGAGTTGCTTCGGGTGCAAGCCGTCGCCGACGATCAAGATCGCCACCAACACCCCGATGTACAACCGAATGGTGGACGACATGGACATCAACGCCGGCCGCATCCTGGACGGAGCGACGATTGAGGAAGTCGGCCGGGAGATCTTCGAGGAAGTCATCGCCGTCGCCGGCGGGAAGAAGACGAAGTCGGAGGCGCAGGGGATCGGCGACGAAGAATTCTGCCCGTGGACGTGGGGGCCGGTGACGTAGAAGGCGTGAATTGCCTTTCCCCCCTCGCCCGCCGCTTCGGTGGGAGAGGGGCTGGGGGTGAGAGTGCCTTTCGCCTTTGTCTTCGTCACGAATGGGCAAGAAGAAAGGCAGAAGCACCCTCACCCTAGAGCGGTTCCACCGGAGGTCTGGCGCAATCTGGGCTAGCCTGTTAGGGTGGGTTCCATCTCAAGGAGGTGGTGCTCATGGATGCGTACAGTTCGGAATTTCGCGGCGAGGTGCTGGCCGCGTGTGATGCGAAT
>JAWXBB010000448.1:0-13112 GCA_034439795.1 Planctomycetaceae bacterium | reverse complement strand
CATCGCTACGGCTCCGCCGGTTTTGACTGTGGCAGGTCAACCGCGGAGTCGTAGCGTATGTCTCAACTTCTCGCCATTTGAAAACAGCTTCTCAGAAACATCGAGCCTGAGATGACACAGCTCTCGACCGATCACTCACCGCTGATTCCAAGCGTGGGCGACATCGCGGCGGGCGTTTTCGCCCTCGGATGGGTGGCGATCGCCACGGGAACGCTTCTGGCCCCGCTGTGTCTGGGCCGCGATGTGGCCGTGGTGTTCGTCGTGCTCCAGCTTCCGTGGGTTCTGTGCGTTGTGAGCCAGGGGCATCGGTCGGTGGGACGCGGCCCGTGTTTCCTGGCGGGCTTGGCGCTGCTCCTGGGTTGGGGACTCGGTCTGGCAATGCTGCCGGCGTTGGATCGGGCGTGGTTCACCCCCCTGCCCGGCTCGGTTCTCCGGGCCGCGATCGCGGGCGGAATGGTCCTCGGCTGCGGACTGATCGGTTGGCCGATGCGCCGCCGGAGCGTTGTAACTCATCCTCCCTTTTGGCAGACGATCGCGGTGCTGGGGGTCATCGCGGTCGTTCCTCCGGCGCTGTTTCTTCACAGTCGCTATGAAGCGGAGTTTCACCGCGTGCGCGACCTGCTGGAGCAGTCCCGTTATGCCACCGCCGCGCGCGTGCTCGAACGTCTGGCCTGGTATCCGACGAACCACATCCTCCTGGGGCACGATCGTCGCACGGTGTATTCTCAGGCCGTTGCCGCCGAACGCCAGGTGCAGGCCGAACTGACGCAACTCGATCGGCAACCGGATCGTCAGGCCACGGCCTTGGACCGCGCCCGACTGCTGGCGATGCTCGGCCGCGAGCCGCGCGCGCTCGAGGTCTTGTCGACGCTCGAAGCCGTCACACCCGAAGCGCTGAACCTGCGCGCTACGATCCGCGAAACCCAGGAGCAGTGGATTGCGTCGCGGGACGATTATCGAGCCGCGCTGGCGCTAGGCGACCGCCATGAACCGCTCGCTGCGGACCGCTTTCAGGCGCTTCGCGGCATCGCCTATTGCGAACGAAAACTCGGAAACTCTCTGGCCGCCGAAGCCGCGTGGTTGCGGCTCGTGGAGATTCACCCGACCGCCGAGACGCATTTCCTGCTCGGCCAATTCTACGAAGACACCCAACAGACGCGGCAGGCGCGGCACCACCTGCATCGCGCCGCGACGCTCGATCCCGCGAACTACAAAGTCCCGGCGGAGTCCATCGAGCGCAGAATCCGCCGCGCGCACCTGGGATGCTTCCTGGGGCCGGCATCGGATTGATCGCGTGGTCGCCAGCATCCTTCGATGACGAGGAACGACGCGTGGCTGCTGAGCCGTGTATGCCGACTGCGTCACGGGATTCTCGACCTCGAAGCGGTTGTCATTCGCGCGGCCGTTCAGTACGTTCTCCCGCATGACCACCCATCCGCTCGCCGCCTATCTCGCAGACTGCCGCAATCGTCACCAAACCGGAGCCGTCACGCCGGAGACGAGTTATTACGCCCCGTTGGAGACACTGCTGAACGCGGTCGGCCAGCGGCTCAAGAAGCCGCGAGTCCGCTGCTTCATGAACCTCAACAACCAGGCGGGCAACATGCCCGACGGCGGACTGTTCACTCCCGATCAATTTCCCAAGGGAGACGGCGACCCCCTGCCCGGTCAGAAACCCGCCCGCGGCGTCATCGAGTGCAAGCCGCCCGGCGATGACTTGGGCAAGACCGTCGCCGGCGATCAGGTCGCCAAGTATTGGGCGCAGCACAATCAGGTGCTCGTCACCAATTTCCGCGAGTTCGCCCTCATCGGCCGCAACGCCGCCGGGCAACCGGTCCGGCACGAACACCACCGGCTCGCCGATTCGGAAAAGGCGTTCTGGCAACTCGCCGCCAAGCCGGAACAGGCGGTGAAGGAGCACGGCGAACGGCTGCTCGACTTTCTCGAACGCTGTCTCCGCCGCCCGGTCCCGCTCACCGATCCCAAAGACGTCGCGTGGTTCCTCGCCAGCTATGCGCGCGACGCCCGCAACCGCGTCGAACATTCGCAGGCGCACAAACAGGTCGAGACCGTCCGCAAAGCGCTGGAAGAATCGCTCGGCCTCAAGGTGCTGGATGCCAAAGGGGAACACTTCTTCCAGTCGACACTCGTGCAGACGTTGTTCTACGGCCTGTTCAGCGCGTGGGTGCTGTGGCATCGCAGCGGCCCCGCGGCGAACGAGCGGTTCGATTGGGAGAAGGCGTCCAAGTACCTGCACGTCCCCATTCTCCGCAAGCTGTTCCGCGAGCTGACCGATCCCAGCCATCTCGACGAGTGGGACAACCTCACCGAGGTCATGGGCTGGGCCGCCGACACGCTCAACCGGGTGGATCGGGGCGTGTTCTTCGAGAAGTTCAAGGACGCCGAGGCCGTCCAATATTTCTACGAGCCGTTCCTCGAAGCGTTCGATCCCGAATTGCGGAAGCAGCTCGGCGTCTGGTACACGCCGCCCGAGATCGTCAAATACATGGTGGCCCGCGTCGATCAGGTGCTGAAGTCGGACTTCGACAAGCCGGATGGTCTCGCCGACGAAGAGGTCTATGTTCTCGATCCCTGTTGCGGGACCGGCGCATATCTGGTCGAGACGCTGTCGGTGATTGCCGCCACGCTCGCCGAACAGGGGGAGGACGCGCTCCTCGGCAGTCGACTCAAGCGGGCCGCGACCGAGCGTGTCTTCGGCTTCGAGATCCTCCCGGCCCCGTTCGTCGTGGCGCATCTCCAGTTGGGCATCTTTCTGCAACAGCACGGGGCCGCATTCGATGACCGGAAACACGAACGGGCCGCGGTCTATCTCACCAACGCGCTCACGGGCTGGCAGCCGCCGACCGGTCCCAAGCAGAAGCTGGTGTTCCCGGAGATGGAGCAGGAGCGCGACGCCGCCGACCAGGTGAAACAGAGCCGGCCGATTCTGGTGGTGATCGGTAATCCCCCGTACAACGGGTTCGCGGGATTGCCGGCGGCCGAAGAGGCGGGACTGGTCGAGCCGTACCGCACGACGAAGTCGGCCCCCAAGCCGCAGGGGCAGGGACTGAACGACTTGTACGTCCGCTTCTTCCGCGTCGCCGAACGCTGTATCACCGAGCGGGGCGTGCAGCACGGCATCGTCTGTTACATCTCGAACTATTCGTGGCTGGACGGCCTGTCGCACACCGGCCTGCGCGAGCGCTTCCTCGAAGAGTTCGACGACATCTGGATCGACTCGCTCAACGGCGACAAATACAAGACCGGCAAGACGACGCCCGACGGCCTGCCCGACCCCAGCGTGTTCAGCACACCGCACAACCGCGAAGGGATTCAAGTCGGGACGGCGATCGCGCTGCTGTCACGCACGCCGAAACACAAAACCCCGGCAACGATTCAGTTCCGTGACTTCTGGGGCGAGACCAAGCGGAGCGATTTGTTGCGGTCCCTGGGTAAGAAGCGAACCGGCGCGGTCCGCGTCAAACCAGTCAGCGCGCTCGGTCTGCCGTTCCGAGCGATGGCGACGGAAGCGAACTATACGGCATGGCCGCCGGTCGATGAATTGTTTCCGGTCTCATTTCCCGGAGTGAAAACCAGCCGGGACGATGATCTCGTCGCGATGGATCGGGCAGAGTTGGAGTCGCGCATTGGACAATACTACGATCCCGAACTCGACGCCAAAGATCTCCATCAGGTCTGTCCGCGGCTCGTCACCGATGCCAGTCGCTTCGATGCGAAGGCGACTCGGAAGTCCTTGTTGAAACGCGGCCTATTGAAGACGAACTTCGTGAAATACGACTATCGTCCGTTCGACCGTCGCGTCGTCTATTGGGAACCGACAACAAAGCTGCTGGACGAGAAACGCCCGGAACTCTTTGAACTCGTCGTTCCCAAGAATCTCTTTCTGTTAACGACCGGCCGAACGCGGAAAGATCAGATCGAGCCGGCGATCGCCAGCAGTGTATTGACGGACTTGAACTTCATGGACAGTGGTGCGAGGGCGATTCCGCTGTTCATCAAGAACGGCGGCCGCCATCTGTTCGACGATAGTCCGGGAGACGACTTTATCCCGAATCTTTGTGAAGAAGCCATTGATTACCTGCGGCAGCGAAAGGTGCCGTGTCAGAGCCTCATGTACCATTCGCTCTCGATTATTCATTCGGATCGTTACCGGATCGAAAACTTTGCGGGCCTCAAGTCGAACTGGCCGCGCGTCCCCTTACCGGATAAACGGGCACAACTGGTGGCGTCGGCGGACCTGGGTCGCCGCGTGGCCGCCCTGCTCGATCCCGAAGCCCGTGTGACCGGCGTCACCACCGGCAAGCTGATCGCCGGGCTGAACATCGTCGGCCCCGCTAAGCGCGTCGGCGGCGGGGCGTTCACCCCGCAGGACTACTTCGTCACCGCCCGCTGGGGCATCGCCGGCAAAGGGGGGATCGCCATGCCCGCCAAGGGGAAAGTGATCGCCCGCCCCTTCACCCCCGCCGAGCGGGCCGCGCTCGGCGATGCCGCGGCGGAGCTGTTGGGACCGGACACCTGCGACATCTACCTCAACGACCACGCCTACTGGCAGAACGTGCCGCGGCGGGTGTGGGACTACACGCTCGGCGGCTATCAGGTGCTGAAGAAGTGGCTGAGCTACCGGGAGTCGAGCCTGCTGGGCCGGCCGCTGTCGCTGGACGAGGTGGATTACATCCGCGACGTCATCCGCCGCATCGCCGCCCTGCTCTGGCTGGGGCCGGAACTGGATGCGAACTATGCGGCGGTGAAGGCGCACGCGGCGGTGTGGATACCGGAGAAGACCGGGGGATGAACCTCCTGCTCTGCGCGGACTTGTGAGGCCTTGGAGACCCCGCTCCCGCGAAATCTCGGCTTGCTATTCCGATCTTGCGCCGGTTTTGTTCTACTCTCGCATGCGCATGAGCCACCCTCACACGACCACGCAGACCATCCCCATCCGTTCCTCCAATCACATCCCCGAAGAGCGGGCTGCGACGTCGGCCGTGCATTCGTCCTACGACGGGTCCAACGTCGTCTTCCGGATGCTGCGGCTGGAGACGTGGGGGCCGGCGCTGATGAATCTGGGGTATTACCCCTTCACCTGGCCGCTGGCGTCGCTGAACGTCGCCGTCAATCTGGAGATGGCCCAGCGGCGGCTGGTGATGAAGTCGGCGGACTTGCTGAACGTGCAACCCGGCCAGCGCGTGCTGGACATCGCCTGCGGGCGGGGGAAAAGCGCGTTCATCCTGCATTGCCTCGAACCGTCGGCAACGGTGATCGGCATGGATCTGCTCGATGGCAACATCGCGGTCGCGCAGGCGCTCTTCGACCAGGTCGAGCCGTTGTCGTATCAAGTCGGCGACGCCGCGAATCTGCCGTTTCCGAACGATTCATTTGACCGCCTGCTGTGCCTGGAGGCGGCGTTTCACTTTCCCGATCGACCGCAGTTTTTGCGGGAGGCCTTCCGCGCGCTCCGCCCCGGCGGCCGGATGGTGCTGGTCGATTTCGTCTGGCGCACGGCGGACGATCGCCGGCATCTCGACGATCCGGAAACGCGCATGGTCCGCGAGGTCTGGCAATGGGACGACTTCTATACGATTCCCGATTACGAGCGCGAAGCCGCAGCGGCCGGCTTTCAGATCGCCTCGCGACACGACTGGACGGCCCGCGTGGCCGTTCCGATCCAGGCGGTCTTCCGGTGTCTGTCGCAACTGGGCAACAACCGCTGGGGCCGCAGGTTTCTGGAGTGGCGCAATCCGCTGTACCGGTCGATCTCCCCCGCCGACTGGATCGCCGTCGCCGAGGCCGTCCGCGCGCATCACCACGTCCGCAGCCGCTCGCAATACGTGGCGTTCGTGCTGGAGAAGCCGCTGTCGACGAATGGGTGACGGATCTCGTCACACCGCCGCGCGGGTGTCTTCCCACTGGTCCAGCGTCATGATGACTTCGCGGGCCTGGCTGCCGTTGTAGCTGCCGACGATGCCGTCTTCGGCCATCCAGTCGATCATGCGTGCACCGCGGCCGTAGCCGACGCCGAGGGCGCGCTGCAGCAGCGAGACGCTGCCGCGGCCTTCGCGGATCACCACTTCCACGGCCTGCTCGTACAGGTCGTCGCGCTCGCGGGCCTCGCTGCCGCTGGGCTTGCTGCCCGATTTCGCGGCCGACGTGACCTGCACGATCTCCTGCGAATACTGCGGCTCCTGGTCGGAGAAGAAGTCGATGACCCGCATCACCTCTTCATCGCTGACGAATGTCCCCTGGCCGCGAATGAGGTCGCTGGTGCCGGGGGGCAGGTACAGCATGTCGCCGGAGCCGAGCAGCTTGTCCGCCCCCTGCTCGTCGAGGACCACGCGGCTGTCGACCCGGCTCGATACTTGGAACGCAATGCGGGCCGGCAGGTTCGACTTGATGAGGCCGGTGATGACGTCGACCGTCGGCTTCTGCGTGGCGAGCACGAGGTGAATGCCGACCGCGCGCGACTTCTGCGCGAGCCGGATGATGTAGCCTTCGACGTCCTTGCCGGAGGTCATCATCATGTCGGCCATTTCGTCGGCGACGATGACGATGTACGGCATGGTGTCCGGAACGAGGTCGGCCTCGTCGGAATCGGCGTCGATCCCCAGTCGTTCCAGCACCTTCGTCTTGCCGAGCTTGTTGTACGAGTCGAGATGCCGGACCCCGCAGCGGGCCAGCAGGTCGTAGCGCTCCTCCATCTTGTCGACGGCCCAGCCGAGAACGGCCTCGGCCTTTTTCATGTCGGTGATCACCGGGTGCATCAGATGCGGGATGCGCATGTACGGGCTGAGTTCGACCATCTTCGGGTCGATCATCAGCATCTTCACCTGCTCCGGGCTGCGGCTCATCAGCATCGACAGGATCAGCGTGTTGAGGCACACGCTCTTGCCAGTGCCGGTGCGGCCCGCGATCAAGAGGTGCGGCATCTTGCTCAGGTCGACGACCATCGGCTTGCCGCTGACGTCCTTCCCCAGAAACAGCGGAATCCGCTTGTCGGCAAAGTCCGCCCGGCACGATTCCAGCAACTCTTTGAGGCGGACCATCACACGCACATCGTTGGGCACTTCCACGCCGACGGTGTTCTTGCCGGGGATGGGAGCGACAACGCGGACCGACGGCACCCGCAAGGCAATCGCGAGGTCGTCGGCGAGCGCGGTGACTTTCGACAATCGCAGTCCGGCTTCGAGTTCGAGCTCGAACTGCGTGATGACCGGGCCGGTGTCGATGGCGACGACGCGGATGTTCAAGCCGAACTGCTTGAATGCTTTCTCCAACGTCGTCGCGGAGAGCTGCGCCTTCTTGGCGAGAATTTCGTAGGGGAACTCTTCGGCTTCGTCGAGCAGCGCCGTCGTGGGAAGCAACACGGACACGGGTTCGTCGTCGTCGGTGACGAGCGACAACTTCGGCCGGGTTGCGAGCGGCGGGTTAACTGGCACGACTTCGATGGGCGCGCTCACCACTGGTGCGGGTTGATGCACGGGGATGGTCGCGACGCCGTCGTGGCGCGGAATCTCCACCGGCCGCGCGATCTTCGCCGGCTTGGGGACAACAGCGGTCTTGACCGGGACCGTTGCCGGAGGCGCGGTGATTGTTGGCGGAGTGGCGGCGACGTCGTCCGCGGCGACTTCCTTCACCGAACGGCGGAACGCGATGCGGTCCCAGATCGTCAGCGGCAGGAAGACCAGGCGAAGCAGCGTCCGCAGCAGTCGCACTTCATCGGCGAGCAGCAACCCAGCGAGCAGCGCGCTGCCGAGGATCGCCATCACGCCGGCCGGCTCAAAATGTTTCTGCAGCAGAATCGCGCCCCACGCGCCGACGTAGCCGCCGTTGCCGACCGGCGGCGCCGCGGCATAGACCGGCGGAGCGAGATGCAGTCCGACGACCACCGCTGTCAGCACGAGCGCCGCGCCGAACAGCCGGAACGCGGGCTTCGTCAATTCCGTGCGGGAAAACAGCCGCAGATCCCACACCGCCAGCACGATCGGAACCAGGAACGCCCCGGCCCCAAACGTGGTGATGAGGGCCGAGGCGATTCTGGCCCCCGCCGGTCCGCCGATGTTGCGGATGCTGTCGCGGACCGGGAAGACGAGCGTGGACGGAGCGTCAGCGGGGTCGTAACTGGCCAGACACAGTCCCAGATAGACCGTGCCCCCCATCACGACCAACGCGAGCAGATCGTTTCGCAGCCGTCGCAGGTCCACGCCGTTGGCCCGTGTGCCCGAGGTCGGCGCGCACGACGAGCGGTCGAGCCAACGCCTCCGCGGCCGGGCCGCAGAATCGTTGCCTTCGTTGCCACCATCGCCGGCGGGCGTCGTTCGGGTCTGTCTGAACGGTGAAGGTTCCGGAGGTCGAGCGAATCAACACCGCGGACCATCCACGGAGCGACCCCTCTGAAACCTATCACATGCCCGGCGGCGTGTTGCCAAAACGCCTCACGGAGCGTGGCAAAACGGCAACGCGAGGAATGGCAGGACCGGATGTGACGAGTGGATGGAATAAGTCGGAATTCGGAAGTCTGAAGTCAGAACTGGCGTTGGACCACTCCTCTTCACTTCCGACTTCCCATCTGTCGCTCGATCCACTCCCACAACTGACCGGCGACGGCGCGTTTGCTGCCGGAATACTCGGCGACCGTCCGGCCGTCGGCGTCGATGACCTCGACGGTGTTGTCCTCCGCCCCGATCGCCGTCGGGCGGTTGAGGACGATCGCGTCGCAGTTCTTGTCCCTGAGTTTCCGCAGCGCGTTGACGTGCGCGAACTCTTCGGATTCGAGCGCGAAGCCGACGATCCAGCGGCTCCCCTTCTGCCGGCCGAGTTCGGCCAGGACGTCGGCGGTTTCGACGAGTTCGAGTTCCAGCGACACGCCGGTCTTGGCAAGTTTTCCGGGGAACCGGCTGCGCGGCCGGTAATCGCACACGGCCGCCGTGGCGATCGCGCCGTCGCACGTCGGCCAGACCTCGTGACAGGCGGCGAGCAGTTGATCGGTGGTCTCGACGTTCCGCACCTCGGCCCGCTCCGGCGGCACGAGCGCCACCGGCCCCGTCACCAGCACGACGTCATGCCCCGCGGCGAGGACGGCCTCGGCGAGCGCATACCCCATCCGCCCGCTGCTGGCGTTGGAGAGGTAACGCACGTCGTCGAGATACTCCCGCGTCGGCCCGGCTGTAATGAGGACGCGCATGCGTCAGCCTTCCGCAGGTTTCGCATGAGCGGCGGCCAATCGGCGTGCGAACTCGGCATGTTCGGGGCTCGCCAGCCCCGCCTGCAACGTTGCGAGGGCAGCTTGGTGTTGCTGGTTCGCAAGCGCCGTAATGTCGATCCACAGGCCGGGAAACGTGCTGCTCCTAATCACGCCTTTCGTTTGCGGCGGATGCTCGACGCCCGCAGCCAGATCGAACCAGTACATCGTTCCCAGCGGCGGAACCCACACGAGGTACTCGCGGACGCCGTACTTCCGGTAATCCTCGCGCTTGCGGTGCAGGTCGAGGCTGCGCGAGGAGAGCGAAATCTCCAGGATCAGTTCCGTGGCACCCGCGACGTAGTCGTCGGGCGTTGTCGTCGATTGTCCGCCGAATTCCGGGAGGATGCGTAAATACAAATCGGGTTGCGGCTCGCTGTCATCTCCCAACAGCAGACTGGTGTTGTCGCCGGATTCTGTTCCGGGAGTAAACGCCTGATATTGAAACAGCAGGCCACTCAAAAAAACATGATGCGTGCCGTGGTTGCGGCGCAAGGGCGAAGCCATGTAGACAACCCCTCCGATCAGTTCGGCGCGAAGGTGTTCCGGCGCTGCTTCGTAGAGACGATGAAACTCAACTCGGCTCATCCGTTCACCGTTGGCGAGGATTAGCGATTCTCGCTGAATCGTTGGCGGCGGGATGGTGAGAGTCGTCATGGGGACGTAGCCGTTTTGAGAACCTGCTCCGCTCAACTATCCTACGACAGCCGGGTCGCTCGCGACAATGGAACTTCAGCGGGACGGCAGCATCCGTTGCACTGTCGCCAGGATCTCCGCCGGTTCGGCCATGCGGCCGGGGCCGATTTGGCCGCAGCTCAGCCAGCCGTCGCCGGGGGGGATGACGTGGACGCCGTCCGCCTGAACCTGGGCGATGTTCCGCTGGACCGCGGGCTTGGCCCACATGTCGGCGTTCATCGCCGGGGCGACCAGCACCGGGCAGGTCGCGACGAGGACGCACGTCGAGAGCAGATCGCTCGCGCGGCCGTGCGCCATCTGGGCGAGGAAATCCGCCGTCGCCGGGGCGATCACCAGCAGTTCGGCCCGCTGTGCCAAGCCGATGTGCTCGCCGCGGAAGTGTTCGACCGCCGCGAAGGCGTCGCGGTAGACCGGGCGGTTGGTCAGCGCCTCGAACGTGGTCGCGCCGATGAATTTCTCGGCGGCGGCGGTCATCACCACCGTCACCGCGGCCCCCTGCTGCACGAGCTGGCTGCACAGGTCGGCCGCCTTGTAAGCGGCGACCCCGCCCGTCACGCCGAGGAGGATTTCGCGGCCGGTCATGGATGTCTGCGTTTCACAGGACTCAGCATCGCGCGACGGAAGCCCAGGGATTGCTATCCCTGGGCTTCTTACGATTTTGCAGCGATTGATTACAGATCGTCCAACGTCGGACCCTTATCGGCGACGGCTTGCCGGCGGACGCCGACGTTGCCCGTCTGATCGAGGTAGATCTTGTCCTGCAGAATCTCCTGCACGACGATCTCCATGTGATTCTTCGTCTGCAGCTCGATCAGCGGGCGGGCGCCGCGGTTGAGCGCGACCATCCGCTTCTGAATCAGGGTGGACAGCTTGAACCGGCCCCCCATCTTGTTGACGATGTACTCTTCCTTCAGCTCGTCCAGCATCGATTCAATCCTTCCAGAAACCAGTCCGCCGTCAGGCCGCCGGTTGCGTGCATGCGGCCCGTTGATGCAATTTCAAGACGTCGAGAATCTCGTCGACCGCCCGGTCGAGCGTGTCGTTCACCACCTGGTGCTGATACTGCAGTGCGAACGACAGCTCGTGCGTCACCTTTTGGAGTCGTCGTTGAATGATCTCTTCCGTTTCCGTCCCCCGGTCGCGGAGCCGTTGCTCGCAGATTTCCATCGAAGGGGGCTTGAGGAAGATCGTGACTGCGTCGGGATAGAGCGCCATCACGCTCAACGCTCCCTGCACATCGATCTCCAGAAACGCCCACCCCTTCGCCTGTCGCGCCCGTTCGATCTCCGATTTCAGCGTGCCGTACCACAACCCATGATACACCTCGGCAGTCTCCAGGAACTCCCCTTGTTCCCGGCGGGCGGCGAATTCCTGCGACGAGAGGAAGTAGTACGCCTCCCCGTGCCGTTCGCCGGTCCGGGGCGACCGCGTGGTCGCCGAGACCGATTTCACCAGCTTCATCGGCGCTTCCGCCAACAGGCGTTCCACGATCGTCGTCTTGCCGCTGCCGCTTGGCCCCGACAACACGACCACGTGAAAACCGTCCTGCCCCGCGGAATCCGCCACGCCTTGCCTACTCCACGTTCTGCACGACTTCGCGCATCCGTTCAATCGCCGTCTTAATCTCGACGGCCGCGTGCGAGACTCCCACGTGATTGGCCTTGGAGCCGATGGTGTTGGCCTCGCGGAACATTTCCTGACAGAGAAAATCGAGCTTCCGGCCCTGCGAACCGTCGGCCTTGAACAGTTGCTGAAATTGCTCCAGGTGGCTCCGCAGCCGGACGATTTCCTCACTGATGTCGGCTCGGTCGGCGAACATCGCCACTTCGCGGAGCAGATCGTTCGGCTCCACGGCGACGTTGGCGTCCTTCAATGCGTCCTGAATCCGCTGCTGTAGTTTCTTGCGGAATTCCTGTCCCACCTGCGGCGCGAACTCGGCGACCCGTTCGACTTCTTTCGTGATGACCGCCCCATGCCCCAACAGGTCCGTCGCCATCGCCTGGCCCTCAGCAACGCGAAACGACTGGAACTTTTCCACAACGGTGCGAATGAGGCGGTCGAGATCGGGCGCGGCCGATTCCGCGTCCGCGGCGGCCCAGTCGCTCGAATCGACGATCCCCGGCAACGAAGCGACCGCGACGAGGTCTCCCGGCGGCATCGCGCCCAGTTGCTTGGCGATGGTCCCCAATTGATTCCAGTACGCCGTCAGCAACGCGGCATTGATCTGCATCACCCCGGTCGTGGACGACCGGTCGGGACGCAGCGTCAACGTGACCGTGCCGCGGGAGACGCGCTCGCGGAGGATGCGTTCCCATTCGGGCTCAAACCGCAGCCAGGCGTCGGGGGCGCGGAGCGTGAGTTTGAAGTGCCGGTTGTTGACGCTGCGCAGCTCGGCGGTGACGTGGACGCCCGCCACGACTTCCGTCGCCTCGCCGAAACCGGTCATGCTCAGCAGCAAGTCAGCACTCGATCGAAAAGGATGTCAGGGAAACGGAAATCCCGCGACGGACCAACCGCCGCGGGTTTCAGGGAGTTCGCATCCGGGCCGGCCGCGTCACGGCATCTTCGCCACATCTGGCTTCGCTGATTCAGCCTTAGCTTCCGGGGCCGCGGCTTCGGGAGTCGCTTTGTCTTCGGCCGGTTTTTCCGGTGCGGCGGCGTCGGGCGTGGGTTCATCTTTGCCGGCGGGAGCCGGCGTCTTCTCCCCACTTGGTTCTTCACCGATACCAATCGGCAGATTCTCGGCCTCACCGCCTGGCGCGTCGAGCGCGGCCGCCGCTGGAATTGCAGACGATCCCCCCTGGAACTTCGGTCCGCCGAACCCGCGCAGGGCGTACACATTGCCCGCGGCGAGGACGACCCAGATGATCGCCAGCACGACCGTGATCTTGGTGAAGACGTCGCCGGCTTTGGTGCCGAACGCGCTTTGGCCCCCCATGCCGCCGAGCGCGCCGGCCAAGCCGCCGCCGCGGCCGCGCTGCAGCAGGATGATCAGGATGAGCAGCACGCCACAAATCGTCAGCAGGGCCATGGTCACATACGGAACCCACATCGTCAGCGATCCTTCCCGGTCGTTCCCGTCGTCTGGTCGGACGCCGCCCTCCGGGCAGCTACTTCGTGATCTTCGCCGCGGCTTGCAGAATCGGCAGGAACTGTTCGGCCT
>JAWXBB010000447.1:0-15468 GCA_034439795.1 Planctomycetaceae bacterium | reverse complement strand
GTTGGGGACTGGCGACCGGGACCGCAGCGGCACTCTTGGCGATGACTCCGCATCTGACGAGCACCGGGGCGGACGTGCCGTGGGGGTCGGGCGGGCTGTTGCTGGCGAGCATCGCGGTGGTGGGGATGGCATCGTCGTGGTGGGCGATCCGCGCGGCGACGGGCGTGCCGATCGTCAGCACGCTGCGCGGGGAATAGGCAAGCGTTAAGGCATTCAATCCGGCCCCCTCTCCCCCGTCTTCGGGGGAGAGGGGACAATGCGCGATCAACGCAAAGTGTCCCGGACGCTGACAGCGCTGTGTACCCACGCGATCAACTCGTCGATGAACCCGTCCGGCTCGTTCTCGAACTCCAGCGTGTGCCTGGCTTCGGGATACTCGATGAGCCGCTTCCGCGATGTCGTCAGCCGGTCGAACCACGCGCGGTTGCGGACGTTGTCGATCACGTCGTCGCGGCCGGCGAGCATCATCAGCACGGGGATGTTGATGGCGGCGGCCCGGTCTTCGATCAACTTCGTCAATCGCAGATTGGACCGCAGGAAATCGACCGACACCCGTTGCAACGCGAGTTCGTCCCGATGAATGAAGTCCTGCCACTTCGGGGAGTCGGTGAACAACTCCGGTTCGTTGAGCGGAATCGGAGCCGTGACGTGGCCCCACTCGTTCGACGCCGCGTAGGCCAGCCGCAGCCGCTGCCACCACTGCGGTTGCAGCCGGGAATACAGTCCCGGATACAATAGCGCGACGGCCCGAAAATCCCGCGGATAAGACGCCGCATATGCCGCGGCGAGTTTGCCCCCCCAGCTCACGCCGGTCAGCACCCGCGGCACAGCGGCGAGGTCGGGCCGGTCCTCCGACAATCGCCCCAGGAACTGGCGGATGTCGTTAAGCAGCCGCTCTTCGTGAATCGCATGCCCGCGCTGCGGCCGGTTCAATCCCGACCCGCGGCGATCGAGAAAGAACACCTCATGCCCCGCGGCGGCCAGCCGCGACGACGAATACGCGTACCACCCACTGTGGCTCTGAATCCCGTGCAATGAGATGACGACGCCGCGCACCGCCCCAACGGGTCGCCAATGACGAACGTGCAACAGATAACCATCGGACGCGCGGTACACAGATTCAACCTGGCAGTAAGGATCGTCGGCAAGCGATGCCGAATCTCTGGGAGAAAACATCATCCACAGATTTCACCGATTGCGCAGATTCAAGGCGGTGAGACCGGCCAATCGCTCCTATCTTTCAGTGTGTCCTCTGTCAGTCATCCAATCTGCGAAATCTGTGAAATCTGCGGATAACCGGTTTGGTTCTTCTGACTGAACCATGAATCAAGTGGATGCTGTCCATCGGCAGCTCAGCAACGGGGCCACAGTGTCATCGAGGTCGCCAACCAGATTCAAGCCCATGCGTGACGAACGGCCCCGGATTGGATTACGATCGCCGTTCCTCCCCAGGAGTCCGCCCCGTGTCCGATCTGCCGCCGCAGGAACTGCTCGAAGCGACGCACGAGTTTCCGTGCGAATTCATGTTCAAGGCGATCGGCGCGAACCAGGACGGCTTCGTCGAGCTGGTCGTCGCCGGCGTCCGCGAGGTGCTCGGGCTGGAAGTCGATCCGCCGTACGAGATCAAGCAGACCTCCGGCGGCCGGCATCTTTCCCTCACGATCACGCCCCAGGTCGAATCGGCCGCGCAGGTGCTCGCCATCTACGAGCGCATCCGCACCATCGACGGCCTCGTGATGATGCTCTGAAAGGACACAGGATGACCTCCGGGCCGACACCTCCGACTCGCCGACCCCATTCGATCAGCCCCCACGCTTGCGGTTTCGCGCTCTTCTTTGGACTGACATTCACCCTCCCCGCCGCCGAGCGCGACCCCGACCTCATCCGCCGCGAAAACGCCCGACCCGGTGCCACCGACTGGCAACTGACGCGCGTCCGGCTCGACAGCCCCACCGGTGTGCGGTCGCCGTTCGTCGAGGGGTATTGCTCCCGGCAGAGCGTCGCCCCGGGGGAGAAACTTGACATCATGGTCTCGACGAACCCGCCGCAGAAGGTGTCCATCGAGATCTTCCGCACCGGTTACTACAACGGCCGCGGCGCGCGGTTGATGACGACGCTCGGTCCGTTCAATGGCGAGACGCAACTGACGCCGGAACCGGGCGCGAAGAATCTGCACGAGTGCCAATGGAAGCCGACGGCGTCGCTGACCATCGCCGCGGACTGGCCGAGCGGCGTGTATCTCGGCCGGCTGAACACGCACCCGCCCGACGAGACCGTCGCCCCGTGGCAAAGCTACGTCGTGTTCATCGTCAGGGACGACCGCCCGGCGGACATCCTGCTGCAATGCTCGGACAACACCTGGCAGGCGTACAACCAGTGGCCTTCGAATTTCTCCGTTTACACGCATCCAAAGGGGAATCAGGGCCCGTTGGCCGACGTGAGTTTCGATCGGCCGTATGGCCGGTACGCGCAAGCCAGCAGCGTGGTCAACGCGCCACTGTCGGTCGGTTCGGGGGAATGGTTGATCTTCGAGTTTCCGTTGGCGTACTTTCTGGAACAGCACGGTTACGACGTGACGTATTGCTCGAACAGCGACATGGTCTCGCCGGACCGGGCGCTCAAGACGAAGTGCTTCATCAGCCTGGCGCACGACGAGTATTGGGACATCCGCCAGTACGAGAGCGCGGTCAAGCTGCGCGACGCCGGCGTGGATCTGTTGTTTCTGTCGGGCAATGCCGTCTGCTGGGTGACGCCGTTGCGGCCCGGCTTCGACGGCCGACCGAATCGGATCATGTTCCGCGGCGGCCCCTACGGCGGGGACTACAAGTACGCCGTCGATCGCGAAAAAGACCACGGGCCGTTCCCGCACCGCGGCCCCGACGAGGGGTATTTGATGGGGTCGCGAAACATCGAACCGGTCAACGGCGGCGGCGACTGGGTCTGCATCAAACCCGATCACTGGTTGTTCGCCGGCACGGGGATGAAAACCGGCGACCGCATCCCCGGCCTCATCGGCTGGGAATACCACGGCGACCCGCCCAAGGACATTCCTGGGCTGGAGATCGTCGGTCAGGGGACGGCCCTCGTCGGCGGCACCCGACCGCAGACCTGGACAGCGACGATCTACCCCGGCCCCAAGGGGAACTTCGTGTTCAACGCTTCCACGATCTTCTGGTCGCAGGGCCTGTCGAGTCCCCCCGGCCACGTGTTGCCGTGGTCTCACTGGACTCGCCCGCACGGCCCGGATGAACGCGTGCAACGGATGACGCATAATCTGTTGCGGCGCGCGATTGCGGATTGAGTTCTTCGTAGGGTGTAGTCGAGGCTTTGCGAGGCTCACCCCGTCGTGCCCACAACGCGGTCAACGTCGGCGTGACGGAAGAAAACCAAGAGGGTGAGCCTCGAAAACTCGACTACACCCTACAAAGAATCACGTCCCGCGCACGTTACCGAACAGCTCAATCTGTCGTCGCGGGCAGTAGTGGAACCCGAGCCGCGTCGCGGCGGCGGGCAGCCATGTGGCCTTCTCGGCGAGTTCGTCGGGCGTGATCCCCTGCGGCATCAGCCACACGCTGTTGGGACTGACCGCAGGCAAGAGCGCGAGAAACCGTTCGATGTCCTCCAGATCGGCCGCCTCATCGACGACAAACTTCAGTTGGCAGTCGTACTCGGCGAGCAACCGGCGAACGACATCCGGCCGTTCCCGATCGCGGGCGTGGCGGTCGAACCAGCGGCCCGAGCTGCGCGGTTGCGAGTTCGCCAGCTTGGGGCTGATCGACATCAAATCGGCGACAACCGGCCGGTACACCGTTCCCGCGGTCTCCACCGTGACGATGTGCCCCTGTTCCCGCAGATGCTGCGACAACGGCACGATATCCGGCGACAACAACGGTTCGCCGCCGGTCAGCACGACGTGCGGGCAATCGTGACGGATGACATCGGCAGCGACCTCCCACCAGGACTTTTGCTCGCCGACGGGTTCCCACGAGGTGTACGGCGTGTCGCAATACCAGCACCGCAGGTTGCAGCCCGTGGTCCGCACGAACACCGACTCGACGCCGGTAAACCGGCCTTCGCCCTGAATCGACCGGAAGATCTCGGAAACCCGCACGGAGCACTCGCCTGGAGGGATCGGGTCGTTCAATCAGGGATAGGGATGCCATGCAACGTCGTTCACGGATTGGAGCAGTCAGCAAAGAGTTTATCCACAGATTTCACAGATTTCGCAGATTGAAATCCAAAAGTGAGAAGTCCAAATCTCAGTAAATTCCTCTGTCTTGAATCTGCGGAATCTGTGAAATCTGTGGACAAAAACTCTGGCCTTCGCTCAAAGTCGTGAACGCATACGCTGTCGCACTCACCGCGGCTGATATTGCACTGGGTCGGTCAGGCCCGCGTCGGCGAAGCCTAGGAGCCGCAGTTGGCACGAGTCGCAATGGCCGCACGCCTGGCCGGCGGCATCGGGATCGTAGCAACTGTGCGTCAGGCTGTAATCGACGCCGAGCGACACGCCCTGGCGGATGATCTCGGCCTTGGTCAACTCGATCAGCGGGGCCTGCACCGTCCACCGTGCCCCTTCGACGCCGGCTTTTGTCGCCAGGTTCGCCAGCCGCTCGAACGCCGCGACGAATTCCGGCCGGCAATCGGGGTAGCCGCTGTAATCGACGGCGTTGACGCCGATGAACAGATCGCGGGCGCCGAGCACTTCCGCCCAGCCGAGCGCCAGCGACAGGAAGATCGTGTTGCGGGCGGGGACGTACGTGATGGGGATGCCCGCCGACATCGCCGCTTCATCGCGGTCCTTGGGGACGTCGATGGCGTCGGTCAACGCCGAACCGCCGAAGGCCCGCAGATCGACCGGGACGACGATGTGCCGGGTCGCTCCGCCGGCGGTGGCGACCCGTGCCGCGGCGGCGAGTTCCTGCCGGTGCCGCTGGCCGTAATCGAACGAGATGGCGTAGCAGTCGAAGCCCTGGCTACGGGCGATGGCCAGCACGGTCGCCGAGTCGAGGCCGCCGCTCACCAGGACGACCGCCCGGCGGGGGCTGTCGGACATGATTGTCACCAAAAAAAGTGTCCCGGACGCTCGGAGCGTCCGGGACACTGGTACCGACACCACTTCACGAACGTCGACTGCCGAAGGTGGGACTCGAACCCACACTCAGGGTTAACTGAACCGGATTTTGAGTCCGGCGCGTCTGCCAGTTCCGCCACTTCGGCCGGGGAACGGGATATCATCGGTGGAGGGGGCGGAGGCGTCAAGGGTTCGCGAAACGAGGTCGTCCTCTCGCAGTTTCCAATTGACGGCCCTGCCGAATCTCCGAACAATGCGGCGATGAGCACCGACACTGCTACCATCGCCAGACACGAGCTTAAAGAGTCCCTTGAACGGGCTGCTGCCGGCAAGCGCGATCCGGAGAAAATGCGGAAGGCCGTCGAAGAACTGGAACGGAGTCGCGAGGCGACCCGCAAGCAGATCGGCACCGTGGATGTGGCCGTGGATCTTGTCCGTGATGCCCGCGCCCCATGAGGTACGTCCTGGACGCCTCTTGAACAGGATTCCGCAGGCAAGGATGCCCGCCGCGTGTTGGAACCACCCACTCCCGAATTGCAGCGGCGGCTGCGCGACTGGCGGTTGTGCCGGCCCGCGGATTTGCGGCGTGCGCGGCGGCGGGTGCGGCAACTGGCCCGCGATCTGCCGGCGTTCGATTCCGTCTGGATCGACGCCCTCGTGCAGGACGGCCGCCTGACCCCGTTCCAGGCACGCGTGCTCGAATCCGACGAGCCGCAAGCGCTCGCCGCCGGCGATTACGT
This sequence comes from Planctomycetaceae bacterium, assembly GCA_034439795.1. Taxonomy (GTDB): domain Bacteria; phylum Planctomycetota; class Planctomycetia; order Planctomycetales; family Planctomycetaceae; genus DSVQ01. The sequence goes on along the minus strand of JAWXBB010000447.1, from coordinate 9,654 downwards.
GCTGCTCGACGAGCTCGGCCGCTCGCGCGGCAGCCGCACCTGGCTGGCCCGTTCGCTGTCGAGCGGCACGCCGTGCGTCGTCAAGCGGGTGGTGACGCAGCCCGAACGGAAGGCCGATCTCATCACGCGCGGCCGGCAACTGGCCTCGTCCGCGGCGGGGTTGACGGCGTCGGACTTGATCGCGCCGACGTCGTGTTGGGACGACGCGACCGGTTGCTACTTCGTGATGCCGTTCGTCGCCGGGACGCCGCTCAGCGAGCTGCTGGTGCGGCGCGGTCGCTTCCCGGCCGACATCGTGGCGGAGATCGGCCGGCAACTGGCGGCCGCGCTCGACGGCTGGCACCACGGTGGGCAGGTGCATGGAGACATCCGGTTGTCGCACGTGCGGATCACATCCCGCGGGCAGGCGGTGCTGGTGGAAGCCGGACTGCGGCCGGTGATCGAACCCGACGTCACGCTGCACACGTCGCTGTCGCTGGAAGCCTACGACGGCATCGCGCCGGAGCTGATCGGCATCGGTCACACCCCGACGGCTGCATCGGACCTGTACGCGCTCGGTTGTCTGCTGTGGCAACTGCTCGCAGGTCGGCCGCCGTTCACGATGGCCGATCCCTTGGCAAAACTCGCGGCCCATCAGACGCGGTCGATTCCCGACGTCCGCGAATGGGCGCCGGAGACGCCGACCGCGCTTGCCGAGTTGATCGCCACTCTCACGCACCGCGACCCGCAGCAGCGACCGGCATCGGCGGCGGAGGTCGTCCAACGCCTGCAACGGCTCGGCACGCCGGGACGCTCCGCGGTCCGCACGTTTCGCCAGCGGTTCGACGTCTCGGTGCCGCATTTGCGACCGCAGCGCTCCTCGGACTGGCCGCGGTGGACGACGGTCGCCGCCGTGTTGTTCGTCATGGGCGGGTCGATCGCGTCGCTGACCGATCGAGGCGTGCGAACCGAGTTGCTGTCGCTCGCAGGACGGAAACCGCAACCGACGGAGAACGTCGCACCTCCAATTGACGCCACGAGCGGGTTGTTGCCGTTGCCAAACCCCGCGGCCGACGGTGTGCTGCTGCTCAACCAACCGGGGCCGTATGCGGCGTCCATCGTGCGGTATGCGGGGCGGTTGCAGATCAAGGGGGACGCGGGCGTGTGCCCCGTCATTCTCATTCGCGACGAACCGCTGCAACTCGCCGCGGAAAGCGTGACGTTCGACCGCGTCACCGTGCGGCACGACGTGCTGTGGCCGACGGAGCACCATCCCGCCGCGTTGGTGTCGATCCAGGCGCAACAGGTGACGGTGACGGCGTCGGCCATCGACACCGGCCTCGTCCATCGCGGCCGGGACGAACGGGACATCCCGGCGGGGATCGCGTGGAAGCTCATCGACCCGCTGGACCCGGCCGCGGGATCGTTGACGCTGCGCGACGCGCTGTTCCGCGGCGCGGGGACGGCGATCGTGTCCCACGCCGCCGCCCGACGCATCGCGGCCGACGACGTGTTATGGCAGGGCCGCGGCGCGGCGTTCGAGCTGCGGTTGTCGGATGACGAACCAGTGACCAACCTGAGGCTCGATCACATCACCGTCCGCGACAGTCGCACATTCCTCAGGTGCGTGCTGCCACAGACAGAATCGTTGTCGCCGCGGTTGGCCGTCACCGCGACCGATTGCGTGCTCGGTCTCGATGGTTCGCTGCTGCAATTCGGCGGCGAAACAACGCCCATGCTGGGGCCGGAATCCGTCGTCTGGGACGGCGAGGGAAATCTGTTTCCGCCGGACAAACCGATCGCCACGTGGCGCGGTGCATCATCCGATCCGACCACGGTGCTGCCCACGGACGACTGGCCGCTGGAAGGCTTGACCGCCGGCCGATTCACGTTTGCGGGGCCGTCCACGGGGACGGTCGCCGACTCAATCCTCGCCGACGCCGAAGCCCCACGCCGAAGCCCCGAGCCGCCGGGCGTGCGGCTCTCCCGCTTCGACGCCTGCCACGGCGGCATCAGCGCGGAGGACACATCGCTGCCGCCAAACACGTTCAACCGCGGGCCGTAATTGCGGGTCTCTTCTTGTAGGGTGCAGTCGAGTCTTCGAGGCTCACCCCGAACCACACCCAGTGTTCGTAGACTCACCCAGCTTTCATGCTTCGGTCCCGGCAGGGACCACAGGCATTGGCTCGTGGTTGAGCGCGGCGACACCACCGGGAGCGAACGCTCATCAATGAGACGACCCTGGAAGGGATCGCAGCGCTGCGATCCCTTCCGGGTCGGTTTCTTCAACTGTCGTCAACCGGCGGTATCGCTGCGCTCAACCACCGGCTAACCAAGAATGGCACTACCTTAAGGAATTCGGCATAGTGTTCAAGTCGCTGACGGAGCGGGCCTTTGCCCGCTTCCGTTGCATAAGCCATTGCCACCATTTACTCTCCAGCGTGTCGCGAACGCAAGCCGATTATCCGGCATTCGAGCGCCACGCTTGGGAGAGAACTGGGATGCCAAAGACAAGCAGCAAAGCACAGACGGCACAGGAGAAGGCGCTTGCGATGTATCAAGAATTCATCGCGTTGGCTAAGCCCTTGGAGCAGACCGCCTCAATGTTCCTGCTTACCGATAGGCGAACTGATGCGAGGTACTGCGAATGCCACATCAGGGGCAGTTCCCTCCTGGCGATCGGAACCGTGGATGTCCCGTTAGACCCGGAGGAGCAGGGGGAATATCGAGCAAACCGAGAGATCGTCGAGAACCATGATGCGTTCGTTGTGATGAAGGAAGATGCAAAGCAAGGTCGCTGCTTCAGCAACATTGTGGCAGAGTTCTCATCCGATGGCAGCGATCCTCGGCCAATAAAGATCATCGGCGGTCAGCACCGATTTGAGGCGATCCGCGAAGCGCTCGAAGCGGGAGTTGACGAGTATCACGGCGTCAAGGTCTATGTCATGCTGACAATGGAACAAAGGCTGGATGTCCAGCTAATCTCCAACACAAACATCGCCGTATCGGCGGACCTGTTGGACCGAATGCGAGAGACGTTCCGCGGCCCGGAACTTAGGAATTGGTGCCAAGCCGCGGGCCTGCTGGATGATGGGCAGGATTTCGCCGACAACCGCACAAGGAGCAACGTCCTTTCAGTTCATCTCGCCACCAGCTTCATCGTGAATTACCACCTTGGCAAGGTGGTTATGGAAAAGGATTTCGAGACAACCAGCACGATTCCAGAACTTTGCAAGAGGGGCAAGCGGGACGAATCATGGGAAGCGGTGCTGTCGAAGCACAAGACTCTGTGGAAGGATGCCAACCTTAAGCTGGCAGCGACTGAGTTCGCTGCTTTGATTCGCGCCCAACGCGCTGCGTTCGAGGCCCGCATTACCGGCCGGAATGACATGGCCGAAAAAGCAACAAGTCCGGCGGTGCTGGCTGCGTGGGCATATGTGGCCGGGTTGTTGCAGCAGAACGATGTCCGGCTCAAGCGCCACTATGCGTTGAGGGAACGGACGGGTGTCGATCCGCTCAACGCGAAGGCGTTGGCCAAGGCTCGCCACCGAACAGACCCGGAGAATTATCGGGGACTGGGCCTTCGCAGCGACCCAAAGGAACGCGGTCGCCTTGTCGAGCTTTTCTATCTTCAAGCCGAAAAGGGCGAGGGGATCACGCCGAAGGCCATCGAAGTGGCGATGGCAAAATACTAAGCGAAGCAAGCGCAGCTAGAGGTCAAGAAGGTGGAGGACAAGTAGCGATGGCCGAAATAGACGAGTTTGCCATGTCGTTACTGGAGGAATCCAAGAGGTTCCTTGAAAAGGCGAGGGAATGTCCCGATGCTCCCGGAGAGGTCGCGTACTTGCATGCTGCACTGATGCTTGCATTCTGTTCCTTGGAGGCTCACACGAACGCCATCGCCGCAGATTTCGCGCTGGATAATTCGCTTTCGGTTCACGAAAAAGCCTTGCTCCTCGAAAAAGATGTGCGGCTGGAAGATGGCGAGTTCAAAATCCACCCATCCTTGAAGGTTATGAGGCTTGAGGATCGCATTCAATTCTTGCATCTTCGCTTTTCTGGCCAACCTTTGAACAGGAGCGAAACGTGGTGGTCTGAACTGAGATCAGCCATCGTACTTCGCAATCAGTTGACGCACCCAAAGGAGGCTGGCGAGATTGCTCGCGGCAACGTGGAACGCGCGGTCACTGCCATCATCGACACCCTGAATGCAGTGTTTCTGGCTGTGTATCGCAAAGGCTTCCCGTCCGCCTCAAGAGGATTGTCGTCACGTCTCGACTTTTGAGCGACAGCGCGAACCTAACGATTGATGTCATGGTCGTAATGGCACAATGAACATAAAGCGCATCGCCGATTGCCCATTGCCGGCCGACCCCACTTAATCGGAGTCCGGCCCGCGTCTTGGTGGCGCACCCGTCTTATAACCGGGCGTAGGGACGGTATCCCCGCTGGGTTCGATTCCCCCGGTCTCCGCTTACTCGCCGAGTTCGCGCTTTGCGGACTGGTTGAGGCGGTCTTTCACCCATTCGGCCATGCTGACGCCAGCCTTCTGCGCAGCCTTCTCGTACCGCGCTTTCTCGGTCGGGATGGATCGCAGATAGATTCGGGCGGTCTGTGACGCATCCCCTTTAGGTGGCCTGCCACCAGCGTGTTTTTTCTTCATGGGAGAAATGTACGCCAAAATCTCGGATTCGTCAACGATCTGGATTGCACCGCGGAGTTATTGGCGCACAATACTGAGGTGAGATGAAAAACCCCGGAATCGCTTGGCGGCGAAACCGGGGCGACCGACATCCCGGCGAACCAGAATGCACGGCGTGACAGCAAGCATTCTACCACGGTTCGCCACAGTTCAAGGGCGAATCCAATGGCGCGAAAAGACTTCGCGGTCGTGCGAAACAAGTTTGCCAAAGATGACGCGCTCCCGTTCGGCCGTCTCCTCACCCGCGATTACGTTCTGAGCGTGTTGGCCGACGAAGGCCACAAGTACCGGCAGCGCGTCTTCTGCCCACTGGTCACGCTCTGGGGATGGCTCAGCCAGTCGCTCAGCCAAGACAAGTCGCCCAACGAAGCGGTCAGCCGCATCCTCGCAAACCGCGTGGCGAGCGGTCTGCCCGCCTGTTCGGCTTCATCGCGCTGCTATTGCGTGGCCCGTCAACGGTTCCCGCTCGCAGCTATGGAACGCATGGCGAAAGAGACTGGCCGGAACGTCCACCAGTCCGCCGACGATGCGTGGCACTGGCGCGGCCGCGAAGTTTTCTTGGCCGATGGAACCGGCCTGAGCATGGCGGACACCGCGGAGAATCAACTGGTCTACCCGCAAGTGAAGTCCCGTCCGCAAGGCCTGGGCTTTCCCCTCATGCGGGCCGTCGCTCTGATCTCCCTATCGACCGGGGCCGTGGTTGATTTCGCGTTCGGCCCGCACGAAGGGAAAGGCACCGGGGAAGGCAAGTTGCTCCGCGGCATGTTGGACACCTTGAAGGCTGGCGACATCATGGTCGCCGACCGGCTGTATCCGTCCTACGTCACCTTGGCTGCCCTCAAAGACCGCGGCATCGACATGGTGTCCATCAGCCACCAGAACCGCACCGTGGATTTCAGCCAAGGGATTCAACTCGGCGCGACCGATCACATCGTCGAGTGGGAGCGTCCCCGTTATCGCAAGGGAATGTCGCCGGAAGAACTCCAGCAACTGCCGGAGACGATCACTGTTCGCGAATTCGTGATAAGCATAGAGGGTCGCGACGGGGGCCGGGAGGACGCCGTCGTCGTCACGACGATCACCGACCCGACGATTCCGCAGAGCGAACTGTCGGAACTGTATTGGCGGCGTTGGAACTGCGAATTGGACCTCCGGTCAATCAAGCAGTCGATGCGCCTCGACGTTATTCGCGCGAAGACGCCCGTCATGGTCGCCAAGGAAATCTATGCCCACCTGCTCGCGTACAACCTGCTGCGGGGCGTAATGACGGAATCCGCCAAACGGAACGACACCACGCCGCGGCAACTGTCGGTCAAGGGAGCCATGCAGGCCGTCGAGTCATTCACGCCAGCCATGATGGCGACGAACTGCGGCGACGTGCTGTACAACGCATTCTTGACGACGGTCGCCGCTCACCGTGTCGGCAATCGGCCCGGTCGTCTGGAACCGCGGTACAAGAAGCGCCGCCCGTCGTGGAACGAGTACATGACGATCCCGCGGTCGAAGTCGCACCGGCGGTTGGCTGCTCAGGGGCGGAATCCCTAATCTTGTGCCATTCCATCTAGGCGCACGCGGTGCCGTCTCAATTGGCGGATCGCACTTACCCAATGCGTTTCAGCCGTGCCGTTTAGGTGTGTCGTTTGGTAAAGGAAATACGCAGCAATACGGACATGGTCCTCGTCGAAGTCGTGCGGTACTGGTACCGGGCTTATTTTCGCAGCTTCAGCGAGATCGAGCCGCAATGCTTTCCGGTGATTCTTATCGGCGGTCCCGCCTTGGGCTAACCCAATGATGCCGCAATGGCCTTCTGCTCCTGGCGCGAGATTAGGGATAAGATTGCCATCGCCGTCGTCACGCTTGGCCTGTTCCCAAACGACGTTCACTTGCTGGAACTGTGGGGGCACCGGAATAGCGCGAACGTCATCAGCACTCAAGCACGCAACAACCGTGTTTTTAGGCTTTGCTCCCATGAAGTCCCACGCTTGGTCGGCGATTGTCAGTTCCTCGGCCCACACTGACAGCGACGGGGGCGTGGTTTTTTTGTCTTCGGTCGACAACTCAAACATGAGCGGCAACGCCTTTCGCCTTCGGGTTGCCTCTGGACTGAGGTGCGCATTGGCTCCGATGCGAAATAGTCTAGTTTGCGGCGGTACCGAAACTCCATCTTCTCCCGGATGATTTGGCGTCATGAGCGCTCCGAGTTGCAATGCCCCCATGAAAGACGCTGCGTTTATGATCCGCAACACAAAGTCACAAGAACAGTCGCAGCGAATTCACGACTTCGCTCGGCAAAGCGCTGCCAGCCCGGTGGTCTGCGCTCCACAATTGCCCGCTGGCGCGATCCCGGTAGAAGAATTCTGAGTCCTGTTCTGGACCGAATTCGACCTCCAGATGATTGTGGCCGCGATCCCATGAGTACATCAAGCGGCCATCAGGTCCAGTGCATGCGGAAGGAACTGGCAGTGCGTATCCGCTGGCAGACCACATCATGTGCCAAGTCCACCTCGCCACTTCAGCAGTGTCCTCGGAAATTGGCGCATCATCGGCACTGGCCGAAATTGCCCGCAGATAATCCAGATGCTCCTGAATCTGTTCCTTTACTCGCGGCTCATCTCCCCTAGAAAGCACGTTTTCCATTGGCCTTGCGAGGCGAGTCATGATCGCTGATTCTGTTGAGGATGTGTCGGGCCTCGTCAATGACGCGGAGCATGGCGAGAGCATCGTTGCGTGAGCGATTGCTGCTGCAACGGGAATGCGATAAAACACCGCACCGAATGAACTCCGGGTGTTCATCGCTGCCGCAATTGTCCCCGATGATCCCGTGGTGTAGTTTCTGAGGGACTTGAATACCGCGACGCCGCTCTCAGCAAGACGGGTTTGATCCATGATTCCTGCCATTACGGGAAGTACACTTGGAGGACGCGCAACATTTCAGACGGAACCATTTTCAGGAACGCATCGACTTGATCGTCCGTCACCTTCCGATCGCTTGCGCCTTCTGCAAGCGAATTGAAGTCGTGCTGTACGAGGATGACTGTGTATCCACCGGGCTGAACCTCCTCACCGGGTTCCACGAGTCCCGCGCAGCTACATCGCATCCAACTGTTGATTTTGAAGACCCCGGACGGCTCGAAGACTTTGTGAGCATGAAGCTGGAAATCTCCGGGGCGATTGAGAGGGCCTTGAATCCATTGTTCTTTACAAAAATGGCGAGACAGTGTTCCCGGGGGGTTTTCGTCGGGAGCCACACGGTTTAGAACACAACCGATACGAACCGCAGATCCCTTGAATTTGGCCATGTATTCTTTGCCAAGCGATCCAGACCAAGCTAGAAACTCGGCGAGTTCAGCGTCGTTAATGTGGTCTTTCTCGTAAATCAGATCAAGGCGACTTCCGCTCGCTTGTACCTGCCTCTTGGTGTCAAAGCTCCTCAGAATCACCTGCGGGAAGTGTACGTCCTTCATGTCCGGTGGCATCGGAAACATCGCCGGCATTGAGAATGGATCGTCCCCATCGAACACTTGGCCGTACTTCGCGAGAAGCCAAGCGAACACTCTCGCTGTCGCAAACTGAAACCCCGCAGTGAAGAGGCTCATCTGGCAACGTATTGTTCTAAACTGGCTGCTTGAAGGCACTTAGGTCACCCCGTCGGGATTGCAGAGGACTGCCCTATGCCCAGATTACGGGATTTCAGGCCAGTTCGCGAGTGATTTCAGACATTTTAAGTCGCTCCCTCAATGCCGACGCGCATACCGTACCGCCAGGAGTACCCGCCAATGGACCCACTCGCGTTCGCCAGCCCGCTCGTCTACCTTCCGCCGCGCGACCTACTGACGTGGGACAAAGACGATATGCCACGCAGTCCGGGCGTGTACGTCCTAATCGCCGAGAAGTCGTTCACCTACCCCGGCGGAGAATCGCCCGTCTTCTACATCGGGGCAGCACCCCGTCTCCGCCGCCGACTGCGGCAGCACAAGATTGGCGTTGGGCGTGCCGCGCGTGATCGCAAACACGCGATCTACCCGCCGCCGTGGGAGTACGCCGCCAAGTTCGGCGTCAAGGTCGCGATTGCCCCTGTCGTGAATCCCCGCGTGGCGGAGTTTCAGCTACTGGCCCGATTCGCGAAAGAGTACCGGAGCCTGCCGGTCGCCAACAGCACCTTGAACCGGCGTATGGTTCGGAAGCTGTTCCCGGCCCAGCGCGACGACATCGCCACTGAAGGCAAGGGCGCGCCTTAAGGTAGTGCCATTCCCGGCTAACCAATTGACAACACGGGTCAGTAATCCAAACTCGCGCCCCCTTCCGCTTCAATCGCCTGGCCGGTCACGAAGCTCGAATCGTCCGTGGCGAGGAACAGCGCGATCGTGCCGATCTCCTCCGGCGTGCCCATGCGGCCGAAGACCTGCAACGCCGCCACCCGCGCAAGAGCCGACGCCGGGTCATCCAGCGTCGCGGCCCATTCGTGCATCAGCGGGGTGTCGATGTTGCTCGGCAGGATGGCGTTCACGCGGATGCCGTCGCGACCCAGTTCGATCGCCAGCGACTTCGTCAGCCCGACCTGGGCGGCTTTCGTCGACGCATACGGGCTGGACCGGTCCTGGCCGAGGACCGCCGTCATCGACGAGATGTTCACGATCGTCCCCCGCGTCTTTCGCAGATGCGGCACCGCGGCTTTCGCGCCGGCAAAGGAGCTGATGAAGTTGATCCGCAGCAGTTCCTCGACCGATTCGATGGACGTGTCGTCGATCGCCGTCGCCGGGGGATGCACACCCGCGTTGTTGATCAGGCAATCGATTCGGCCCCACGTCGCGGCGACGTCCTGAATGACGGCGTCCAGCTCACGATGCCGGCTGACATCGCACGGCCAGAACTTCGCCTCCCCCGGACCGGCGGCGGTCAGTTGCTCGGCGGTCAGCATCCCGGCGACGGCGTCCCGGTCGAGAATCGCGACCCGGCCCCCCTCGCGGCAGAAG
>JAWXBB010000446.1:0-14749 GCA_034439795.1 Planctomycetaceae bacterium | reverse complement strand
GACATCGCCCAAGGCGCGCAATGCGTTTGACGTGTCGCAAGAGTCGGCTGAGACGCACGCCCGGTACGGCAAGTTCTGCGAGAATTTCCTGATCGCCCGGAGGCTCGTCGAGGCGGGCATTTCCGTGGTGACACTGAAGGTCGGCGACTGGGACACGCACGAGAAGAACTTCATCGACATGCGAACGCAGTTGCCCCAACTCGACCGCGGTTTCCACGCGCTCGTCACCGACCTGCACGAGCGCGGGTTGGACAAAGACGTGGCCGTGGTTCTGTGGGGCGAGTTCGGCCGCGCACCGCGCATCTCGCGCGGCGACGGCCGCGATCATTGGCCCGAAGCGGGCGCCGCCGTTCTCGCGGGGGGCGGCTTCAAGGTCGGTCAGGTCATCGGCGAAACGGATTTGGACGGCGGCCGCTCCAAAGTCCGTCCCTACACGCCCGCCAACGTCCTGGCCAACCTGTATCGTCATCTCGGCATCGACCCGGCCCTCACCATCCCCGATCACAACCAGCGACCGATGCACCTGCTCGACGACCGCGACCTCGTGCGCGAACTCGTTTAGCAAGCCCCCTGAAAATTGGCACCGGCGAAGTCGCCGCAGGAGCTTCCGATGCGACGTCTTTTCTTGTGGATGATCGCGACGCTGGCGGGACTCGGCGCTGCCGCGGCAATGGCCGATGAGGCGGGGAAGCCGCTTAAGGTCTGCATTCTGTCCGGATGCGAGACTTACAAGTCGGAAGAGTCGTTGCCGCCGTTTCAGGAGTTTCTGGAGCGCCACTACAATGTTCGCTGCACGCGCGTCGTGCGGAAAGGGGTCGATGATTTGCCGGGGTTGGAGCAGTTGGACGACTGTGACGTCGCGCTGGTGTTCATCAAGCGGATGCAGCTGAAGGGCGAGCAACTGGAGCGATTTCAGAAGTACGTCACCTCGGGGCGTCCCGTCGTGGCGGTGCGGACGGCCAGCCATGCCGTGCAAACGTGGCTGGAGTTCGACCAGGAAGTCCTCGGCGGGAACTACAAGAGCCATCACCCCGTCGGTCCGGTCACGCAGATCGGCGTCACCCCTGCCGGTAAGGCGCATCCGATTCTCGCCGACGTTGAGCTGACCAAGACCAACGACGCGCTCTACAAAAATCTGGGGCATGCCGCCAACATTCAAGTGCTCTGGGAGGGGGCGATCCCCGGCCAGCCGACCGAGCCGTTGGCCTGGACCCGCGACTACAAGGGAGGCCGCATCTTCTACACGTCGCTCGGCGCGCAGGACACATTCCAGGAGCCGGCCTTCCGCCGCCTGTTAGTCAATGCTCTGTTCTGGACGGCCAAGCGCGACGTGGAAGCGATCAAGAAATAGCCGGCGTGCTTCACGTTTCTCAACGATCATTCACGTCAGCTTGTATTTAATCCTACGCCAACGGCGTGGGCGCAGCGTGGACTCATGGCTTACCTTCGCGCGCACGCCGATGGCGTGGCGGCTTTCAACAACCTCGACAAGAGCGGGTGACGAAATGAAGCGGGGATCTCTGTTGTTTGCATTGTTGTGCGTGGGAGCGTCCGCGACTCTCGCGCAGGACGTTGATTCGCGCGTGTTGCGCGTGGTGCTGCGAAAGCCGGGGGACGACGGCTCAAAGGCGTATCGCATTCCGGGATTGGCGACGACGAAGCCAGGGACGCTGCTGGCCGTCTTCGATATTCGGCACGACGGGGCCGGCGATCTGCCGGCAGACATTGATGTCGGCCTGATGCGCAGCACTGACGACGGGGCCAGCTGGAGTGCGATGCGGCGCATCCTCGACTTCGACAAGACCGAAGCGAACTCGCGCGGCAACGGCGTGGGCGATCCGACGATTCTGGTCGATTCGCAAACCGGAGCCGTGTTCGTCGCGGCCTTGTGGTCGCGGGGGGATCGCGCGTGGAACGGATCGGGGCCAGGCCTGACGCCGGATGAGACCGGGCAGTTCGTGCTGACGAAAAGCACGGACGACGGTGTGACGTGGTCGCCACCCATCAACATCACGACGCAAGTGAAAGACCCGCGCTGGCGGCTCTGCTTTCAAGGGCCGGGCGCGGGAATTCAAGCGACCGACGGCACGCTCGTCATTCCGGCTCAGTTTCGCGACGCGAGCGGCACGCCGCATTCGTGCTTCCTCTTCAGCCGCGATCACGGCGAGACTTGGGCGATCTCGCCCGCCGCGATCCCCGACAAGCCCCCGACGAGCGAATCGCAAATCGCCGAACTTGCAGACGGTTCGTTGCTGCTGACCATGCGCGACGAGTCGCGCGGCGGAAAACGCGCGTGGGCGCGTTGGACCTGGAACACGCCGAACGACTCGAAATCGGCGGGCGACAAATCCCTCGGCCGCTGGTCCGAACCGTGGTTCACCGTTCCCGATCCGACGTGCATGGCGAGCTTGACTCGGCACCCGCGCGGCGAGCTGCTGTTCTCGAATCCGAACAGCGCGACGCAGAGGATCGCGCTGACGATCCGCACGAGCAGCGATGACGGACGGAGTTGGAGCGACGGCAGGTTGCTCGACCCGCGCGGCTGCATGTATTCGTGCCTGACCGTGCTCAAAGACGGTCGCGTCGGCGTCCTGTACGAAGTCGCGGGAACGCTGACCTTCGCCCGGTTTCCGTTGGACTGGGTCACGGAAAATCGCAAGCCGTCGCCATGATCGGGAGAACGGGAAAGAGTTTCTCACTCACCACTCACATAACCCCGGAGACCTCGCCATGCACGACTCTTTGAACCGTCGCGATTTCGTGATGCTCTCTTCGGCGGGCCTTGCCGCTGCATCGGTCCTTGGCGCCTCGCCGACGCATGCCGCTGGTGGGGCGAATGACAAGCTGGTGGTCGCGTTGATCGGTTGCGGCGGGCGCGGGATGGGAGATGCCGGCCAGTTTCAGAAGCTGCCCAACGTCGAAGTCGCCTACGTCTGCGACGTGGACGATGCCCGACGTGCCGGCGCCGCGCAGCAATTCGCCGTGAAGTCCAACCGGGCGGTTGCCGACATGCGGCGGGTGCTGGACGACAAATCGGTCGATGCGGTGATCGTGGCGACGCCCGATCATTGGCACTCGCCGGCGGCGATCCTGGCCTGCGACGCGGGCAAGCACGTCTACGTCGAGAAACCGATCTCGCACAACATCCGCGAAGGACGATTGCTGGTGGAAGCGTCGACCCGCAACAAGACGCTCGTGCAGCACGGCACGCAAAGCCGCAGCACCGTAACCATGATCGAAGCGGTTAAAAAGCTGCGCGAGGGCATCATCGGCGACGTACTGGTGGCCAAGTGCTGGAACATTCAGCGCCGCGGCAAGCTGCCTCCCGGCCAGGACACCGCACCGCCGGCGGGGTTCGACTACGATTCCTGGGTCGGCCCGGCGACGATGGTTCCCTATCGCACGAACCGCGTCCACACGCGCTGGACCATGTGGCATCACTTCGGCGTCGGCGAAGCGGGCAACGACGGCGTGCACGACATCGACTACACGCGCTGGGGCTTGGGCGTCGAGACGCATCCCACGAAGATCTCGGCGAACGGCGGCAAGTTCTTTTTCGACGACGAGACCGAGTTCCCAGACACGCAACAGGCGACGTTCGAGTACCCCGGCGACGGCAAGCCGGGCAGCCGGCGGCTGCTGATCTACGAGCAGCGGTTGTGGTCCACGAACTACCCCCACAACACCGACAGCGGGGCCGAGTTCTACGGCACAAAGGGGCAGATGTTCCTGAGCCGGCGCGGCAAGCTGACGGTGCTCAGCGATCGCAATGTGGCGGTCCCGCTCGACATCGAGCAGAAGCCGCAGGACGACGCCGCACACGTCCGCAACTTCTGCGATTGCATCCGCAGCGGCACGAAGCCGAACGCTGACGCGCTCACCGGCCACCTGTCGACGTCGCTGGCGCACCTGGCCAACATCGCCACGCGCGTCGGCCGCTCGCTGACGTTCGATCCGCAGCAGGAGCAGTTCCTCGGCGATGACGAAGCCAACCAACTGATTCGCCGGGAATACCGCGATCACTGGGGAACGCCGAAGGGCGCGTAGGCGTTGGTCAACGCAAATCGCAGCGGTGTTTTCACACGCCGGTGGCTTCGTCCGAATGGATCGCGCTATAATTCGGTTCACTGCGATGCGCTGGCGCCTCACCGGCGGCGGCAGGAAGCCGTGATTCTTACGAGGAATTTCCCGATGGCCGATCTGAGCACCGTCGTCGACGGGCTGAAGCTGCCCAATCCGTTCCTCATCGCCTCGGGTCCGCCGGGGACCAATGCGAACGTCATCGGCAAGGCGTTCGACGACGGCTGGGGGGCGGTGATCTGCAAGACGGTCAGCCTCGACGCCTCCAAGGTCGTCAACGTCCAGCCCCGGTACGCGCGGCTGCGGGCGGCCGAATCGCAGGAAGTCATCGGCTGGGAGAACATCGAGCTCATCAGCGACCGCGACTTCGGCACGTGGATCGACGAGTTCCGGCAGATCAAGGACAAATATCCCGACCGGGTGCTGATCGCCTCGATCATGGAGGAGTACCGAAAAGACGCCTGGATCGAAATCGTCGAGCGATGTCAGGATGCCGGGGTCGATGCGTTCGAGTGCAATTTCTCCTGTCCGCACGGCCTGCCCGAACGGAAAATGGGTTCGGCGATGGGGGAGAATCCCGAACTGCTGAAAGAGGTCTGCGGCTGGGTGATGAGCGCCGCCAAAGTCCCGGTATGGGCCAAGATGACCCCCAACGTGACGCATATCGAAGATCCGTCGCGGGCCGCGATGGTGGCCGGCTGTCAGGGGATCAGCGCGATCAACACCATTCGCAGCGTGCTGGGGGTCAACCTGGAGACCCTGCGGCCGGAGCCGACCGTCGAAGGCTACACCACGCCAGGGGGCTACTCGTGCAAGGCGGTGCTGCCGATCGCGCTGCGGATGTGCATGGAAGTGGCGAAGACGATTCGCGACGAGTTTCCCGGCCGGACGCTGTCGGGCATCGGCGGGATTGAATCGGGCAGCGACGCCGCCCAATTCCTGCTGCTGGGTTGCGACACCGTGCAGGTCTGCACCTACGTCATGAAATTCGGCTACCGCTGCGTCCGCAGCATGTGCGACGAACTCGCCGCGTTCATGGACCGCCACGGCTTCCAGACGCTCGACGACTTCAAGGGGCACAGCCTGCAATACTTCACCACACACTCCGATCTGGTGCGGCGTCAGGCCGCAGCACGGGAGGCTGCAAAGGCCGTCAAGCCGGACGGCCAGCCCGTCAAAGCCGACCACGAATGGCGCGGCGACGACTTCGTAAAGCAGACGGACGCGCTGGCGCGCGGATGATGTTAGTTACCGTGCGTCGGTTCGCGGCGCAGCATCCGACCGTGATCTTGCGTGCCGACGAACTTCCCATCGCTAACCTGCACGCGGCCGCGGACGGTGACGGTGTCGGCTCGGCCCTCAATCGGCCAGTTCTCGAAGGCGCTGTAGTCGACGTTCATCTGCTGCGTCCCGGCTGAGATGACGCCGCGGTGGCCGGGATCGAAAATCACCAGGTCGGCATCGGCGCCGGGCTGAATCGTCCCCTTCCGCGGGAACAGGCCGAACAGCCGCGCGGCTTTGGTCGATGCCACGTCGACGAACCGCTGCAAGTCGATCCGCCCGGTGGCGACGCCGTGCGTGTAGAGCAGATGCACGCGGTCTTCGACGCTGGGAATGCCGTTGGGGATTTTGGTGAAGTCGCCGCGGCCCATTTCCTTTTGCAGATGGAAATCGAACGGGGCGTGATCGGTGGCCACGGTGTCGATCCGTCCGGTGCGCAGCGCGTTCCACAGAATCGGTTGATGCCGCAGCTCGCGCAGCGGCGGGGACATCACGTATTTGGCACCCTCGAAGTCGGGCCGTTCGGCGTAGGAGCGGTCGAGCACCAGATACGGAATCACGGTCTCCACCCACAGCCGCACGCCCCGTTGCTGCGCGCGACGCGCGGCCGCCAAGGCGTCTTCGCACGACGTGTGGACGACATACACGTGCGCGCCGGTCAGCTCGGCAAACGTCGCCAAGTGATGGACCCCCTCGGCCTCGACGGAGGTCGGTCGCGAAGGTTCGTGCCATTCCGGCCCCGTTTTGCCCTCGGAGAGGAGTTGCCGCTGCAACCGTGACACCATCTCGGCGTTTTCGCAGTGCGCGGTGACGATGACGCCCAGCCGCCGGGCCAGTTCCAACGTCTGATACAGTTCGGCGTCGTCGATGCCGAACGCGCCTTTGTAGGCGAGGAACACCTTGAACGAGGCCGTGCCGTCCGCGACAATGCGGCGCAGCAGGTCCGGGGTGCGGTCGTCGAACCGGGTCACGCCCATGTGGAAGGCGTAATCGCACGCCGAGCGGCCCGCCGCCTGCGATTTCCACAGCTCGTAGGCTTCGAGCGGGTCGTCCGTGCGGCCGGGGCAGACCATTTCAATCAGCGTCGTCGTGCCCCCCACGAGCGCCGCCCGGCTGGCGGAGTCGTAGGTGTCTTTGGCGAACGTCCCCATGAACGGCAGGTAGATGTGGACGTGCGGGTCGATGAAGCCGGGGAACACGAACTTCCCGGTGGCGTCGATGACTTCGGCATCGGCGGGAGCGCCGAGATTCGCGCCGATGTGCGCGATGGTCTCGCCGTCGCAGAGGATGTCCGCCCGATACCGCGCATCCGCCGTCACCACTTCGCCGTTCTGGATCAATAGCGGCATGTCTTCGTCCTGAGTTCGGTGAGGCTCGGCCGAGCACACGGCCAGCGACAGGCTGTGTTGTCTTCCGCGATGCGAGCGTCGTCAAGTCGCGGCACGATTTTCGCCGACAGCGGAAGGCCGCGGCCGAAGTGGTCCGTCTAGTCAATGAGGTCCGGTGGTGTTGGCTTAACTCCCTCTCCTGGCGCTTCGCTGGGAGAGGGTTGGGGTGAGGGTGCTTCTCTTCGGATTTCGTCACGGCACAGCGGCCAAGGCGAAAGGCACCCTCACCCTAACCCTCTCCCGCCCAAGGCGGCGGGCGAGGGGACAAAGCCGCCAAACCGGACAGTCTCTCCTGGTGGACGGACCAGTGGTCCCAGTTGCCGAGGATTGACCGGCGGTTATAGTGAAGCGAGCCGCTCGCCGATTCCGCCCGTCACCCGTCAGAAAGCTGCTCATGCGTGCCCCGCATCAGTTGTTGCACAGCCGCGCCCGCGTTCGACTGCGGTATGCCCTGTTTCCGCTGGAAGGCTACCCCCTCTCCAAGCTGCCCGCGTGGCCGGACGCCGAGGTCCGCATCCTGGCGTCGCCGGCGCTGGGAGCCGAGTTCGCGCAGTATTTCCTGACGGTTCCTGCGAACCGCGGCACGCAGACGGCCGCCGATGGCCGCATCGAAACCTTTTTCTATGTCCTCGATGGCGAATTTCGTCTGAACATCGACGGCGGACCGGAGTCGCGTCTGACGGCGGGGGGCTTCGCGCTGATCCCCTCCACGGCCGGCTATCAACTGCATGCGACCTCCGGCGGGACGCTGCTGATGCTGAAGAAAGTCTACGAGCGCGTGGATGGAATCGCAGTCCCGGGACCGGTGATCGGCAACGAGAGCGACGTGCCGGCGCAGATCTATCTCGGCGACGAAGCGTCGCGATTGCAGACGCTGATCCCGGACGAGATCCCGTTCGATCTGGCGATGAACATTTTCACGTTCGCACCGGGCCGCAGCCTGCCGGTGGTGGAAACGCACATCATGGAGCACGGCCTGTATTTTCTGCAGGGCAAGGGGGTGTATTACCTCGACGACGAGTGGATGGAGGTCGAAGCGGGCGACTTCATCTGGATGGGCCCCTACGTGCCGCAATCGTTCTACGCGACCGGCCCGACGCCGTCGCGCTACATCTATTACAAGAATGTGAACCGGGACGTGGTGCTGTGATTCTCCGTATGCCCCCCTCGCCCGCCGCTTCGGTGGGAGAGGGGTCGGGGGTGAGGGTGTTTCTGGCTTTTGCCTTCGCTCGCACGGGGCAGAAAAAGAAAAGCACCCTCACCCTAGCCCTCTCCCAGCGAAGCGCCGGGCGAGGGGATAAAGCCAATACCGCCAACACATCATTCCCTGGAATGACCACGCATGGAAAAAATCTACCGCGATGCGGACGTCGATCAATCGATCCTCGACGGCAAGACAGTGGCCGTCATCGGCTACGGCATCCAGGGGAAGGTGCAGGCGGCGAACGCCCGCGACAGCGGGGTGAACGTGATCATCGGCACGCGGCCGCCGGAAGAGTCGCCCAGCCGCGCCAAGGCCCAGGCCGACGGCTTCGAGGCGATGTCCATCGCCGACGCCACGCGGCGGGCTGATGTGCTGCTCATCGAACTCGCCGACCCGGCGCAGCCGCCGATTTACCGCGACGACATTGCGCCGAATCTGTCGGCGGGCAAAACGCTCTGCTTCTGCCACGGGTTCAACGTCCTGTACGGGGCCATCCAGCCGCCGAAAGACGTGAATGTCGTGCTGTACGTCCCCAATGCTCCGGGACACTTCGTCCGTGAGAAATACCTGAAGGGGGAGGGAATCTACGGCTGCGTGAGCGTCGATCACGACGCCACCGGCAACGCGCGCGAGATTGTGCTCGCCATCGCCAAAGCCGTCGGCAGCACGCGGGCCGGCGTGGTCGAGCTGTCGTTCCAGCACGAATGCGAGGGGGACAACTTTGAGGAGCAGATTCTCTATGGCGGGGCCATTCATCTGATGAAGATGTGCTTCCAGACGATGGTCGACAACGGCTACCCGCCGAGCTTTGCCTATGCGAAAGCGATCCGCTCGCTGCGGTCGGTGATCGACGTGATGGACGAGGTCGGCATCGAGGAATACGTCAGCCGCCGGTGCAGCCGGACCGCCGAGTTCGCCATCCGGACGCGCGGGCCCAGAGTCATCAACGAGGAGGCGATTCGCGAAATCTTCCGCGAAACCGAGCGCGGCGAGTTCGCCCGCGATTGGATGCAGGAATGGGCGCTCGGCATGCCCACGCTGTACCGCATGCGCCGCACCGCCGCGGCCAGTGAGATGGAGCAGACCGGCCAGACGTGGCGCGACGAGTTCGGCAAGTAAGCGGACATTCAGGGACCACGATGCCGATCTCAGCCGCACGACTGCAGCGCGATCTGGAACGCATCGCCCTGGCGACGGCCACGCCGGGGCGGGGGGCGGGGCGTCCCACGTTTTCAACCGCATGGGCGCAGGCGGTCGATTACGTCGTCGGGGAATCGACGGCGTGTGGGTGCCGCAGGCTCGTTGATGCTGCGGGCAACGTGCATCTGCGTCCGCACGGAATCGAAGACCGCCATCCGGTCTGGCTGAGCGGATCGCATCTCGACAGCGTGCCGCATGGCGGCGATTTCGATGGCGTGGTCGGCGTGGTCGCACCCCTGGAAGTGCTGCGGGCAGCGTGGGAAGACGGATGCACGTCCCTGCCGCTGGAGCTCGTCATCTTCGCGGAGGAGGAGGGAACGACGTTCGGCCTCGGCATGTTGGGGAGCCGCACGTGGGTCGGCACGCTCGACGCCGCCCGGCTGTCGGAATTGAAGAATGCGCAGGGACAAAGCTACCTCGAAGCCGGCCGGCCGTATGGCGTGTCCCCCGAACGATTCAAGGCCGAGCGCCTGTGTCCGAATGAGTACCGCGGCCTGATCGAAATCCATATCGAACAGGGTCCGGCGATGTGGCGACGCAACCAGCCCGTCGCACTGGTGACGGCCATCAACGGCCGGAGGCAATACGCCGTCGAACTCCGCGGCGCCGCCAATCACGCCGGGTCCACCAGCATGTCCGACCGCCGCGATGCCCTCGCCGGTGCGGCCGAAATGATCGCGATGATCGAAGCCTTGGCCCCGAGTCTCGGCCCGCAAGTGGTGGCGACGGTGGGCCGCATTGAATGCCGACCCAATGCCGTGAATGTCATACCCGACGGTGTCGTGATGACAGTCGATGTCCGCGCCCCGGCCGATGACGTGCTGCTCGATGGCGATGCGGAATTGCAGCGCCGGCTGACCGAAATCGCCGCGCGACGCGGGCTAGAGATCAAATTGGTGACGACGGAGTCGCTGCCGGCGGCGGCAATGTCGGCGGAGGTCTGCCAACACCTGCGGAGGGCCGCGAAGTCGGTCGCCGATCCGCTCCCCGAAACTGTGAGCGGGGCGTTGCACGATGCGGCCATTCTCGCTCCGTGCCTGCCGACCGCGATGCTGTTCATCGCCAGCCGGGATGGGATCAGTCACAATCCCGCGGAGTTCAGCCGGATCGACGATCTCGCGCTCGCCGCACAGATTCTCTACAAGGCCGTCACCGATCCGTCCGGCTGACCCTTGGTCCGGAAGTTGCGAGGGTGTGGTCCTTCAACATTCGCCGTCAGCGTCACAGCCAGTGTCCAACAAAAGATCAACCGTGCATGAAAACCAAGCTCGGCGAGTTGAACACCAGTGAGACCGCGCGATTCGTGGAAGTCTGCGGCCCGCTGTTCGAGCGTTCCCCGTGGATTGCCGAACGGACCGTAGCCCGGCGACCGTTCGACAACCGTGACGCCCTGCACAGCGCGCTGTGCGAAACGGTGACGCAGGCCGCCGTCGACGAGCAACTGACGCTGATCCGCGCCCATCCCGACCTCGTCGGCTGGGCGGCTCTCGCGGGGACGTTGACCTCGGAATCCACCCGCGAACAAGCCGCCGCCGGGTTGAGCGGACTGGCGGCCGACGACGTGCGGCGGTTCACCGAGTACAACGCCGCCTATTGGGCGAAGTTCGATTTCCCGTTCGTGATCTGTGCACGGGAGAACAAGAAGGACGCCATTCTCGCGGCGTTCCCCGTGCGGCTGGCCAACACCCGCGAGCAGGAGATTCGGACCGCCCTCGACGAGATCGCCAAAATCGCCCGCCTGCGGCTGTATGATGCCGTGGAGGAGGGCTGACCGATGAGCATCCGGCTGGTGGCGAATTCGTACGGCAAGTCGAGCATCCGGCTCACCAAAGTGACCCGGCACGCCGACCGGCACGACATCACCGAACTGGCCGTCGACATCGCCGTGGAGGGGGATTTCGCGGCGACGTACCTGACGGGTGACAACCGCCAGGTGATCGCCACGGACACGATGCGGAACACCGTCTACGCGCTGGCGGCCGATCATGCGCTGAGCAGTCCGGAGAATTTCGCCCTCGATTTGTCCGCTCACTTTCTGGACCGCAACGCACACGTCACCGCGGCGACGGTCCGGTGCGCCGCGACGCCGTGGAATCGGATCGGAACCGCGCACGGACCGCATCGCCATTCGTTCGTTGGCGGGGGAGCGGAGCGGCGGACCTGCCGCATCCGGCGGACGCGCGAAACGGTCGCGGTGCAAACGGGCCTCACCGGGTTGCCGTTGCTCAAGACGACCGACTCGGAGTTCCGCGGGTTCCTGCGCGACGAGCTGACGACGTTGCCCGAGACCGACGACCGCATTTTTGCCACGCTGCTCGATGCCGAATGGACCTATTCCGCCGGTGCGACACTGGATTGGAATGCCGAGTACGATCGCATTTTGGCGGCGATGCTGGCCGTCTTCGCCGATCACAAAAGTTTGTCGGTGCAACAGACGTTGTATGCGATGGGGGAGGCGGCGCTCGAAGTCTGTCCCGCGGCGGGTTCGATCCATCTGGAGATGCCGAATCAGCACCGCATTCCGTTCAATCTGCAACCGCTGGGCAAACCGAATCGCAACGAAATCTTCGTGACCACCCGCGAACCGTTCGGCCTGATCACCGCCACGCTGGCAAGGGAGACGCGCTGATGGGCCGGCTGTCCACGCACGTCCTCGACATCTCCGCCGGCCGGCCCGCGGCCGGAGTGCGGATCGAGTTGCATCGCGTCATCGCCGGACGCACCGAGCTGCTCAAGACCGCCACGACGAATGCCGACGGCCGTACCGACGCCCCGTTACTGATCGGCGATGAGCTTCGGGCGGGAACCTACCAGTTGTCGTTTCACGTCGGCGAATACTTCACGGCGGCGCAGTCGGCTGATGCCCGCCGGTTTCTGGACGTGGTGCCGATCGTGTTCCTGGTCGCCGACGCGACGGCCGACTATCACGTGCCGCTCCTCGTTTCGCCGTGGAGCTACAGCACCTATCGGGGAAGTTGAGTCGCGATGGGGTTCGACGTCGTCATTCGGAACGGACGGGTGGTGCTGCCGGGGGAGGTCGTCTCCGCCGACATCGGCATCGCCGACGGTGCGATTGCGGCGATCGGTCCCGCGGTATCCGGCACAGCCGGCCTGGAAATCGACGCGACGGATCTGCACATCTTCCCCGGCGTGGTCGATGTCCACGTGCATTTCAACGAGCCGGGCCGCACGGACTGGGAAGGGGCTGCCACCGGTTCGGCGGCGCTGGCTGCGGGAGGCGGAACGTGCTTCTGCGAGATGCCGCTGAATGCCTCGCCGCCGACGCTGGACGGACCGTCGTTCGACCTCAAGCGCACGGCGTTGGAAGCGTCGTCGGTGGTGGATTTCGGCTTGTGGGGCGGACTCGTGCCCCACAATCACGACCGTTTGCCGGAACTCGCCGAACGGGGCGTGATGGGCTTCAAGGCGTTCATGTGCCACAGCGGCATCGACGATTTCCCGGCGATTAACGACGACGCCCTGGGCCGCGGCATGGAGATCGCCACCCGGCTGGGCCTGCCGGTCGGCGTCCATGCGGAAGACAATCAATTGACCAGCGAGTTGACGCAGGCCGCGATCGCCGCGGGGAAGACATCCGTCCGCGATTATCTGGCGTCGCGGCCGATTCGGGCGGAACTCGACGCGATCCGCCGGGCCTGTGCATTGGCGGAGCAAACCGGTTGAGCGCTGAACGTCGTCCACGTCAGAAGCGGCTGCGGCGTGGCGATCGTCGTCGAGGCGAAGGCCCGCGGCGTCGATGTCACCTGCGAAACCTGTCCGCATTATCTCGTCTTGACGGAGGAGGATGTCGTACGGATCGGTGCCGCTGCGAAATGCTCGCCGCCGATCCGGAACGCTGACGAACGGGAAGCGCTGTGGTCGGCGCTCGCGTGTAGCGATCTGGACTTCATCGCGTCCGATCACTCACCGGCCCCATGGTCGATGAAGGAATCGCCCGATTTCTTCCGCATCTGGGGCGGCATCGCCGGTTGCCAGACGACGCTCGGACTGTTGTTGGAGGAGGTCTACGCCCAGCGGAATGTATCGCTGTCGAAGCTGAGCACATGGATCGCCCGAGCACCGACCGACCGCTTCCGACTGCTGCGGAAAGGCCGATTGGAAATCGGCGCGGACGCCGATCTCGGATTGATCGATCTGTCCACGACTTCCGTGCTGGGCGCTGAGGATTTGCGTTATCGGCACCGAATCAGCCCATTTCTGGGGCGAACTCTGCGAGGACACGTGCGGCGGACAATGGTCCGCGGGCGCACCGTGTTTGCCGACGGCCGGATGCTGGCCACGGGCGGCGGGCGATTTGTGCGACCACTGGGGAGGGTCGCGAGATGAGCATCTCCCAAGTCGTGCGCGGCCCGCTCTTGAATCCACGTCCCGACGGTTCCGTCCAGTTTGTCCCCGATGGCGTGCTCGCCGGCGATGAACGAGGGCGGATCGTCGCGGTCGGCGACTGGAGCGCTGTTCGCTCGCAAGTGGGATCGGCGCTCGAGGTCGCCCGCACAGCCGACGGCCTGATTCTGCCGCCGATGCTCGATGCGCACATCCACATCCCGCAGCACCCGATTCGCGGGCGTTTTCTGGAGGGGGTCACGGGACGTCTGGAAGAGGGATCGCTGCTCGCGGGGCTGAATCGCAACGTGTTCCCTACCGAGGGACAATGCGCCGACGACGAGGTCGCTCGCCGCGTCGTCGAGGCGTTTCGCGCGGACACCTTGGCTCACGGCGTGGTCGGCGGCGCGGCCTACATGACTGTCCACACGGCCGCGACGCGCACCGCGTTGGCATCCTTGGGCGATGAGTGGCACGTCGGCCTGGTGCTGATGCAGCGAAACTGCCCGGCGTATCTCCGGACCGATGAAGCCGCGCTGGAGATCGATGTCGCGAATCTCGCCGGGGAGTTCGGTCGGCGGCTGATCGTCACCGACCGCTTCGCCGGCGCGGTGGACTCTCTGTTGCGACGCCGGGGCGTGGCGTTGTCGCAGCGTTACGGGCTGCGGATGCAGACCCACCTCAACGAACAGTTCGCGGAAAAGGCGTGGATCGAAGGATTATATCCGGCTGCGAAAAACTACACCGACATCTATCGCGGCGACGGCCTGCTCGATTGTACGCCGATCGTGGCCCACTGCCTCCGCATGGGGGCGGACGAATTCGACATGCTTGCGGCGGCCACGGGAACAGCGGTGGCCCATTGCCCGGTCTCGAACACGCTGTTGGGGTCGGGGGTGATGCCGCTCGATGAGCTGATCGCCCGCGGGATTCCCTACGCGATCTGCACCGATGTCGGCGCTTCGCCAACGACGTCGCTGTTGTGCGAAATGATGCAGTTCCTGCGCGTCCACGCCGGCCGTTCGCGGTTTGCGACACCGCAGGAGGCGCTGTTCCGCACGACGCTCGCCCCCGCGCAAATCCTGGGAGTGGACGACCGGATCGGTTCGTTCGACATCGGCAAGGAGCTGTCGTTCGTGGAAGTCGCCAGTTCGGGTGGCCGGGGCTGGACCGACCAACGGGAGGGAAGCCCCGGTGAGCGCGCGACAGACCGGGGCTTCGCCGAAGCGGCTCCAGCCCCGGCCACCCACCG
>JAWXBB010000445.1:0-24270 GCA_034439795.1 Planctomycetaceae bacterium | reverse complement strand
CGACCTGCTGCAGCAGGTCGAGACGGAGCTGGGGGAAATCGTCGGCATCGAACACGTGCTGGCGACGGTCGGCTCGCGCGGGCTGGGAGCCGTCAACCGCGGCGAGATTTACGTCCGCCTGCAGGATATTGAAAAACGTGCGTTCTCGTTCCGGCGGTTATGGGACGCCACGATTGCCGGCGACCTGGATGCGGCGTTTCGCGGCAACTTCTCGCAGCAAGAGAAGATGACCGAAGTCCGCGAACGCTTGAAGAAACTCCCCGACTGCCGCGTCTCCGTACGAAACCTCACCTCGCTGAGGCAGGGAGCGCCGGTGGACATCGACTTCTCAATCACCGGCCCGAACGTGGAAGGCCTCGTCCGGTTCAGCGAGCAGGTGCGGCTCAAGGCGATGGAGATCCCCGGCATCGTCGACGTCGACACCACGCTGCGGCTCGACAAGCCCGAACTGCGCGTCCGGATCGATCGCGAGCGGGCCGCGTCGCTGGGCGTGAACGTGCAGGAGATCGCCGACACGTTGCGGATCGCCGTCGGCGGCGACGACCGCGTCTCGCGGTACCGCGACCGGACCGTCGACGACGCCTACGACGTGGAAATCCGGCTGGTGGGCATCGACCGGGCCGACGTGGATTCCATCTCGCAGCTGTACGTCCGCGCCTTTCCCTCGCGGAACATCGGCACGACGCCGATGAACGGCACGACCACCGCCGGCAGCACGGTCCTGACGCGGCTCGACAATCTCGTCACGTTCGAGTTCGGCGAGGATGCGTCGCGCATCGACCGGCTGGACCGCCAGCGGATGGTCGCCGTCCGCGCCAACGTCGCCGCCGGACCGGAGGGGTATGCCCTCGCCGACCGCATCGCCGCGCTCCAGGATGCCGTCGCGGAGATCGGCGTGCCGCCGGGCTTCTCCACGCGGGTGCTGGGCCGCGGCAAGGAGTTGGAAAAGACGCTGTCGGAGTTCGTGTGGACGTTCGCGTTGTCGTTCGTGTTTATGTACATCGTGATCGCGGCACAGTACGAGCACCTGGTGCATCCCATCACGATTCTGATGTCGCTGCCGCTCGCGGTGCCGTTCGGTCTCATCAGTTTGTACTGGGGCGGCGAGACGCTGAACCTGTATTCGGCGCTGGGCATTCTGGTGTTGTTCGGCGTGGTGAAGAAGGCGTCGATCCTGCAGATCGACCACACCAACCAGCTCCGCCGCGAAGGAATGGACCGCGAAACGGCGATCCTGGCGGCGAACCGCGACCGCCTGCGGCCGATTCTGATGACGACGATTTCGTTCGTCGCCGGGCTGATGCCGCTGCTGATCGCGACCGGTCCCGGCGCGGAGGAGCGGCGGTCGATCGCGGTGCTGACGGTGGGGGGCCAGACGTTGTCGCTGCTGCTGACGCTGCTCGCCGTGCCGGTGATTTATTCGGTGCTCGACGATCTGGGGCAGATGCTGCACGTCTGGTTGCCGACGGCGAAATCGCACGCCGCGGGTCACGCAGACGCGGCGCTGACGGCGAGTCCCTCGACGAAGGTCGGATAGCGGAGCGTCACCCGCAGTTCTTCGCGCAGCCGCCGATTCGCGCATCGCTTGTTGATGCCGCCCGAACCCCGTTTGGCTGGCTGAGTCTCATCGAAGACCGGCGGAGGCGCACCGACCAACTGCACCAGGTGCGCGTAGTATTTTCTGCGTCGCACGGGGCGATCGTCGGAGACAAGGTACGTCTCCCCGGCGACGCCGCGATGTTCACACGCCAGCACGGCTTGCACGGCGTCATCGACGTGAATGAGATTGAGCCAGGCGTCGGGACGGCCGGTCAGCGGTTCGCCGCGCCGCAGCGTTTCGACGCGCGACAGCAACCGCTGCGGTCCGTAAATGCCCGACAAACGCAAAATGTTGGCCGCTGTTCCCGACTCCGTCGCCAGAAACGTCTCCCGCACCAGTCGTTCGGCGGCCAGGCAACACTCGCCGCCCGGTTGCGTCGGCTCGCACGGCGACGTCTCATCGACCCATTCGCCGGCCGACTGACCGTACACGCTGCTGCTGGAGATGAACACGAACCGCCGGCAACGTCGGTGGATGCGTTCCAGCACGTGCCGCAGTCCGTCGACGGCGACTTCGCGCTGCGTCCGCCCGCTGCCGCGATCGTAGCCGACCGCGTACAGCACGGTGTCGACCTCGGGCAGGTCGCGGAGCGTCGCGGCGTCGCAGACATCGGCGACGATCGGCTGTAAGCCCGCGTCACGCCACAGCGCCGCTCGTTCCTCCGAGCGCGTGACGGCGTGGACGACATCGCCGCGCGAGCGCCATGCCGCCGCAACGCGACCGCCGAGGTAGCCGCAGCCGAGGATCAACTTCGTCGAAGTCATGGGAGGCGCGACGCCTTTCGTAGGGTGCAGTCGAGGCTCTGTAGTGCAGTCGAGGCTTTGCGAGGCTCACCCCGTTGGAGTCCAGCCTTTAGGCTGTCTTCTGGTGAGACGATCGAAGACAGCCTAAAGGCTGGACTCCAACGAAGAGGGTGAGCCTCGCAGAGCCTCGACTGCACCCTACAAATCAGGAGGCACCGCATTCTATCGCCTGGCGGCGATGGGCGGTGCTAACCACGGATCGGCGGACAAGGCGAGTCGCAGGCGGGCGGCGATGTCGGAAATCAGCGTTGCGTCGTCGATGGGCACTTGTCGCAGGAGTTGGAAGCCGTAGGATTCCATCGCATCGACGAGGTCTGTCAGCCGATCCGTCATCCGTCCGCGAAAGGCGGTGAGTTCGGCGGGCGACAGGTCGTCTCGCAGCAGCGTGGTTTCGGTTGCCGTGCGGGTGCGGGTGAGCCGGGCCAGGGTTGTCCCTTGAGTCCGGTACAGGAACCCCTGCTCGAAGGCCCGCCGCAAACGGCCGCGGTCGTCGACTTGGTACATCGGGTCGGAGCCAAAATAGATCGACAACCAGCCCGGCTGGCGGAAGCCCGCCACGATGACTTGTCCGGTGGCGACGACCGTTCCCTCGACTCGGCGCGTCAGTGCCACCGCCTCGGCCAGCAGGTCTTCCCGGTCGGTTTCCTGGCGGGCCATCGGTCGTCCCCGGAGATGATGTGCGGCAGTACAGCAACCGGTGGATGAGTTGTGATTGGCCCGAAACTCGCCCGCCGGCGCGATTTTTTTTTGGTTTTTCGCAATGTGTGCGGTCGATTGTAGGGGTTGCTCGCGAGCTGTGGTATAGTCGTCAGAATAGTTCAGCATCATTCTCTGGTCCGCTCCTTCGGACAATCTTCTCCCAGTCTGGCTTGCCGGTCGCTCTCAGCAGCCAACGGCGCTGCATCGTTACATCACGTGTGTGCCGTTTTCGCTGCTTGACAGTCGTGCGCAGACGACGGGGTTCGTCGTCACCACAAGGACGGCTCGATGACGCTGGCCACTCTCGATATCACGACGCCCTTGTCGTCTGCGGAATTCGCCACTGTCGATCTGGACCGGGTGACCGAAGTCGCCCGCCGGCATCGTCTGCTGGCCGACTTCCTGCGGACCGAGGGCTATTCCGCGGTCCTGCTCGAATCGCCGGCGAACTTCGCCTGGCTGACCGTCAGCGACGGCACCCGCCGCTGCACCAGTTCGGCGTGCAGCCCCGCGATCTTCGTCACCGCCGACGCCCGCGTGATCGTCTGCAACAACGTCGACACGCCGCTGCTCTTCGAGCACGAAGTCGCCGGCCTGGGCTTCCAGCTCAAGGAACGGCCGTGGTCGGAACCGCGGCACGTGATGATCGGCGACTTGTGTCGCGGACGGAAAGTCGCCGGGGACAACCCGCGCGGCATCGTGGGCGATGTGGGGATGCATCTCCAGGGGATGCGGATGCCGCTCAGCAATTACGACATCGGCCGGTTGCGGGCGGCGGGCCGGATGGTGGCCCACGCCGTGGAAGCCACTGCCCGCGGTCTGGTTCCCGGCCGGACTGAATCCGACATCGCCGGGGAGTTGGCCCACCGGCTGGTCAAACACAACGTACACCCGGAACGGCTGCAGGTGGTCGGCGACGGCCGCGGCGACCGGTTCCGACACTGGACGTACTCGGACACGCCGGCCCACAAATTCTGCACGATCTCCGCCGTGGCCCGCTATCAGGGATTGCACGTCGGGGCGGCCCGGACGGTGTCGTTCGGTGACCCGTCGAGCGACCTGCTCGACCATTATCAGCAGGCGGCGCTGGTGACGGCGACCGGCATGTTCTTCTCGCAGGCCGGCTGGGAGTTGTTCGAGGTCTGGAACCGCGTGAAGCGAATTTATGAGAAATGCGGCGCGGTCGACGAATGGCGGCTGGCCGATCAGGCGGATGTCGTCGAGTACGAATTCGGCAGCGTTCCGATGATGCCGACCAGCGAGTTCAAGCTGTTCCCCGGCGTGCCGGTCTACTGGCACCCGTCGGTCGGTCCGGTGATGATGGGCGAAACGGTGCTCGTCACCGAACGGGGCGCCGAGCTGCTGACCCCGTCCACCAGTTGGCCGACCGTCTCCATCAGCGTCAAAGGGGTGGAGGTCGAAGTGCCGGGCATTCTCGTCATCCCCGGCACGAACGGCGCGACCCCGCCGCGGCGCTGACCACAAGAGGAAGACCGCGAAACCGCAAGCGTCTCCTGGACGACAATCGAGTCACCCACCTCGAATGTCCTCCAGGAGACGCTTGCGGTTTCGCGATTTTTCCTCCCGCACGTTGCCAAATCGCAACCTATGGTTCTCATGACGGACCAGGGTTGTCGCATTCCGGTTGGCCGGGAACGTGTCGATGAACGCAATGGTCGGTGACGTGATGAACTGGACCAGCCTGACGATCCGCCCGGATTGCCCCGCGGACCAGGCGCTGGCGATCCTGTCCGAGGCGGACGCCGAGGCGTTGTTTGTCGTCGATGCCGAAGACCGCTTTCAGGGTCTCATCACCGGCTACGAACTGCTGAAGGCCGATCTCAACGGCACGCTGCCCGATTCCACCGCCGAGCAGTTGATGCACCGCCGGCCGCAGGCGCTTTGTCCGCAGCAGACCATCGGCGAAGCGGCCAAGCTGTTCCGGGAAGCCGCGCTGTCGCAAGTCCCCGTGCTTCGTGACGGCCGGCTGCTGGGCGTGATCGAACGCAAAGCGGTCCTGCGTTGGGTGGCCGCGCTGCGGCGCAGCGATCGTGAATCGGCGATTGCCGCCCCGAAGTTCCTGCAGCGTGCGGCCGAGCCGTCAGTCCTGCTGGCTGACCGCTGATCGGTCACAGCGGCGGCCGAACGAGCGACGAGCGCGCTGCCTGACACGCGGCCTCTGTGAGCCAGCTCACAAACATGCAGGTCATTCTGACCCTGGTTGATGCCGCGCTCGTAGCATTCTGCATCGGCGTCGCAACGCCTGCTCTGATCATCGCGGAATTGCGATCCGCGCGCCGCAGTCCGGACACGTCTCTCGCGCCGCAATTCTGAACACAACCCCGCAGCTTCGCGCTTCGGTTCGCGAATTGCTAAGGGTGCAGGCGCACCTGTGTGCGTGATCCGTTCAGGATCGTCGATGGTGCCATCGACGGCGGAGTGTCGCTCATCACCTCGTAGGAGTCTCTCATGCGTCTTTCAACGGCAGCCCACGCCGCGGCGGCCATCACCGGTCTGGCTTGGTGCAGCTCATCCGCGTTCGCCGAGGATCTCGTCGGCGTCACCCGCATTGCCAACACGACCGTCCTGATCGGCGTGGATTCGGAGCGCCCGGTGCTCCCGCGGTTCATTCGCGCTGTCACCGGTCTGATCGGCAACGAGCAACTCGTGGGCATCGACGTGCGACCCGCCGACGGCGCGTTGATCGGCGTCGGATCGACCACCAGCAGCAATGGTTCGTCGCATCTCTACAGCATCGATGTCAGTACCGGCGCAGCGACCGTCATCGGCCCTGCTGTCAATCCCGACCTCACCAAGGCCGGTGATGGTTCGACGCGGTTCGGACTCGACTTCAATCCCACGATCGACCGCGTCCGGCTCGTCTCGGATGCCGATCAGAACATCGTCTTCAATCCCGACACCGGCGCGACCACGCCCGCGACCCCGCTGATTTACGCGCCGGCCGATCCGAATTTCGGGCAGAACCCGAACGTGGTTGACATCGCGTACGATAACAACGTCGCCGGTGCGCAGACGTCGCAACAACGGGGCATCGACTCCGCCCGCGACGTGCTGGTCACGGTCGCCAACAACGCGGGCACGCTGGGAACCATCGGCGGGCTGGGTGTGGATGTCGGCGAAGTCGGCGGATTCGACGTCTCCGCGACCGGCGTCGCCTATGCCGCGATGACGCCGTTCGGAGCCACGGCTCAGCGGCTGTACGAGATCAACCTGCAAACCGGCGCAGCGACCCCCAAGGGCATCCTCGCCTTGGGGCTGGTCGCGCTGGAGGGCCTGACCGCGCTCCCCGCCAGTCCGCCGGCAGCCAGCCGGTCGGTCGCCGGACGCTGACGCCGTCGAATGGTTCCCGCGCCGCCGTTGTCGGCGGCGCGGGACTATTCGTTCCCCATGAGACGGTCACAGAATTCGTAACCCGCGGGGCAGCGCTTCGCCGAAGACCGTCCCCTGGTCTTCCGCCGCCAGCGTGCCGACTTCGCGAACGAGGCGGCGGAACGTCTTCGGCGAGTGCAGGCGGTCCATCCATTTGAGGACGTTGCCGCGCAATGAATCGTCGATGTCGCGATATCGGTCGCCGGTCTTCCGCGCGAGCTGCATCAGGGCGAACGATTCCATCGCGTCCGACCCCGGCAGTTGCATCACGCTCCGCAACCATTCGGCGGCAGCATCGGGCGCGATGACCGCATTGAGCGGCCCGTACACCGGACGCCGTCCCCCCAACCGACCGATGGCCCACAATGCGGCCGACCGCACGGCTTCGGGCTTCGGTCGCGCGGCGATCTCCAGCAGCACCGGGCCGAGCGACTGCTTCGCCGTCGGCGACAGCCATTCCAACGAGCCGAGCAACCGGCATTGCTCGGCGAGTTCCTGTGCGCCGATGACCAGCCCGCGCGGCTTGTCGGCCGACTTCACCCAATCCTTGAGCGACGCCGCCACCGGCGACGCCAGCGACTGCTGTTGCCCGGCGGTGAGTCCCCCCGCAATCCGCCGCCACAGAATCCACCATTCCACACGGCACTGGGCTGCGGGATGGGCCAGCTTGCCGTGGAGTTGCTTCCACGTCTCGGCGACGCGCCAGTCATCAACGGCGAGTCCATAGCCGGGCCGCAGCGAGAAGCCGAGCAGATTCAGCCAGCGGGCTTCGTGCTGCGGGCTGAGCCGCCGGGCCGGTTCGCATTCGATGAGCACTTCCCACAGTTGCCGCAGCAGCGTCGTCGGCCAGTCGAGTCGCGACAGGCCGATGGTGTCGGACAGTCGCTGCATCAACGTCGCCGGACCGTCGCCGTCCTTGCGGAACGTGTTGCGGATCACCGCGCCCGCCGACACGCGTACCGCGTCATCGAGTACGCCCTGCCCGGCGGCGAGCGATTCCGTCGCGACGACGTCGGTCTGCGTCGCCGAGCGGACGTCGAACAGCAGCTTCCACCTCCGCTTGCCGCCGACTTCGCTGCACCACAAATCGAGCGTGCCGATTTCCGTCAGCCGGGCTTTGACGATGACCGTGAGCTCACCCGATTCCGCGGTCTTCGCGACTTTCAACACCGTGCGGATCGGTGGCAAGGCGGTGAGTTGTTCGCGTTCAATGGGGACGACGTCGCCGGGCTTGTCGGTCAGCCGCGTGCTGGAGACGAACAGCGGGAACTCGATCGGCTGCCCGAGCAGCAACTGAAACTGTCGTTGCGTGAGGTCAACCTCCTGGCCCGGCTCCAACCCCGCGGGACACAGGCAGAGCGCTCGGGGGCCGTCGCGATCTTCCACGCCGAGATAATACGTCCGCGCGAGTCCCGCCGCGATCCGCACCCCCTGTCCGCGTCGGACCATGCCGTAGTAGGCGGCCCCGCGCGCGACGGCGAGGTCCAGCCGTTCGTTGTCGAGAACGGTGATCGACCAGTCGCCGGAGCCGCGAAACCAGACGTGCAGTTGGTCGATGATCCGTTGCCGGATCGCGGGGGACTCGAACACGCCGCCGTTAAACAACAGCAGATCGGGCCGCGCGGGGTCGTGGTCGGCGGTCTCGCTGCCATCGTCGCCGGCGTGACGATGGGCGGTCAGAAACGCGGCGAGGTACTTCGTCGCCGCGGGGTCCGGTGCGTACGGTAGTCCGAACTCCTGAAAGCCGGACTGCGACGTTGAGGGCTTAGCCGCAAGCGGCACGGTTGGAAAGAAGCCGTTGAGAACGATATCGGCGACTTCCGGCTGCGTCACCGGCACCTGCAATCCGCCGCCGATCAGTTTCGATCCCGCCCCGGGCAACGCCAGCGTGTATTGCTCCGGCGGACGTTCGCCCAGCAGCACCTCTTTCAGTTGCCGACAACTC
Source organism: Planctomycetaceae bacterium (assembly GCA_034439795.1). Lineage (GTDB taxonomy): Bacteria > Planctomycetota > Planctomycetia > Planctomycetales > Planctomycetaceae > DSVQ01. Next base: position 15,833 of record JAWXBB010000445.1, on the reverse strand, counting down.
CGGACCAGCACGCTCCACTGCCGCGGCTCGAGCCGGCCGTCCCCCTTCAACTTCCGTTCGAGATGATGCGCGAGCGCCAAGTCGAGGTTGTCCCCGCCGAGGATGAGATGATCGCCGACCGCCACGCGGTGGAATTGCACCAGGCCGTCGACGGCCCGGCGGACGCGGATCAGCGTGAAGTCGGTCGTGCCCCCGCCGATGTCGTACACCAGAATCTTCTGGCCGGGCGAAACGAGCTGGTCCCACGTCTCGGCGTGCTTGTCGATCCACGCATAGAACGCGGCCTGCGGCTCCTCGATCAGCACGACCCGCTTGAGACCCGCCTGTTGGGCCGCACGAACGGTCAGTTCCCGTGCGACTTCATCGAACGACGCCGGCAGTGTGAGGACGAAATCCTGCTCGGCGAGCGGATGCTCCGGGAACTTCGCATCCCACGCCTCGCGGAAATGCTGCAGATACCGGCTGCTGACCGCGACGGGGGACAGGCGATCGACGTCATCGGCCCCATGCCACGGCAAAAGGTCCGCGGTGCGGTTGACGCCGGGATGACACAGCCAAGACTTCGCCGAGTTGATCAGCCGCGCGGGTGACAGCGTTCCCTGATCGCGGGCGAACAACCCGACGGTGTAACCGGGATCGCGCTGTTGCCACGGCAGCCGCAACGCGCCCGCCGCGACCTCGCCAGCCGCGGGCTGATAGTGAAACGACGGCAGCGTCTCGCGGGCCTCGATCTGCCCCGGCGCAATGCACTGCGGCACCGCAAACGTGCGAATCCGCCACGGCAATTCCTCGGCGTCGATGTACGCCATTGCGGAGTTCGTCGTTCCCAGATCGAGACCGACGGTGTAGCGGGAAGTCATAGTCGAGAGTCTAGGGTCGAGAGTCTAGAGCCAGCAAAGAAGCACGTCGCAATCAGAACAGCAGACCGAATCAGAACCAGCGATCCATCATGGTGTCCCCTTTCTGGCTCTCGATTCTTGACTCTCGACTCTCGACTTCTCCGCCATTTCGCGGCGGATGCGGTCGCGGAGTTCGGCGGTCAACAGTGAACCGTGGTCCTTGCCGGCGTGGATTTCGATCACGGCGTCGCTGCCGAGTTTCGCGAGCGATTCCTTGAGCAGCACCGTCGCGCCGGTCAGATAGAACGTGTCCTGATCCCCCATGAAGACGTGCAGCTTGCCGGCGAGTTGCGGGCCGAGGCGGTCCCAGTTCCGTTCGAGTGTCAAACGGATGTCGTACCGTTCCCACGCCTTGGCGACATCGGGTTTGATGCGGCCGGAAGGCCGGTCCCACAACGGCATGGGACGGCCGTCGTCGCCGCGGGGGCTGAAGACCGCGTCGAAGCTGCGCAACTGGCCGCCGGGGCCGAGCGTCTGCTCCATGCGGTCGAAGTCCTCCCACCACAACACCGGCTGACCGTTGCGACGGGCGATGGGACGCCGTTGTCCGGCGGGATCGGTGAAGGCGTTCTCATCGGCGCGGTAGATGTTCGCCTGCTGGAAGTCGCGGAAATCGACCGAGTCCGGGGCCGTGCTCCAGACGCCGCCGAAGACCTCGGGATGCGTAATCTGCACCCACAAGGAACTCCATCCACCCGACGAGTGCCCCGTGAGAAACCGCCCGTGTGGTTGCCCGATGGCGCGAAAACGCCGCTCGAACTCGGGCAGCCATGCCGTCACCAGCGCCGTGCCCCACGGACCGTTGGTGGGGGAGTCCGCGAAGACGTGATGGCCCCACGGGCAGCTCGGATCGAGCACCACGCTGAGAAACTCGACGCCGTGCGGGGCCGCCTCCGGCGGCGCGACCAGCGGCTTCCGTTCGCGATGCGTGCCGCCGAAACCGGGAATGTTGAACACCACCGGATACCGGCGGTCCGGTTCGGCATGGTAACTCGGCGGCAACTGCACGGCGGCCCGCAGGACGACGTCGCGTTGATGGAACCGGCTGAGTGACTCGGATCGGACTTCGCACAACTTGGTCCATGCGGTCTCGATGGACGGCGGCTCGGGCACGAGTTGGTCGATGACGAGGTGGATCGGTTCCGCCGTTGGTTCGGAGGGCAACGTCGCCGTCGCGCTGTAGCCGTTGCCCGGTCCGGTGCCGACGTTGCGTTCCCAATCATTGAACCGCGCGACCGCCTGCACCTTGAGTCCGCCGAGCGCGACCTCGGCCAGCGGCTTCGGACAGCTCAGCAGTTGCGGCGTCTTTGCAGTGATCTCCAGCGGCACGCCGGGCTTCCAGTCGGTCACATCGAGACCAACGAACGGCTCGGGCTGAAACCAGTCGACGCGCGTCCGCGGCTCGGTGCGCTCGCGGCTGAAGAACAGGTACACCCGGCCGGTGAACGATTCGGACCGAATGGCCGCGGGATATTCGATCTGAAAGCGGAAGCCGTCGGCACGTGCCCATGCCGCTCCGCCCGACAAAACGGCGACGGCAACGATCAGCGATAGGCAGGCTGTCTTAGCCCCGAAGGGGCGGCAGACCGTAGCCCCAGGCGTGAGCCTGGGGTCGTCCGTTGAAGAAGCATGACAGCCCCGGAGGGGCGACAGAAGACGTCCCGCACCGGTCGTCTGCCGCCCCTCCGGGGCTTGGTCATTCAATGGCGCACTGTCCCCCAGGCTCACGCCTGGGACTACGATCTGGTCGCCCCTCCGGGGCTGAAACCGAGTTTGTAAGGTGGGCCGAGTCTTCGAGTCCCACCACATCGGTCGCACCGCGTCGGTGGGACTCGAAGACTCGGCCCACCCTGCTGAACGATCGGCTCGCATCCTGTTCCTCATCAACCGGGAAACGTACATTGTTGGCTCCCAATTCGTGACCCACCGTTCTACCCCACGGAGCTTCCGAGTGAAACGCTGCCTCGTCGCCTGGTTGTGCGGCCTGATGTCCTCCGTGTCGGTCGCGCAGGATATGCCGTTGTCGCAGGTGCTCATCGACGGCGAAGGCTGGCGGCTCGTCGCCGACGGCTATCAGTTCACGGAAGGCCCGGCCGCGGATCGCGACGGCAACGTGTTCTTCGTCGACGTCCCCACCAGCCGCATCCTCAAGATCGCCGCGGCGGACGGCAAAGTGACGACGTTCGCGGAGAACACCGGCAAGGCGAGCGGGCTGTTCTTCGGTCCCGACGGCAAGCTGTTCGCCTGCCAGAGCGCCACGAAGAAAGTCGTCTGGTACGACGCCGGCGGCAAGGAGACTGTGATCGCCGAGGACGTCGCCGGCAACGATCTCGCTGTGGATCGGCAGGGCAACGTCTACGTGACTGACATGGGAGGCCGCAAGGTTTGGCAGATCACTCCCACCGGCGAGAAGCGGGTCGCTGCCGAGGGGTTTCAGCCGAACGGCATCACGCTGACGCTGGACGAATCCGCGGTGGTCGTCGCCGATTGGGAGCAACCGCACCTGTGGGCGTTCCGCAAGGAGACCGATGGCGGACTGAAATTCGGCGCACCATATTGCCGTCCGTTGCAGGTGCCGCTGTCGCAGAAGTTGCCCGGTTCCGACGGCATGACGGCCGACGACGCCGGCCGGTTGTACGTCTGCACGCACGCCGGCCTGCAAGTGTTCGACCCGACCGGACGGCTGTGCGGCGCGATCGCCAAGCCGCAGGAGAAATTCCTGTCGAACGTGATCTTCGGCGGCCCGAAGTTCGACACGCTGTACGTCACGTGCAGCGACAAGGTCTTCATGCGGAGAACGAAGACCACCGGCACGCCGCATTACACGTGGCAGCCGCCGGAGAAGTGACTTGTAGGGTGCAGTCGATGCTTTGCGAGGCTCACCCTCTTCGTTGGAGTCCAGCCTTTAGGCTGCTCTTCGTTTTTCTGAGCGAAGAGAAAGGCACAGCCTAAAGGCTGGACTCCAACGGGGTGAGCCTCGCAAAGCCTCGACTGCACCCTACAAAACCTCTGACGCTCACCGGCTGGGGGCGATGACGCCCGTTTCGGGGCTGCTGGCCGTGGCGTAGAGTTTCCGCGGGATGCGGCCCGCTTTGAACGCTTCGCGGCCGGCCCAGCAGGCGTGCTTCATGGCGTGGGCCATCATCAGGGCGTCGCGGGCGCTGGCGATGCCCGTGTTGAGCAGCACGCCGTCACAGCCGAGCTCCATCGCGAACGCGACATCGCTCGCGGTTCCCACGCCGGCGTCGATGATCACCGGATAGTCCGCATCGTTCTCTTTGAGATACTCCAGACAGATGCGGATGTTGTTCGGGTTCAACACTCCCTGGCCGCTGCCGATCGGGCTGCCCGCGGGCATGACCGACGCCGCCCCGGCCTCTTTCAGCCGTTTCGCCGTGATCGGGTCGTCGGTGGTGTAGCACAGCACCTGAAAGCCGTCGCGGACCAGCTCGCGGGTTGCCTCCAAGGTGGCAACCGGGTCCGGCAGCAGCGTCTTCTTGTCGCCGAGGACTTCCAGCTTCACCCAATCGGCCCCGGGGTTTTCGAGGCCGAGCAAGATCTCACGTCCCAGCCTGGCCACGCGGACGGCGTCGTCCGCGGTGAAGCATCCGGCGGTGTTGGGCAGGATCGTGTATTTCGACAGGTCGATGAAGTCGAGAATGTTCCGGCCCTGCGCGTCGATCAGCCGCTCGCGCCGCACGGCGACGGTGATGACGTCCGCGTCGCTCGCCGCGAGGCACTGCTGCATCTGCTCGAACGTCGCGTACTTCCCCGTCCCGACGATCAGCCGCGACCGCAGCGCATGCGTGCCGACTTGAAGGGGCGGATCGAGGGGGCGGTCGGTAGACACGGGAGGCTCCGGGGGAGTGTTGAATGATGTCACAGCCCGGAGCGCAAGCGACGGAATCTCCTGGACGCCGTCGCTTGCGCTCCGGGCTGTGATGGCGTGCAATATTACGGCAACAAATCCTTCACCGTGTCCCGTTCCTGCTTCAGTTCCGCGACCGTTTTATCGATCTGGCTGCGGCTGAAGTCGTCGATCTGGAAGCCGGACAACACGCGCCAGCTTTCGCCGTCGCTGGCAATCGGCAAACCGCACATCAGACCCGATTCGATGCCGTAGCTGCCGTCGGTGAACACCGCGGCGCTGGCGCAACTTCCCGACGGCGTCGGCGTAATGAGGCTCTTGACGGTATCCAGACAGGCATTCGCCGCGGACGCCGCACTCGAGGCCCCGCGGGCCTTGATGACCGCCGCGCCGCGCTGCTGCACGGTGCTGATGAAGTCCCCCTTCAGCCAGGCGTGATCGGTGATGGCGTCGGTCGCCGGGCGGCCGTCGATCTTCGCGTTGACGAAGTCGGGATACTGCGTCGCCGAGTGGTTGCCCCAGATCGCGAGGTTCGACACCGATGAGACCGGCCGGCCCGCCTTCAGCGCCAGTTGGGCGACGGCCCGGTTCTGATCGAGCCGCGTCATGGCGAACCAGCGGTTGCGAGGAATCTCCGGAGCGTGCGACATCGCGATCAGGCAGTTGGTGTTGCACGGGTTGCCGACGACGACCACCCGCACGTTTTTCGCGGCGGACGCCTGAATCGCCTTCCCGGTGTTGGTGAAAATCGGCCCGTTGATGCGGATCAGATCGGCCCGCTCCATCCCCTGCTTGCGGGGGACGCTGCCGACCAGCAGCACCCAGTTGCAGCCGGCCATGGCGGCTTCCAGATGGTCGCTGTCGTGCTTCTGCACGCCGGCGAGCGTGGGGAAGGCGCAGTCGTCGAGCTCCATGTGGACGCCGTCGAGGTTGGCCATGACCGGTGGGACTTCAATCAGGTGCAGCACAATCGGCTGATGCTGGCCGAACACCTCGCCCGAGGCGATGCGAAAGGTCATGGCATAACCGATTTGTCCGGCGGCGCCGGTGATGGCGACATGCAGCGGGGCGGTCATCGGGCGGGAACTCCTGAAAACGGCAGGTCACAGACAGCCCCGAAAGTACCGCAGGACTCGGCACGCGGCAACCGAGTGGCGTGACGGGTTCGACAGCATCGGATCAGCAGACGTGATTCCGAACCGGATTCAATTCAACACCGGCAGCGGAGACGGGGGACGCCGGGCCGCAATGGGCGACGCTGTCACAGCCGGTTCGGGTTCGTCGAGGTATTCGTAGAACACGTTCCGTTGCCGGGGAATGTACCCCGCGTCGCGGATCAGGCGGCGGATGGTGTCCAGCGTGAGGTGATGCACCGTGCCGGCCTGGGCGACGACGTTCTCCTCGATCATCAGGCTCCCCATGTCGTTCGCGCCGAACAGCAGTGCAAGGCCGCCGATCTTGTCCCCCTGTGTGACCCACGACGATTGAATGTTGGGGACGTTGTCGAGGTACAACCGCGCGACGGCCTGCGTCTTCAGATACTCGAACGCGCCCGCTTCGGGGATCGTCGTCATGTCGACGCCGTCCTTGCGGTTCCCGAACCAGGGCGTCGTCTGCGGCGGCTGGCATGTCCAGCAGATGAACGCGGTGAAGCCGCCGGTCTCGTCCTGCAACTGGCGGATGCGGTCGAGATGCTCGACGCGCTCGGCGAGCGTTTCGACGTGGCCGAACATCATCGTTGCGGACGACCGGCCGCCGAGTTCGTGCCAGACACGATGCACGTTCAGCCAGTCGTCGGTCATCACTTTGCCGCGGGTGATGGTGTCGCGGACGCGGTCCACGAGGATTTCGCCGCCGCCGCCGGGAAGGCTGCCGAGCCCGGCGGCCTTCAATCGTTGCAGGACCGTCCGCAGCGGCTGCTTGGCGATCTTCGTGAAGTGATGAATCTCCGGCGGGCTGAAGCCGTGAATGTTCACCTGCGGGAAATGCGACTTGATCGTCCGAAGCAGCTCTTCGTACCACTCGCACGGCAGCGTGGGATGCAGGCCCCCCTGCATCAGAATCTGATCGCCGCCGAGATCCACCGTCTCCTGAATCTTCTGCAGGATGACATCCGTCGGCAAAACGTACGCCTCGCTGTGCTTCAGCGGGCGGTAGAACGCGCAGAAATCGCACACCGCCGTGCAGACGTTGCTGTAGTTGATGTTGCGGTCGATGTTGTACGTGCGATACGGCTCGGGATGCAGCCGGCGCGTGACCACGTCGGCGGCCTGGCCGATGGCGGTCAGGTCGTGCGATTCGAGCAGTGCGACGGCGTCCGCCGCGGTCAGACGTTCTCCGGCGAGGGCTTTATCCAGCCCGCGCGACATCGCTGAAGACAAGGTCCACTCCTTCCGGGGCCAACCCGTTGCGGGCGGCCAACTGATGAAACAACCGCAGGCCCGTCCGTTCCGCGGCGGCCAGACGGTAATGCAGATTGAGCGTCAGATACTGGACTGCCGTCAAGACTGGCAGGGTCAACGTCGGCGCTTCCCGATGAGCGATATCAATGAGCCGCGATTCGCCCCGGTTGCGGGCTTCACTGAGAGCGGCTTCGACCGGTTCGAGATCGAGTCCCGGCCGCGCGACCCACATTGCGAACACGAACGGCAACCCGGTCCACTCGAACCACTCCTGGCCCAGGTCCCACGTCACCGGAAACTGCTCTTCCGGCGGGAACATCGCCCGGTCGCCGATCAGGAGCACGGCGTCGGCGAGCGTGTCCTGCGTCGTGCATTGCATCGGCAACGGTTCGAGTTGGGGTTCCACGCCGTAACGCTCGACGAGCAGCACGCGGGCTAGCGTAGCGCTCGTGCGTGACCCTTCATCGAGCGCCAGCGTCCGAATCTTGCCCGGCGGCACCCGACTGTACAGCTTCACACTCAGCACCGGCCCCCGCGCGGCGACGCACGCATCGGACACGATTTCGTAGTTGCGATGCTGCCCGCGGAAATACTCCACCGACGGAATCAGCGCGACATCCAGCTCCCCCGCCGCCAACTGGTCCGCCAGCCGGCTGGGATAATCCAGGCGGATGTCGGCGTCCGGCAGCAGTTCGGCCAGATCTTCGAACAGCGGCTTGGAGTTCAGATAACTGACGACGCCGACGCGCAACGGGCAATCCTCGATCCCATCGTAGACCATGACGTCCTCTCCCAACGCGCTGGGAGTTCCGTGGGCACGATTGCCAACCGGAATTTCAACAGCTTAGGATGCGGCGATTCGTCTTCTCACGCAATGGAACAACCGTCCTCCACAGACAGACTTAACGCCGATCCCGGTCCTCAACGGGGCCGCGGGCCGGCGTGACAAAGGGACATGATGTCGTTACATCCGTTGAACTTAGCGATTGTCGGCCTGGGGAACGTCGGGACCGGCGTCGCGAAAATTCTCACCGAACATCCCGATCGGATCACCCGGCGGGCTGGACGACCGATCGTGATCCGGCGGGCTGTGGTCCGCAATCTCGACAAACCGCGGGACATCAAGTTGCCTCCCGGCGTGCTGACGAACGATCTGGAAGCAGTCATCAACGATCCCGAAATTCAGATCGCCTGCGAACTGATGGGGGGGCTGCACCCCGCGCGGGAGGTCATTCTGGCGTTGCTCGAAGCGGGCAAGGACGTCGTCACGGCGAACAAGGCGCTGTTGCACGAGCACGGCGACGAGATCTTCGCGTGCGCCCGCCGTTGCGGCCGGACCGTCGCGTTCGAGGCCGCGGTCGCCGGCGGGATTCCGATCATCGCCACCGTCGGGCAATCGATGGCCGCGAACCAGATCATCGGCATCCAGGCGATTCTCAACGGCACCAGCAACTACATTCTGTCCGAGATGCTGTTGCGGCAACAGACGTATGCCACCGCGCTCAAAGGGGCGCAGGATCTCGGTTACGCCGAGGCCGATCCCACGCTCGACGTGAACGGAACCGACGCCGCCCAGAAGCTCGGCATTCTCGCGCAACTGTCGTTCGGGGCGAAAGTGCCGACGGCGAACTTCCACGTCTCGGGCATCGACAAACTCGAACAGACCGACATCAAGTACGCGACCGATCTGGGCTACACAATCAAACTGCTCGCTTCGGCGAAGCTGATTGGCGACCGGTTGCAGATGAGCGTCCGGCCGACGCTGGTCCGCAAGGACCGCCCGCTGGCGCAGATTCACGGCCCGTTCAACGCGATCCTACTGGACGGCGACGTCGTCGGCAGCACGTGGTACTCCGGCCGCGGCGCGGGGCAGTTGCCGACGGCGTCGGCGGTGACGGCGGACATCATCGACCTGGCGATCGGCCGGGCGCAGCTCACGTTTTCGCGGCTGGAGTTGTGGGACGACGGCAACGCCATCGGCGTGCTGCCCGCGGCGGAAACCGCCAGCCGGTTCTACCTGCGGCTGAACGTCGAGGACCGCCCGCACGTGATGGCCGACGTGACCGACATTCTCGGCCGGCACGAAATCAGCCTGTCCTCGGTCATCCAGCCGGAAGCCCCGGAGGTGGAAGCGAACGCAACCACGCCCACGGTCCCGCTGATCATCATGACGCACCGCACGACCTCGGGCCAACTCGCCGCCGCCGAGCAGGAACTGGACCGTCTGCCGACGGTGAAACGGCCAAGGGTGGTGCTGGCGGTGGCAGATTGACGCGATCGCTTAGAACGCTCACTCATGACAAAGAATCGAGGTTTATGATGGACGTTAAGCCGATCGTTCGATACATGGTGGTTTGCAATGAATATGCTGTGGAAGGGTCGCAAGGATCTCGGATCAGTGCCCTGGGCTTAATCACCAACGTCAAGCGTGACAACCCGCTGATTCCTGCGACCAAGGTCCCGCAGATTTGCATCTTGGCAGCGCTTGCTGGTGGACGCGGCAACTGTCGCCTGCATATTGAGATCCGTTCGGATGATACTGAGGAAATTGTCTTCCAGACGCCCTATCGGGAGGTACAATTTGGTAATGAGCCGTTGAAGGTCGCAGGAGTCACCTTTCGACTGTTGGGTTGTGTGTTCCCTCATCCCGGAACATACGGCATTCAGTTGATGTCCGAAGAGTCCTTGCTCGATGAATACTCCATCGTCGTCCGATAGCGAGAGAAACATGGCTGAATCCCTTGGCATTTTGGAACCGATCGAGCCGCTTCCCGAAGTGAAATGCCGCTGGATTCCCAATCCAAAGGCACGGTTGCTAGAGCTGCACGCGCTGTCGACATCCGCTCTCTGCCTGCTCGTCGACCAAAGCCCGTTGTCGGAACTGGAACTCCAGTTCATCCGTGATTTGGCGCAGTCTCGCTCGACCACGGGCGATGCGGATGCGGCCAAACTCCTGGCGCTAGTCTCACCCCTGGTTCCCGTTTGACACCATGCGCATCCAGCGGTGATGATGCGGGGACGTTTACCCCCCCGCCTCCCGCGCTGCGAGCCTGCCTGCATGGAATCGACCTCCACGACCGAACACCCGACCGGCGATGTCGCCGCCATGCAGCGGCTGACGGCGGCCCATCGCCGCCTGGTCGAGCAACTGAGCCGGGTGATTGTCGGGCAGCGGGCCGTCGTCGAGGAACTGCTGATTGCGATGCTGGCCGGCGGGCACGCGCTACTGGTCGGCGTGCCCGGTCTCGCCAAAACGCTGATGGTCCGCACGCTGGCGGACACGCTCGATCTGTCGTTCAACCGCGTGCAGTTTACCCCCGACCTGATGCCCGCCGACATCACCGGGACCGAGGTCATTCAGGAGGACAAGGCGACCGGCGGACGGACGTTCCGGTTTCTCGAAGGGCCGATCTTCGCCAACGTCGTCCTCGCCGACGAAATCAACCGCACGCCGCCCAAAACGCAGGCCGCGCTGCTGGAGGCCATGCAGGAGCGGCAGGTCACGATCGGCGGCAAGCGGCATCCGCTGCCCGATCCGTTCTTCGTGCTGGCCACGCAGAACCCCATCGAGCAGGAGGGGACGTACCCGCTCCCCGAAGCGCAACTCGACCGGTTCATGTTCGAGATTCTGGTCGATTACCCGTCCGAGGACGAAGAGTTCGACATCGTCCGGCAGACCACGCTCGGTCCGCAGGCGACGGTGGAGCGCGTGCTCTCGCGCGACGAATGGCACGACCTGCAGCAGGTGGTCCGCCGCGTGCCGGTCGCCGACGCCGTCGTCCGGTACGCCTTGCAGTTCGCCCGGCTGACCCGCAAGAACGCCGCGAACGCGCCGGACTTCGTGCAGAAATACGTGAGCTGGGGGGCCGGGCCGCGGGCCAGCCAGTATCTGATTCTCGGCGCGAAAGCCCGCTCGCTTCTGCACGGCCGGGCGTTCGTCAGTCCCGACGACGTCCGTGCCGTCGCCGCGCCGGTCCTGCGACACCGCCTCGTGCTCAACTTCAACGCTGAAGCGGACGGCATCACCGCCGACGACCTCGTCCGCCGCCTCATCGAACTCATCCCCGAACACGCGCAGCCGCCTGCGCCATTGGCGAAGATGTTTAGAGGCTAAAAGCGGGAGATCAACCGAGAAGGCGCAAAGGACGCGAAGGAAAACAGAGAATTGATTGATGATTTCCTTAGCGTCCTTTGCGCCTTCGCGGTTTTCCAATCTCTTCTGACTCGAATGAATACCGCAGTTCTCATCGTTCGCTGAGGAGTTCATGCATGGACACCACATCGCTGTCTCGTCGTTCGCTGTTGGGTTCCGCGCTCGTGGCCGGCAGCGCGACCGGTCTCGCCGGACCGTGGGGCTTGCCGGCGGTGCTCGCGCAGACACCGGCCGCGCCGTCCGGCAAGAAATATCCGTTCAAGAAGTCGATCAACCTGTGGGCGTTCCCGTTCCCGCAGACGATGTCGCTCGACCAATGCCTGCGGCTGGCGAAAGCCGCGGGGTTCGACGGCATTGAGCTCAACTACGACCTCGACAGCGAGCTGTCGCCGAAGTCCGGGACCGCGGAATTCACCGCCATCCGCAAGCTGGCCGAGAAGATCGGCATCGCCATCAGCGGGCTGTGTTCGTTCCTGTTCTGGCCGTACCCGCTGTCGAGTAACGACCCCGAGAAGCGCAGCCGCGGGCTGGAACTTGCCGCGAAGATGACGCAGGCCGCGCACGACCTGGGGACGGAGAATCTGCTGGTCGTCCCCGGCGCGGTGCACATCCCGTGGCGAACCGATCACGACCCGGTGCCGAACGACGTCTGCGAGCAGCGGGCCAAGGACGCCATCGGCAAACTGCTCCCCGGCGCGGAAAAGCTGGGCGTGAACCTCAACATGGAGAACATCTTTTTCAACGGCTTCCTGATGACGCCGATGGAGATGATCGCCTTCGTCGACTCGTTCCAGTCGGAACGTATCCACGTTCACTTCGACACCGGCAACATCATGGAGTACCAGTTCCCCGAACACTGGATCAAGATTCTCGGGAAGCGCATCCGCAACGTGCATCTCAAGGAGTACACCAAGAAGGGAACCGACCACTCGCTGGAGGCGTTCCGCCCGCTGCTCGACGGCACCACCAACTGGCCCGCGGTGCTGGAGGCCTTCGACGCCGTGGGCTACCGCGGCTATCTGACGTTCGAGTATTTCCACCCGTACCAGCACTGGCCGGAGGCGCTGGTGTATCAGACGGGGGATTCGCTGGATCGGATGCTGGGCAAAAAAGTGTGAGCGAGATTCAGCGCGCGAAGCCCACGGGTCGCACCCCGTGGGCAGCGCTCCCCAGGACTCCGCCATGTCCCTGCAATGGTTCCACCTAGTCGCCAGCACTTACGGCAGTTGGCTTCCCGGCGATGACCGCGGCTTCCGCACTCGGCACCATCGCGAGCACATCGAGGGGGACTATGCGGACGACACCCGCATTCCGCTTGGGGCGGCGAAACGTCGCGCGTGGAGGGCGTTTCTTCTTGGCCCCGGAGGGGCCGTGGGTTGTAGCCACGGGTGGAGCGCAGCCCGCTTCGGGCGGAGCGCAACCCGTGGAAACGGATCTTATCGTGCGCTGCTGCCCCGGAGGGGCAGAGGAATTCGACGTACTTTCGTTCCGCGGACGATTCCTTCGCCCCTCCGGGGCGAGCGCTCTCGGGGGAACACCTTCCACGGGTTCCGCTCCGTCTGCCTGGCGGCAGACTGCGCTCCACCCGTGGCTACAGCCCGTCGCCCCTACCGGGGCTCAGGAATCGCGGACCACGATGTTGGTGCACCACCAATCAGCACCACACCGCAAGCTGTGGGCGAAGCGTCCCAAAGTCATCCGTATCCGCACGCGCTCGCATCAACGGAATGTGCATCGCTACATTCTTGATCACAAGGATGAGAGAGCGTGGGTTTGGTCAGAGTTGGAGCATCGCTAACGCCCCGCCCACGGGATGCGACCCGTGGGCTTCGAGGACCGATATGACATTGCCCATCCTCTACTGCGGCGACACCGACCTCACCGGCGCGGCGGGCTATCTCGCCGGATTGCTCACGCATTTCGCTCTGGGCTACGAATACGTTCCCAGTCACGTGCCGTTGTCGCGCGAGCAGGTCGAGCAACCGCGGTCGTTGTTCGTGTTCAGCGATTACCCGGCGCTGCAGGTGGCGGACGAATTGCAGCGGCCGATCGTCGAACAGGTTCGCGCGGGAGCCGGTTTGTTGATGATCGGCGGCTGGGAATCGTTCCACGGGTTGGGCGGCGATTGGGACATCACCGAGATCGCGCGGATCCTGCCCGTTCAGATGAGCCGCTCCGACGATCGCGTGAACTTCGACCAGCCCGCGCTGTTGTGTCCCTACGAGTGGAGAGAGGAACCGTGGGGGTTGCCGTGGTTCCGGCGGCCTCCGACCATCGGCGGGATGAATCGCGTGACGGTCCGGCCGGAGGGGACGGAGGTGCTCGTCGTCCGTCCCTTTTCCGCGCGCTGGAATGAAGAGGTGGAAATCCTCGAATGGCATCCACAGCCAGAAACTCTGCCCGCGCTGGTGACCGGACAATTCGGTCTCGGCCGAACCGCGGCGTTCCTGCCGGACGTCGCCCCGCACTGGGTGGGCGGCTTCGTCGACTGGGGGGACGCGCGAGTGACGGCCCAGGCCCCCGGCGCGGGTGCGATTGAAGTCGGCAACTGGTACGCCGAGTTCTGGCGGCAGCTCGTCGGCTGGACGATGGCCGGCGAGCGGTGACCGCGTTGCCGTAGGAGCCGGGGCGTGTCGCCCCGGTCTTCCTCTTGTCACCAAAAAAAGAACCGGGGCGACACGCCCCGGCTCTCAGAAATCTGCTCGTCGCCGATGCGACGATTACTTCAGGTCGAGCTTGTAATCCTTCAACCCGGCAGCGGGCACCTCGACGGTGAGTTCCGATTTCTCTCCGTCCAGGTACTTGTCGGGCAGTTTGACCTTGGGCGGCGGCGGAGCTTTGCCCGACTCCAGTCCGGGAGTCTCCTCAGGCAAGACTGGATCGTAACTGAACCAGACTTTGTTGGACCCGATGATGGCTCCATCGCCTGGCTTGCGGACTGACAGTGAGAAACTGCCATCCGCTTTGATCCGGTCAGTCGCCGGCTCTTTGGCCGCGTCGGTGCCACAAAAGAAGTAGACCCGATAGTCTTCGAGCGGCTTTCCCTCGAACATCGCCGTACCGGAAACGGGTGCTGTGTCGATGGGGACAATCGGGGGTCCAGAACGTCCACACCCGGCGACTGAAAGAATTGCGATCAGGGCACATAGCAGCGTGCGCACGAATACTCCTCTGAATGTGGGCATCGTTTGAGTGACGCGTGGCCTCGTTCCCGAAGGGACGGTCCGTCGATTCCGACGAGTCGACGGACCGTATTGACAATCGGCAGCCTACCAATCGCCGAGAACTTCACCCTTGCCACGACTGCCGACACCTTGCCAGACACCGCCGTCGATGTTTTCGCCGGCAAAGCGTACAGAACCGTCACCGAGCAGCACATGAGCGCCGCCAGTGTGGTGGCTCCGTGCGGCCATGTGTCCTTCGGCGAAGTTCACTGCGGTCACGCAATCCCGGAATCGGGAGTTCGGCGTGAGCGTGTGATTGTAAAAGGTATAGATCGTCAAACCCCGGTAGTATTGGTTCCCGCGTCCCCGAAAGCGATTCTGAGTCGTCAACGAGATATTGCACTGAGCGGGGTTGTAGGGATTGTTGATCGCTCCGAGCGCTGCCGGCGTGATGTAGACGGGTGCGGTATAGTCTTCGGGGCTCCCCGGGCCGATTCCGCTGCCCACGGTTGTGCCGGCTCCCCAGCCACGCATGATCTCGGCGAAGAGGGCTGTGTTCGACATGCCGTCGGTAATGTCCCGGAACTTCACTCCAGGGCCTGCGAAGAACGTGGCGGTGGCGGTGGTGTCGAAGTAGGTCGACGACAAGCCCATGTTCTGCAAATAGTTGGTCCTGCCGGCCGTGCTGGGCGCCGCCGGCCAGGTCACGAAGCCCGAGGACGGGTCCGAAGGACACTGAAACATGGGCAGATTCAGGACCGTGGCCGCATAGTTCTGCGGGAGTGTCATTGCATAGGAGAAATCGAAGAGCGCATAGCCCGCCGATTGGTCCATGTAAGGCATGATCATGGTATGGGGGGTGGCGGTATTGCCTCGCATGTGACCGGGAGGCAAGGTGCTAAACGTCGACTCGTAGTTGTGCAGCGCCAGGCCCACCTGCTTCAGGTTGTTGCGGCACTGCGTCCGCCGGGCGGCTTCGCGGGCCTGCTGCACCGCGGGGAGCAGGAGCGCGATCAGAATGGCGATGATCGCAATCACCACCAGCAGCTCGATCAGGGTGAATCCACGTTTCCACTTCTGCATGACAGGACTCCGAAGGAAGAGACGAACAAGGTCCGAGACGAAATCAGCCGAAATGGCTGTGACGGTTGGATTGCCGGCAAAGGACAGGCCATTCGAGCCTATGCAGGTTCTGCATCCCGCTGCGATGGCGGATGATGACGGGATTTTGTGAAGAATCGAAGAATATTCTGCCACGCTTCTGAGAAAACACAAGCCCTCTGCTGGAAAATGAGCAGTATCGGCCCGGAGAATGGGAGGAAACCCGCAGGGACGGAAGGAACGGGT
>JAWXBB010000444.1:0-15048 GCA_034439795.1 Planctomycetaceae bacterium | reverse complement strand
GAACCGCCAGCCGCAGCCGTACGTCGGCTTCCAGATCGTAGTGCAGCACCTTGCCGACGTACGTCTGCGGCTGGCGGTTCCGTCCGAAGACGTCGACCTCGATCGTGCCGGACTGATCCATGCCGCGGAAGATGTGGCCGCAGGTGAGGATCAGCGTGCGGCCGACGCGGCTGTGAATGATCGTGCCGGACCCGTAGTTGACGCCGGTCTTGTCCTTCACGCGGAGCCGGGTGCTGGCCAGCATCGGGTCGGTTTCCGGTTCCTGTCCGCGAACCGTGGCGTTATCCAGATTCCTGGCGGGCCGTTCTTCGGAAGCGTTGTTCCGACTTCGGAACGGGTGCGCAAACATCGGCTTGCCGGGGGAATCCACGGCGGCAACCGCTTGGGGCACGACCGGTTGCGGATCGCTTAGTTCGACGCCGGTCGCTGACGGCCCGAATTCCAGGTCGGCCGCAGCGATCTGCGGGGACTTCGCCGGGCGCGATTTCGGCTGATTCTGCTGGGCGATCTGCTGATACTCGGGGATCTGCAACAGCATCCGTCGGAGTTGCGGTTCCGACGTCGCGCCGGTTTGTCGCATCACTTCCTGGCCGTTGACGACCAGCACGAATGTGGGCATGCCGGTGATGTGGAACCGCTTCGCCAGATCCGGCCGCTGATCGACGTCCACCTTATAGACGGGGTAGCCCTGCCGTTGCAGGCCCTCGACGATGGGGCTCATCTGCTGGCAAGGTCCGCACCAGGTCGCGGTGAAGTCGAGCAACCCCACCTGCGGCACGGTCTGCCCGACGGACGCGCCGGCAGACAGCGGTCGGGCAGCCGGAGCGGCGAGCGCCACCAGCGTCGCCCCGGCGGCGAGGCAGCCGAGACAGAACAGGCACTCCGTCACCCGGCGTTGCCAAGTCCGACGGGTTGCGGAAGAGCGCGCACAATTCGAGATCGGGTGCATCAACTCGGCCTCCTTGCCTCGCATTGCACTGGCAGTTCTTACAAGCCGGCCGTCACTGGCCGGTTGTATTTTCAGCGACGAAATCCGCACCATCCTGGCTGGGAGTTCGTTGCATCAGCGTTAAACGGGTCTGGGAACGGGATTGCGACGGCCTCTGCTTCGAGCGGTCTCAGTCGGTTTTCAGGACAGGTGATTGATGTTGAACGACTGACGCAGACGCCGTGCCAGCGACCGGCAGATTCTGCCGCAGAAGGGCGATTCGTACAATCCCGGTTTGCCGCGGTTTTTTGGGGAGGGATTCGACGCGGTGCGAGAGGGGGGTGGAAGCCTGTGGCCGATGGACGTCGCACCGGTTCTTGTTTTGTCCCCTCGCCCGGCGCTTCGCTGGGAGAGGGTTAGGGTGAGGGTGCCTTTCGGTTTTCGATTTCCTTAAAGAAAGGTGAAAGACCAGAAGCACCCTCACCCCCGACCCCTCTCCCAGCGAAGCGCCGGGCGAGGGGTGGAAGGCCTCCGCACTTCCTGCCCCGGCTCATCGACACGCTCGAACCCACCGGCGCAACCGCGTGTCCCGACTGCGTGATGCCAGGCGTTGCCGGCTGCATCACTGCCACGAGCGGCGTAGGGCTTGACGTTGTGAAGTCCGGTAAGTCCGCACGACTTTTCCGTCCGAAGCGCGGATTTTTCGGAACGGAACTTCAGCGATGCGCGGCGCGCGGCGCGAACCGTGTGAAACCGTGTCAAGTGCAATCCCGAATCAGCCGATTACTCTTCGCAGACGGTTTGCAGCGGAGTCAATCGGCGCACGCTCAAGCACGAATGTGCCTGGGCGGCTGAATGATTCCGATGTGCCGTCGGGGGGTTAGGACAATTCGGGAAGATCTCGCCTCAGAGCCGGGACGCTCTGTTCGAGGAGCCTCACGGTCCCCTCCCCCCACGGGCATGTCACTCTTTGGATCGGAGTGCCTCCCGCCCGCCGACCCCAATCCCGTACGACCCAGGACGAACGGTCATGAAGTGACACCCTCACCGGTGCCGCTTCGTCCACGCGCACTGAGAGACTGCCCCCGAGTGACCGACGGTGGCTTGCCTGAGACCCTGCGGGCTAGGACAGCCACGCATCGTACTTGTACGAGGGGTGAAGATCCGGAGGGTCGCGACGCCCTTCTGAGCGACAACACAAAGGTGATTGGAGAGCCCGCATGAGGACGATCTTCACGACTGGTCAGGTCGCCAAGATCTGTAAGGTTGCCCCCCGTACCGTCAGCAAATGGTTCGACTCGGGCCGTTTGCGCGGATACCGCATTCCCGGTTCACAAGACCGCCGCATTCCCCGCGAACACCTGATTCGCTTCCTCAAAGAGCACGGCATGCCGTTGGGCGAGCTCGAAGATGAAGCGATGGGCAAACTGCTGCTCGTCGGCATCGAGCACGCGGTTCGCGGCAATCTGCTCGACCTGATGCCCCCCGAAGACTATAAGATCGAAACGGCCAACAGCGGCTTTGAAGCCGGCATTCAGGCCGAATCGTTGCATCCGGATTGCGTGGTCATCGACTTCGCAATGGGCCGGACCGAGGCGATGATGATCGCCCAGAACCTGCGCAAGAATCAGGACTACGCCGACGCCGTCCTGGTGGCCTTGCTCAGCGACGACGACACCGCCAGCGGATTCGACCGCAGCGTGTTCAACGAAACGTTCCGCAAGCCGTTCGACGCCGCCTTGCTCGCCGAACGCATCCGGACGCTGGTGGGCCGCAAGAAGCAGCTCGTGTGATCGCCCGCTGAAAGGCGTCGCGACACAGTCCGGTCGAAACAGGCCGCAGTCGTCAGGGAAGCGCTGCGACCTTTTGAGATAACTGAGTAAACACCGCAGCCGCGGCGAGCCATCGCCGCGGCTGCGGTTGTTTTCGTGGATAGTGCGATCGCGCATCCGTTAGCCGCGACCCGGAGGCTCTGCGCAGGGGAGCGCGGGGTGGAGCGCGCCATGCGTAACGCGCGCCCCACCCCGCGCTCCCCTGCGCAGAGCCTCCGGGTCGCGGCTAACAAGGGTCTTGAACGTCCACGTTGCGCCGGTTTACCTTGGGAGATGCGCTACTCAATGAAGGAGTCCGGCTCATCATGCGCGCATTCCCTTGGGCAGCGGTGTGGCTGCTGTGTGCGACGACGGCGACGGCCCAGACGTACGATTTCAGCGAGGTCGACGCCGTCGTCGAACGGTTCCTGGATTCCTCGCTGACCAACGGCGTCGGCCTGATCATCACCACTCCCCAGGCGGTCGTCTACGAGCGCGTGTACGGCACGGCCGTCGAGCGCGAGACCGTCGCGTTGCTGTCGGCCACGAAAATGCCCTCGACGACGGCGATTCTGACGCTCGTCAGCGAGGGCCGCCTCGGCCTCGACGACTGCGTCGGCGATTACCTCGACGATTGGCCCGCCGACAAGCAGGCGATCACCATCCGCCAGTGCCTCTCCTGCACCGCGGGTTTCCGATTTTTTCATCCGCCCAACCGGGAGAGAACGCTCGCAGAAGACGTCGCCGTGCTAGCCGAGCAGCGGCTGCTCGCGCCGCCGGGCAAACTGTTCAGCTACAGCGGGGCGGGTTTTCAGGTCGCCGGCCGCGTGGCGGAGGTGGTCAGCGGACAGCCGTGGGACGAGTTCTTCCGCGACCGGGTCGCCGTCCCCCTGCGGCTGAGGACGTTCGACTGCGGTCCGCCGCCGGGCCTGTCGCTGAGCAGCGGCGCGACCAGCGATCTTCAGGACTATGCCGCCATTCTGCGGCTGCACCTCAATGACGGTGTCGCGGACGGGCAGCCCGTGCTGGCCGGCGACGTCGTCCGCGAGATGCGCGCCGATCAGATCGACGACCGCCGCATGCTGGTCCGGTTGTACCCCTTCGGCTTCCGATACGGCCTGTCGTGGTGGATCACCGTCTCCGGCTCGCAGACCGATCCCTGTCTGTTTTCCGACCAGGGGGCCACCGGCGCGACGCCGTGGATCGACACCCAACGCCGGTACGGCGTGTTTCTGTATCTGAAGGGACTTGCTCCGAACTACGTCGCCGCTGCCCGGCTGTGGGCCGAAGTGGCCCGGGCCTGCAACGAACAGTTCGACGTTTCCACGTCGGATCGCAGCCTCCCCGCGATCCGGCCGGCGTCCCGGCGCTAGCGCTTCAACCGATCTGAGTTGACAGGAATTTGGGTGCCACTGGCGGCAGCTTTGGGCCGCCAGTGTCTTTGTTCCAACCCCACACTCCGCACTGGCGGCCGAAGCCCGCCGCCAGTGGCACCCGTCGCGCCCCTGCGTGTCGTGGCTAACCGATTGCTCCGCTTCATTCGCATCCGTCCAACGCCGCCGCCCGATCCGGCGTATGTCCCATTGGGCCGCAGACTTTCGCGGCGAACCGCATCTTGTCTCGTGTCCGGGATTCGGCTACGATCCCAAGACAGCCCCGACGATGGCTTGTCGGCGGTCGTTCCCCGTTCTGGCCCACCTAGCACGGATGATCTTCATGCGCATCAGTCCCCCGTCGCGTGCCGCCTGCACCCTCTCGGTCGTCATCGTGCTCCTGGTGGCCTCGACCATCGGTGCCCAGCAACTGTCGGGGACGGCGAATTCCTCCGATCAGACCACGGCGAAGCTCGTCGCCGACATGATCTCCAAGTACCACATCAGCCAGAAGCACATCGACGACCGCATCTCGCAGCTCCTGCTCAAGCGGCTGCTCAAAGACCTCGATCCGCAGAAGCTGTATTTCCTGCAAAGCGACATCGACGTCTTCTCCAAGTATCGCGACCAGCTCGACGATATGATCGCCATCGGCAACGTCGATTTCGCCCGCCAGGTGTTCGACGTCTACCTCCGCCGGCTCGACGAGCGCATGGCGATGGCCCACAAACTGATCGATACGCCGCACGATTTCACCGTCGATGAATCGCTGACCGTCGACGGCGACAAGCTCGCCTGGGCCGCCAGCTCCACCGAACTCGACGACCGCTGGCGGAAGCGGATCAAGTACGATCTGTTGTCGCTCAAGCTGGAGAAGCTCGACAAGTCCGACAAGCCGGTGGTCGAAAAGCCCGTCGAAAAACCCGTGGAAGAACCGACCAAGCGGCTGCACAAGCGGTACGACACCATCAAGCGGAACGCCCACGACACCGAGGACGGCGAAATCCTGGAGATGTACCTCTCTTCACTCGCCCACTGCTTCGACCCGCACTCCAGCTACATGTCCCCGAATACGCTCGACGACTTCAACATCCAGATGCGGCTGAGCCTCGAAGGGATCGGGGCTGCGCTTCGTTCCGAAGACGGCTACACCACCGTCGCGCAGATCGTGGCCGGCGGGGCCGCCGAGAAGGACGGCCGGCTGAAGGTCGGCGACAAGATCACGGCGGTCAAGCAGTCCGACGGCGACTGGGTCGACATCGTCGAAATGAAGCTCACCAAGGTCGTCCGCCAGATCCGCGGTAAGGAGGGCACCACCGTCAACCTCCGCGTCGTCAATGTGGCCGGCGAGACCACGGAGCTGGCGCTCGTTCGCCAGAAGATCGAACTGACATCGTCCGAAGTGAAGGGCGAGATCATCGACGTCGGCACCAAGATCCCCGGCCTCAAGGGGAAGGTGGGCGTGATCAACATCCCCTCGTTCTACCGCGATTTCGGCGGCGCCCAGCAGGGTCTCGACGACTTTAAGAGCGCCGCCCGCGACGTCGCCAAGGTGCTGCAGTCGTTCAAGGCCGCCGGCGGCGTCGAATGCGTCGTCGTCGACCTGCGGATGAACGGCGGCGGCGCGCTTGCCGAAGCGATCGAACTCTCCGGCCTGTTCATCGACCAGGGGCCGGTGGTCCAGGTCAAGGAGCAAAACGGCAAGATCAAGGGCCACGACGACACCGAAGCCGGCCTGCTGTACGACGGCCCGGTCGTCGTCCTCTGCAACCGCCTCTCCGCGTCCGCCTCGGAAATCTTCGCGGCCGCCATCAAGGACTACCACCGCGGCATCGTCGTCGGCGACGCCACCACCCACGGCAAGGGGACCGTCCAGAACGTGATGCCCGTCCAGAACCAGATGTTCCGCGTCCTCGGCAACAGCACCAACCGCGGGGCATTGAAGCTCACCATCAACCAGTTCTACCGCGTCAACGGCGACAGCACGCAGAACCGCGGCGTCGAGTCCGACGTCGTCCTGCCATCGCTGCTCGACCACATGGACCTCGGCGAATCGTCGCTCGAGAACGCCTTGGCCTTCGACCGCGTCGAACCGGCCCGGCATGTCATTTACGACGTCGTCACGCCCGGCATCGTCGCCAGCCTGAAGGACACCAGCACCCGCCGCGTCGCCGCCGACACGAAGTTCACCGAGATCCAGAAGGACATCGACCGCTACGTCGAGCGGAAGAACCGCAAGTCGGTGTCGCTGAACGAAGAGCAGCTCCGCAAGGAGCGCGAAGCCGACAAGGCGGCCGAAGACGTCGCCAAGGCCGAGGAAGACAAAGAGACCAAGGGCATCGACGGCCCGATCTTTCCGGACAACGAGTACAACAAGGAAGTCCTGAACATCGCCGTGGACTACGTGCAGTTGCTGCGGCAGGCGAAGACCGCGGCGCGGTGATGCGGCAGGCGAAGACCGCGGCGCGGTGATGCGGCAGTTGGAGTCCAGCCTTTAGGCTGTCTTCGTTCGACGCTCGCACTTCGGAAGAGCAGCCTAAAGGCTGGACTCCAACGGAACGGCCATGCCCGCCTTGTTCGCAGCCCGGAGCGCGAGCGACGGCGTCCAATGCTTTGTTTTCGCGGGAAGCAGCGCCGTCGCTTGCGCTCCGGGCTGCGATCAGGAACGCAGCAGCCCCATCGTCTCCGGATACCCGCACATCAGGTTGAAGTTCTGCACCGCCACGCCCGACGCCCCTTTGATCAGGTTGTCGAGGCACGCCAGGATCACCACGCGGTCTTTGACCACGCGGACGGTCATGTCGAAGAAGTTCGTGTACGCCGTGTCCTTCGTGCCGGGGAGCCGGTCCACCACGCGGACGAACGGTTTGCCCCGGTAGAAGTCGCGGCAGGCGGCGAGCAGTTCAGTTTGTGTCGCGGACTTGGCGGGGACGGCGTAGATGGTCGCCTCGATGCCGCGGTCCATCGGCGTCAGGTGCGGGATGAAGATGACGTCGACGGTCTTGCCGGACGCCGTAGTCAGCACCTGTTCGATCTCCGGTTGATGCCGGTGCGTGCCGACCGAGTACGCGGCGAAGTTCTCGTTGCATTCGGCGTACAGCAGGTTCTGCTTAGCCGAGCGGCCCGCGCCAGAGACGCCGCTTTTGGCGTCGATGATGATCCCGGTCGGCTCGACATACCCGCCGCAGACCAGCGGGGCGAGGGCCAGGATCGACGTGCTGGTGTAGCAGCCGGGATTGGCGATCAGCGACTGGCCCGGAATCTTGTCCGCGAACAGTTCCGGCAGGCCGTAGACGGTGGACTTGAGCCGCCCGGCGTCGGTGTGCGCGTGGCCGTACCACTTCTCGTAGACCGCGGCGTCGGTCAGGCGATAGTCGGCCGACAGGTCGATCACCTTGAGGCCCGCATCGAGCAGGCTGGGCACGGTCTCCATGCTGGCGACGTGCGGCAGGCAGCCGAACACCACGTCGGCCCGCTCGGCGAGCTGCGTCGGCGACAGATTCTCCAGCCGCAGATCGAGCCGGCCGGCGAGCGACGGATGCACATCGCCGACGTGCCCGGTCTCCGTGCGGCTGGTCAGCGCGGTGATCCGGGCTTCGGGGTGATTGAGCAGAATCCGGCAAAGTTCGAGGGCCGTGTAACCGGTCCCGCCGAGAATGGCGACGCGGGTCATGGTGCTGTCTTTAAGGAGCCGGGGCGTGTCGCCCCGGTCTTGGTTTCACGAAGAGAAGACCGGGGCGACACGCCCCGGCTCCTGACGTGTGATCGTACGCAGTCTGCGTCGCGACGGAAACGGACCGCGCGCCGCCGGTTTGCTCTTCGCTTTGGTAGGGTGCAGTCGAGTCTTCGAGGCTCACCCCGTTGGAGTCCAGCCTTTAGGCTGTCTTCGAGCGCTTCCCAGCGAAGACAGCCTAAAGGCTGGACTCCAACGGAACCCACCGCCCCCTTGCGAAACCCGGACGGCGCTGCGAGGGTATAGAGGCTGTGACCGCCGCCCGAGTTCACCGGAAAATGAGACGCAATATGTTGTCTAACCTGCGTGTCTGTTGTCTGCGGTTGACTCTGCTGGTTGCCGGTCTGTCCGCGTGCGGGCCGGCTGCCTGGGCGCAGGACGATGAGCCCAAGGGGGTCGAATACCCTATCCAGTTGATCCAGGTGGCCGGTATCGAGCGGCTGCAGCAGAAGGCGGATGCGATGTTCCTCGCTGCCGAGCGGCCGGAGCTGTCCGACTTCGTCGCCGCCTGGATGCAGAACACGCTGCAGGATCTGAAGGGGTGGGACCGCACGAAACCGGCGGGGATGATGTTCTACATCAAGCCGGGCCTGGTGCCGGGGATCGCGACGATCAGCTTTCTGCCGACGTCGGATGTGAACGAGTTGTTGCGGACGCTCGCCGGACCGGACGGGCAGGTTCGCGAGGTCGGCGGCAAGGCCGGGCGGTACGAAATCCTCGGCATCACCTGGGGGCCGGACGAACTCGCCGCGCGGCAGATCGGCGACTACCTGTTCATCACCGAAAACAGCGACGCGATCGAGCTCGACCGCACGTTCCCCTCGGTGGACCGGTTGATCAGCCGGTTGTCGGCCAGGTACGACGCGTCGTATTCGTTGCTGCTCAAGAACCTGCCGCCGGCGACCAAGACCCTCTTCATCGAGTTCTTCAAGAACTCGGCGATGGCCGGGTTGCAGCAAAGGGACGACGAGCCCGACGCCGCGTACCGCATCCGCCGCGCGAACGGCGAAAGCATGATCGACTTCCTCGACAAGATCGTGAACCAGGGGGAGGAACTGACCGTCGGGGCGTTCGTGGACGCCGAGAAGCAGTCCGGCTCCGTCGAACTGGAGATCAGCGGCACGCGCGACAGCGGGCTGGCGAAGTTCTTCCAGGATCAGGCCGGCCGTCGCAGTTATTTCACGCCGGTGGTCGATGAAGCCGCCGCGCTGACGATGAACATGTCGTGGCAGCTCGACAAGAAGCAGCGCAAAGTCTTCACCGAACTGTTCACGCTCGCCCCGGAGATGATCGACGAAGAGAACCGCAAATCGGGCGGTGCCGGCGGGGCGCTCACCGCGTTTCAGCCGTTGTTCCGCACACTGCTGGCGACCGCGGAGGACGGCCATTTCGACATGTTCGCCCAGCTCTCTGGCAGTGAGCCGATGGACTACCGCATCATCGGCGGGTTCCGCGTGCTGGGAGGGAGCGGCTTCCCGGCCGCCGTGACGCAGGCGCTGCAGTTCGTGAAGAACTTCAAGCCGCCCGGCGGCACGCCCGGGGGGATCGGCAAAGTCCTGGACGACGCCAAGCTGGATGCCGAATCGATCGGCGGGCATCCGCTGCACGTCTTCCCGTTGCCCGGTCCGCCGGATCGGATGGGGAAGACGATGTTCGGCGAGACGGCCAATCTCTACATCTATGCGTCGCCGCAGGCGCTGTGGCTCGCGTACGGCAACGACTCGGCTCGCGATCAGCTCGCCGAGTACGTCGACCGCGTCAGTTCCCCGCCGACGGGCAATGCCCCGACGCAGGCCCCGGCCCCGTTCCTGCTCGTCACGCACGGACACCAATGGGTCAACGCGCGGCTGGCCTCCGGCGAAAATCCCGAGAAGGAGCGCGACCTCGCCGATTCGAGCGCGGCGTTCAGCCCGGAGAACGACGAGCTGCGCGTGACCAGCCGGCCGACCGACAACGGCGCCCGCACGCGCATCGAACTGCAGAGCGGCTTCATCAGTTGGATCGGACGAACCGTCGCCGGCCAGATCGACCGGGCCGTGGAACGACAGGCGAACCCGGAGAAGGCCGACAAGGCCGACGGCCAGGGCCGCCGCAATCGCAACGGTCAGGGACCGCGTCAGTAATAGGATGTCACGCAACGCCGATCACGAGTCTGACCGGCAAGCGAAGATGTCATCCACAGATTTCGCCGATGACGCAGATTCAAGGCATGTAAGCCTGCCAAATCTCATTGAATCCTGTCCCTGTCTGACTTCAATCTGCGGAATCGGCGAAATCTGTGGATCAATGCCTTTGGCCTTCATGACATTCGTGATCATGGCACAACACGTTTCATCTCATC
Organism: Planctomycetaceae bacterium; assembly: GCA_034439795.1. Taxonomy (GTDB): domain Bacteria; phylum Planctomycetota; class Planctomycetia; order Planctomycetales; family Planctomycetaceae; genus DSVQ01. Next base: position 4,862 of record JAWXBB010000444.1, on the reverse strand, counting down.
GGAAATCTTCCTCGACATGACGACTGCGTCCGGCCCGTATCTCGGCATTGAAATCGGTGGCACGAAGCTGCAGTTCGGCGTCGGACCGGCCGACGGCCAGACCTTCACCGACTTCGTCCGCTGCGACGTCGACATCCCGAGCGGTGCCGCCGGCATTCAGCGGCAAATCCGCGAGGTCGGCCGGTCGCTCGTTCAGAAGCACCGCATCGAGCGCGTCGGCTACGGCTTCGGCGGACCGGTGTTCGGCGCGCGCGGGATTGTCCAAACCAGTCACCAGGTCTCCGGCTGGGACAACTTTCCGATCGTCGAATGGACTGAGAAAGAACTCGGCGTGCCGACGCGGTTGGGGAACGATTGCGACGTCGCGGCTCTCGCCGAGGCGAGCTACGGGGCGGGTCGCGACGCCCGCAGCGTGTTCTACGTGACCGTGGGGACCGGCGTCGGCGGGGGCTTGGTCATCGACCGCAAGATCCACGGCGCCGACCGTCCGGCCGCGGCGGAGATCGGCCATTTGCGGCCCGGTCTGGCGGCGGCGACGCGGCATCAAACCGTGGAATCGCAGGCCGCCGGCCCGGCGATTTCCGAGCGCGTGCAGCACCGATTGCAGGAGATCCGCGACGGCGGCATCGACGATTCCGATGCGGTCGCACTGTTGAACGCCGTGGATGGACAACTCGCGCGGCTGACCACGCGCGACATCGCCGAGGCCGCGGTCAACGGCAACCGGCTGGCCCGACAGTCGTATCGGGAGGCGACCGACGTCCTCGGCTGGGCGATCGCGCAGCTCATCACGCTGGTCGCGCCGGAGGTCGTCGTGGTCGGCGGCGGCGTGTCGCTCGCCGGGCCGGACGTGTTCTTCGAGCCGCTGCGCGACGCGGTCGCCCGGTACGTGTTCCCGCCGCTGGCGACGTCGTACCGCATCGAACCGGCGGCGCTGGGGGAGAGCGTGGTGGTCCACGGCGCGCTAGCGCTCGCCGCGGGAGGATGAAGGAAGAAGAAGACCGCTAAGCCGCAAGCGATCGCCGATGATCGCTTGCGGCTTAGCGGTCTTCTTCTTGGTCCGCTTACGCCGCGCGCGGTTCCTGCGTCGTCTGCCCGCGCGGTTTGCGGCCGCGGCCGACGATCAGCGTGTCGCAGCAGGCTTCGATCTGTTCGAGGCCGGCGTCCTTCAGCCACTGGGCGACCGATTCCACGTCGCCCGGTTGATGGTGCTGCGTCATCAGCCGGTCGCACATCGCCAGACAGGCCCGTTCGTGAACCAGATCGGCCCGGCAGGCGGACAGCGTCTCCACCGGCGCGATCGGCAACTGGTGCTGCAACCATCGGCCGATGAACGGCATCCGCCCCAGCACCCGCTGCAACGGCAACAGGCAGGATGTCAGCGCGCGAGAGAACCGCATCGACTGCGCATACGGCAGCCGAGTGGTCAGCAGCCGGAACCACGCCGTCGGTCCGAACCGGCGGAAAAACCGCCGCGGGGCGATGTCCACGGCCAACTGTCCGCCCGGTTTCAACTGCTTCGGCAACTCCCGGAAACCGGCCCTCGCGTCGGGCAGCCGGTGCAGCACGCCGAAACAGCAGACGTAGTCGAACATCCCCGGCCGCAACGGCAGGCTGTAAATGTCACCCTGCACGTAATGCAGCCTGGGGTCGTCCCCCAGATTCCGGCGGCAGGCGTCGATGGCGGACGAGTAATCGACCGCGACGACGTTCGCGCCGCATTGAAACGCGATCTCGGTGAACCGCCCGGCTCCGCAGCCGATTTCGAGCAGCCACTTGTCGCGCAGATCCTCCGGCTTCCAGGTCGTCTCGCGGAAGAAGCGGTCGCGGGACTGCGTGACGCCGAGCGCGCTGTCGAGCACCGCCTGCTGGAAGGAGTCCCACAACAGGCCGAAGCTGTCGGCGTAGTTCATGACCGGGACGAACCGCGGGATGCCGTTGACGATGGGGTATTTTTCGACGCAGCTCCAGCAGTCGAGCCAGCCCGCCACGACGTGATCGGGCGGGCCCGCTTCGATGGTCAGCCCCAGCCGTGCGAGACAACGGGGGCAGCGCAGTCGCTGATACAGATCTTGCCTCATGGGCCCAGGCTTGCCGGATGCACCGGTGTCGGCGTTGTGATCGCAACCTCCGTGGGCGACCGGCAGGAATTGCCGGTCGCGGGCGGGGTCGGAACTCTAGTCGCGAACCGGAAAACGGGCAAGAGGCGATTCGCGGGTGCGCATCACTCTGTCAGAGCCGGGGCGTGTCGCCCCGGTCTTAATTTCTTCGAGAGAAGACCGGGGCGACACGCCCCGGCTCCTCAAGGCGTGGAAGGAATTTTCCACAAAGTCTGCAAAATCGTGACGGGCAGGATTGCCGACCGCCGGCGCGATCGGTACGTTGTCTTATGTTGTGGGTTTCACGCCCAAACGATCCTTGAAATCACGTTTACAGTGGGTTTATCGCCCATTACTGTGATGGCGGCAACAGTCGCCATCAGGGCACAATTCGTGGCCAACCCAGGCTTCATCACCGGCGAAGAGCGGCGGACGATCGACGATCGGTTCCGCGTGACGCTCCCCGTCGAGATGGCCCAGGCGGTCACCGACGACGCCGGTCAGACGATCATCGCCAAGGAGCGGCAGGGTTGTCTGAGTCTCTGGAAGGCCGCGGAGTGGCAGCCCCGGATCGATCAGGGGGTGTCGCTCATCCAGCAGAAAATTTCAGCCGGCCGGATGGACCAGCGCTGGACCGAGGTGCAACGCCTGGGACGGCTGTTGTCAACGCGCTATCAGACGGTGCAGTTGGCGAACCGGTCGCGACTGCTGATCCCCGATGCGTTTCGCGAATTTCTCGACGTGCCTGTGAATCAGGACGTGGTGCTGGTCGGCGCGGTGATCTGCGTCGAGATCTGGAATCCGCGGGCGTGGCTGGAGACGTTGCGACAGGACATGCCGGAGTTCGGGCCGCTCTTTAAGGAGCTTAGCGGCTGATGGGCAAAGCAAATACCAACCCGAAGCGTCAGCGAGGACGAGCGCCCGCTCGGCTCGCAAATCGAACGAGCGCTCGTCCTCGCTGACGCTTCGGGCTAGTGAAGACGAAGAAGACAAACCAGCGTTTGCGCGAACCCACCCTGCGAGGCCGACGTGACTCACCCCTCACGGCCTCGCGGACCGGCTGACCGGAGAGAAGCACAGATCACTCAGTTCCTCCTTCCGATTCCCCACTCTCACAACGAAGTCCAGGGACGGTCTGTGGGCAAGGATGCCACTTCTCTTCTGTCGGTCGGGTTTTATGGAGTCCCGCCTCTCGAAGGAGGCCCAAAGAGAAGACCGCGAAACCGCCAGCGACGTGCGCACCCACGCTTGCGGTTTCGCGGTCTTTCTCTTGATCCCCTGGTCGCACTACAGCGGCTTGCTCGATGCCCCCGGTTGCTGGACCAGCGTGTCGTGGTCGGGGCCGCCGATGGTGAGCAGTTCGTCGGGCGTGCGGAGGATCAGCCGGCCTTGCGAGACCGCCGGCGCGGCGAGCACCGCGCGACCCAGGTTGGCCTCCCACAGCACGTCACCACGGCGGTCGGCATTCAGCATGGTGATGTGCCCTTCGTCGCTGATGACGCACACCCCTTCCGTGCCGATTCGTAAGGGGGCGAGCGAACAGGTTCCCAGCGAGCGTTTCTGCCACAGCGGTTTCCCCGTGGTCTGATGGAACGCCGTGAGCAGTCCGTCTCGAGTCAGCACGATCAGCCCGGCCTGCGTGATAAGCGGCGACAACGCGATCTGTCCCGGCCGCCGTTCCCGCCAGACGACGTGCGATTCCGTCACATCCCCCTCGCCATCCGCGCCGACGCAGAGGAGTTCGCCGTCGGCCTCGCCGGACGCCGCATACACGTGCTCGGCGTCGAACGCCACGGACCCGTCCGTCCGCGCCGTTTTCCACTTGCAGTGCCAGATTTCGCGTCCCGATGCGGGATCGTAACTCCGGACGCCTTGTCGGCCAGTCAATACGGCCTGCGGACGTCCCGCGATCTCCGCGACAATCGGCGTGCCGTCGCTGTCGCCGTTCGGCCGCGCGATTCGATAAACGATGGCCCCCGTCTGACGATGCAGCCCGGCGAGATAACTGCACGGCTTGCCGGGCAGCATCGGCAGGCCCGATTGATCGTGCGCCACGATCACCAGCGAGCCGGACAGCGTCGGCGACGACCGCGGCACCCCGTGACCCCGCGCCGGCCCCACCGCCTGTTTCCAGGCGACGCGGCCATTCATCTGGATCGCGAACATCCACAACTCCCCGTCGGCCATGACCGGGACGAACACACGCTCGCCGTCGCAGGCCGGAACGGCCGACGAGGTCGGTCGCGTTTTTGTCGGAGATGTCTTCACAGGAATGATCGTCAGCGGCGTTCGCCATTCCACCGCACCGGTCAGGCGATGCAGGCAGACAAGTTCGATCGCAGCCTGTCGCGTATCGGTTGCGGTCACGAAAACCCGTTCGCCCCAGACACAGGCTCCGGTCTGCGCCGCACCGTCCAGTCGGCAACGCCAGACGTCCGACCATCCCTCGCTCCCCGTCGGTGGAGGCAGGAATTCGGACGCGACCGCACCGTCTTGCGACGGGCCGCGCCAACCGGGCCAGTCGTTGACGCCGGGCCGCGGATCGGCCAGCAGAAACGGCGTCCGGTCCGCCGCGGGGTGAATCTCGAATTGCGTCGCCTGCCAGACGGTGACGCCCAGCCACAGCACGATCAACGTCGGCACGGCAACGCGCAGCCCATACCGGCGGGCCGCGGGACCAATCAACAGTTGCAGAATCGACTTCACAAAAATGTCCAACAGAGTTTTAGCCCCAGCGGGGCGGCAGATCGTAGCCCCAGGCGT
>JAWXBB010000443.1:0-34342 GCA_034439795.1 Planctomycetaceae bacterium | reverse complement strand
GTGGTGCAGTTTCTGACCGAAGTGTACGACTCAGTGAAGCTGCGCGACGTTTTGACCGACCTCGCCGGCGGGTTGCCGGTGGAGATCGCGCTCGAGCGCCGCATCGCGCCGATCAAGCAGCTCGATCAGGAGTTTCAGGACTACGCCAAGGAGATCGCCCGCCGATTCGGAGCCGATCTCGATTGGGAACAACACGACCTCTCGGCGATCGTCAGCGATGATGATCCGCAGCGACTCGAGCGCTGGCTGGCCGATCATCCCACCAGCGTCGTCGGACTGACGACGTGGGTGCAGTCGCTGATCGACCAACGCGACTGGAAGCGGGCCGAACAGCCGCTGAAGAAACTCATCGAAGCCGCCCCCGATTACGCCGGCGGCGGCAGCTTCTACGGCACGCTCGCCGAAGTCTACGGCAAGCTCGGGGACGCCGTGGCCGAACGCCGGACGCTGGAGACGTACGTGACGATCGCCGACGCCGACGTGTCGGCGTTGCTGCGGCTCATCGAACTGCAACGCGAAGCCCAAGATTGGCCGGCCATGCTGGAAACCGCGGACCGACTCAAGGCGGTGAACCCGTTGCTGCCGGGACTGCATCTCGCCGTTTCGGAAGCCGCTGATCGCGCCGGTCGAGATGACGCCGCCCTCGCCGCGTGGCAGGCCCGGTTGGCGCTCGGCGAGAACGACCAGGCCGAGGCCCACTACCGGCTCGCGAAACTGATGCAGCGCCGCAACGACCCGCGGGCCAAGCGGGAAGTTCTCAAGGCCCTGGAAATCGCGCCGCGCTTCAAGGCCGCGCAGGAATTATTGTTGGAAATCGTTGGTTCGACTGCGAAACCGGCCCCCGCAACCACGGGGCCGTAACGTCCCGACAGGATGTCCGTCATGCGTCGTTCATCGCTGGGATTCCTGCTGCTCGTCGTGGCGTGCGTCGTGTTCTCCGACGCGCACGCCCAGCGCGGACGGTTTCGTGGCGACGTGCAAATGGGGGACCGCAACGGCGTCCCTATGTGGGAGAACGATCCGCACTTCGCCCACGACCTGTTCACGTTCGTCCGCATCCGCTATGGCTCGTTCAGCCGCTGGGGCAAATGGGCGACCGATTATCCCGACGCCGAACTCAACCTCTCGTACCGGTTGCAGCAGCTCACGTCGCTCAAGGTCGATCCCGACGGCAGGATCATGGAACTGACCGACCCGGAACTGTTCAAGTTCCCGTTCATCTACATCATCGAACCCGGCGAGATGTCGCTCACCGAGGAGGAGGTCCGCGCGCTCAGGCGGTATCTCCTCAACGGCGGCTTCCTGATGGTGGACGACTTCTGGGGCGAACGGGAGTGGGACAACTTCTACGGCGAGATCAAACGCGTCTTCCCCGACCGCGAGCCGCTGGAATTGCCCATGGAGCATCCCGTCTTCCACTGCGTCTACGACGTCCGGGAACGGCCGCAGATTCCCAGCATCGGCGCGGCACTGAGCGGCCGCGCGAACGGCGTCACCTGGGAGCGGTTTGACGCGCGGGAGCCGCATTACAAAGGCATCTTCGACGACAAGGGCCGGATGGTGTCGATCATCTGCCACAACACCGACCTCGGCGATGGCTGGGAGCGCGAAGGGGAAGACCCGTGGTACTTCCGCGAATTCTCCGAAAAAAAGGCGTATCCGCTGGGCATCAACATCCTGTTTTATGCGATGACGCACTGACTGAGTCCTGAAGATTCACGAAGCGCGAAACCGCAAGCGAGCGACGCTTGCGGTTTCGCGATCTCCAAGGCTTCTCCTCCATGACCAAAAATGATCCAACCACCTCCGATCGGGAACGCGACGTCCTCGAGCTCGTGCGCACCTCCCGGCAGCGTCTCAAAGACGAACTCGCCAAGCGGATCGTCGGGCAGGAGCACGCCGTCGAGCAACTGATGATCGCGCTCTACGCCGGCGGGCACTGCCTCATCACCGGCGCGCCGGGGCTGGCGAAGACGCTGCTCGTGAAGTCGATCGCGCAGCTCTTCCGGTTGAAGTTCCAGCGGATTCAGTTCACGCCGGACTTGATGCCCGCCGACATCACCGGCACCGAGATTCTGCAGGAGGACGAAGCCGGCCGCCGCAAGATGACGTTCCTTCGCGGGCCGATCTTCACGCAGGTGCTGCTCGCCGACGAAATCAACCGCACCCCCCCGAAAACGCAGGCCGCGCTGCTGGAGGCCATGCAGGAGTTGCAGGTCACGGCGGCCGGCGTGCGGTACGAGCTCGATCCGCCGTTCTTCGTGCTGGCGACGCAGAACCCGATTGAGATGGAGGGGACGTACCCGCTTCCCGAAGCGCAGCTCGACCGGTTCATGTTCAACGTCGTCGTCGATTACCTCCCCGAAGCCGACGAAGTCACCGTCGTGCAGCGGACCACGTCGGGCGTGGGCGAAACCATCGAGCCGGTCTTGAACGGCGAGGACGTGCTTGCGATTCACGACCTCGTCCGCAGCGTCCCCGTCGCCGAAGACCTGGTGCGTTACGCGGTGCGGATCGCCGCGGCGTCGCGGCCCCGGCAGATCGGCACGCCGGACTTCATCAACGACTACGTCTCCTGGGGCGCGGGTCTGCGGGCCGGACAGTTCCTGATCCTGGGCGCGAAGGCCCGCGCGCTGCTCGCCGGGCGGTCGCACGTCACCGCCGACGACATCCGCAAGCTCGCCGCGCCGGTGCTGCGGCATCGCGTGCTCACGAACTACAAGGCCGAGGCCGCGGGGGTCTCCGTCGAGCAGATCGTCAGCCGGCTGCTGGAAACCGTGAAAGGCCCCGTGGAATGACAGCGACCACGGACGCCCCCGGCCAACCGCTGCCGACAGCCCCCGGATTCGTCGATCCGCGGGTGCTGTTGCAGATCGAGTCGCTGGAGCTCCGCGCGCGGCACGTCGTCGACGGCTTCTGGTCCGGCCTCAACCGCAGCCCGTACCACGGGTTCTCCGTCGAGTTCACCGAATACCGCCAGTACACCCCCGGCGACGACCCGCGCTATCTCGACTGGAAGCTCTACGCCCGCAGCGACCGCTATTACGTGAAGCGGTTCGAGGACGAAACCAACCTGCGGTGCCTGCTGCTGCTCGACGCCAGCCGGTCGATGGAGTACGGCTCGACCGAGGTCACCAAGTTCGATTACGCCCGCACGCTGGCCGCGACGTTCGGCTATTTCCTGACGACGCAGCGCGACGCCGTCGGCCTCGCCCGGTTCTCGCGCGAGATCGACCAGTACATCCCCGCCCGCTATCGGGCCGGTCACTGGCGGCGATTGCTCGTCGCGCTGGAGGCCCCCTGCACGGGCACGGCGACCGAGTTGGCGCCGCCGTTGGAGCAGGTCGCGGAGCGGCTCACCAAGCGCGGCATGTTGGTCCTGATCTCCGATCTGCTCGCGCCGCTGGCCCAGGTGGAGCTCAGCCTCGGCTGCCTCACTGCCCGCGGTCAGGAAGTGCTGGTGTTTCAGACGCTGGACCCCGCCGAAGTCACGTTCGACTTCGACCGGCCGGAACTGTTCGAGGATCTGGAATCCGGCCGGAAACTCTACGTCGATCCGGCGACGCTGCGGGCCGAGTATCGCCGCCGGTTAAATGAGCATCTCGCCGCCGTGCAGGGACTCTGCGACCGATTGGGCATCACGTACCGCCGGTTGACCACCGATCAACCGCTGGGCGACGCGCTGGGCGACTTCCTGCGGTCCCGGTTGCGGTCGCGCGACCGGCGGACCACCGCGGGGGGGAGGCGCCGCGCATGAGCTGGCTCGCCCCGCTGTATCTCGCCGGCATGCTCGCCGTCGCCGCCCCGATTCTGTTCCACCTGTGGCGACGGACGCCGCAGGGCCGGCGGACGTTCTCCACGCTGATGTTTTTGACGCCATCGCCACCCCGGATGACGCGGCTGAGCAAGGTCGAGCACTGGTCGCTGCTCAGCCTGCGGGCTCTGGCGCTCCTGTTATTGGCACTCGCGTTTTCGCGTCCGGTGTGGCGGATTCCGGCGACGATTCCCATCGCCCCCGAGGAAACGGAACTGGTCGCGATTCTCGTCGACACCAGCGCCAGCCTGCAGCGCGACGGCTTGTGGACGCAACTCAACGACACCGTTAAGAAGCGGCTCGACCAACTCCCCGACACGTCCATCCCCGCGCTGTTTGCGTTCGATGACCGCTGGTCCGCGGAACTCTCGTTCGGCGAATCCGAGAAGCTCGAACCGGCGCTCAGGAAGCAGCTCATCAAGGATCGGCTCGCGGCCTTGAAGCCGTCGTTCCGCGGCACCAATCTCGGTCAGGCGCTCGTGCGGACGGCTCAATCGGTGCAGGACGCGCAAACCGGCCGGGCGTTGCCGCGGCCGCAACGGATGTGGCTCGCCGGCGACTTGCAGGCCGGTTGCGATCTGCGCGAACTCTTGGCCTACGACTGGCCCGACGACCTGCCGGTGGAATGGCTTGCCGTGACGGCGAAGTCCGCCGAAAACGCCGGCCTGCAACTCGTCGAATCCACGTTGAACAGCGCCGACGACAAATTGCGGGTCCGCATCACCAATGCCGCATTGGCGACCCGGCAACGATTCGTGTTGAACTGGTCGGACGGGGCGAAGGAGGCGAAGTGCCTCGACGTCGTCGTCCCGCCGGGGCAAAGCCGCGTCGTCGCGTTGCCCGCACCGCCGACGCCCGCGCTCGGACAAAGCGTGGTCCTGTTCGGCGACGATCACCCGTTCGACAATCGCCTCTGGCTGCCGTCGCGACAACCGCAGCCGTGTGCGGTGCTGTTCGTCGGCCGCGACGCCCCGAACGACACCGACGGCTTGCGGTACTATCTGGATCGCGCGCTGGCCTCCAACCCGCGCTACGTCACCACGATCGTCACGGCCGATGAAGCGCTGCTGCCGTCGAACCGGCCGTCGCTGATCGTCGCCGGGGAGGCCGAGGCCGCGGGGGTCGATCTGCTGAAGAAACTCACGGTCGCCGGGGTGGCGACGGTGCTGGTCCCGAAGACCGTGGACGACGCCGACTCCTTGCTCGCCGCGTGCGGGTTCGAGTCCGTTAAAACGCGCGAGGCCGTCCTCCGCGATTACGCGCTCTGGAGCAACATCGACTTCGAATCGCCGTGGTTCGCCCCGTTCGCCGAAGCGCAGTTCGCGGACTTCTCCGGCATCCATTTCTGGAAGCACCGGCAGATCGTCGGCGACCTGCCCGCAGGGAGCGAAGTCCTCGTGCGGTTCGACGGCGGCAGCCCGGCCCTCGTCCGCCTGCCCGACGACAACGCCAAGGTGTGGTTCTTCGCGTCCGGCTGGCATCCCAAAGACAGCCAACTGGCCCGGTCGAGCAAGTTCGTGCCGCTGATGTGGCGCATCATGGAATCGACGCTCGGCGGCGGCGAAGCCGCATCGTCGCTGGTCGTGGGGAATGCCCTGCCGCGACCGGAATCTCCCATTGAAGCGCAGATCACAACGCCGGATGGCACGCAATCGCCGTGGCCGACGACCGGCGCGAACCCGACGGCCGACCGTCCCGGCGTTTACACGGTGGCGTCAGGGTCCACCCGTCAAACCGTCGCGGTCAACGTCCCTCCCGACGAAAGCCGCACCGATCCGCTCCCGCCGGAACAACTGGAGGCGACGGGCGTCAAACTCTCAACGAAAGCTCTAAGGCCCGCGTTGCCGGCGTCGGTCGAGCAGCTCCGGCAGCAGCAAATGTCCGAACTGGAGGAACGCCAGCAACTCTGGCGCTGGGTGCTGTTGGGAGCGTTGGGCCTGATCGTCCTGGAAACCGGCCTCGCGGGCTGGTGGCAAACACGGAACAATACAGAGGTGTCCTCGTAGGGTGGGCCGAGTCTTCGAGTCCCACCACCGGTCAATTTTCAAGGTTCAATTTTCAATGACCAAATTCCATTCTTCACCTTGATCATTGAAATTTGAACCTTGGTCATTCTTCGAGGTGGCAGGGAGCGCACGATGTTGGAGCAACGACTGCTGCTGGCCAAGCTGGATCAGGTCGCCCGGCGGGTGTTCTGGTCGCGATGCCTCGTCGGCCTCGCCGTCGCGTGGGGGGCGCTGTGGCTGCTGGCCGCGGGGGCGATGGCGCTGCAACCGGCGGCGGCCGGCACGACCGTCGCCTGGGCGCTGCTGTTGGCCGGCGTCGCCGCGGTGGCGGTCTTCGTCTGGACCAAAGCCCGGCATCGTTCGCCCACGGAGATCGCCCGGCGACTGGAATCGCTGTACCCCGAACTCGACGCCCGGCTGCTCACCGCCGTCGAGCAGGTGCCGAACCTCACGACCGGCCGGTTGGGCTTGCTGCAGCAGCACGTCGTCAAAGAGGCGCTGTCGCACGCCGACACCCAGCCGTGGGACGCCGCCGTCCCGAACTGGAAGCTGACCGGCCCGGCGATGCTGGCCGCGATCAACCTCGGCATTCTGTTCGGATTGCTCGCGTGGCTGCCGACGGAAAACGCGAAGTCGGCGGCTAAGCCGCAAGCGGTTGTTGACGGCATTCCGATTGATGACGCGCTGCCGGTCACCGTCGAACCGGGCGATGTCGAACTGGAGCGCGGCAGCAGTCTGCTCGTTCTGGCCCGGTTCCGCGACGAACTCCCCGGCCGCGTCATGTTGCACGTTACCCCCAGCGGACAAAAAGCTGAGACCGTGCCGTTCGAGAAGAGTCTCGATGATCCCGTGTTCGGCGCCCGGCTGCCGCGCGTAATGACCGACCTGAGCTACGTCGTCGCCTACGATGCTCATGAGACCAAAGCGTACAAAGTGACCGTGTACGATCTGCCCACGCTGATCCGCAGCGACCTGCTCGTCAAGCAGCCCGAATACACCGGCAAGCCGGAAGAGCGGCTGGAGAACGCCTACGACGTCACCGTCGTCGAAGGCTCGCGGGTGACGATCGACTGCCGCGTCAACAAGCCGCTCGCGTCGGCCGCTCTCGTCCGCAAGAACGGCGAACGGGTGGCGCTGACGGCGGACCCGAAAGACGCCCAGCGGTGGACGGTCGCGTTGTCCCCGGAGAAGTCCGAACGGTTCACGCTGGAGCTCGTCGACGACCGCGACCGCCGGAACCGCGATCCCGACCAGTTCCGCATCGACGTCGTCCGCAACAAGCCGCCGACGTTGCAGCTCGCGTTCCCCGGCCGCGACGTCCGCGTGTCGCCGCTGGAGGAGCTGGCGCTCGAGGGCCGCGTGTCCGATGACTTCGGCCTCGACGAATACGGCGTGGTCCTCTCGGTCGCCGGTCGCGAACCGGTCACGGTCCCGTTGGGCAAAGACGTTCGTTCCGACAAGCCGCTGACGGCGAGCCTGATGCAGTCGCTCGAAGACTGGAAGCTGCAGCCGGACGACCTGGCGTCGTTCCACCTGTACGCCGTCGATCGCGGCCCCGACGGCAAGCCGCGGAAGACGTCCGGTGATCTGTACTTCGCCGAGGTCCGCCCGTTCGAGGAGACGTTCCGGCAGCAGGACTCCGCGGGGGGGGCGGCGGCGAGCAGCAGTTCGCAACAACAACAGCAGGGGAACCAGTTCGAGAACATGATCCAGACGCAGAAGCAGATCGTGTCCGCGACCTGGAACCTCGTCCGCCAGCAGACCGGCGCATGGACCCCGAAGGCGGACGAGCAGGTCGGCGTCATCTTCGACTCCCAGCACGCCAACCAGACGAAGCTGCTGGAGCAACTGACGCAGATGCAGGGAGCCGCGCAGCAGCGGCTCGCCGGACAGGCCGTGGAACGGATGGCTGCCGCGGAAGCCGATCTCGACCGGGCGCGTTCGGGCGACAGCGCCTCGCCGCTGAGCACCGCGCTGGCGTCCGAGCAGGCGGCGTATCAGACGCTGCTCAAGCTCCGCGCCCGCGACCACCGCGTGACGAAGGGGCAGCCCAGCGGCGGCGGGTCGGGCGGCGGCGCGAGCCCCAGCCAGCAGCAATTGCAGGAACTGGAACTCTCGAACAAGCGGAACCGCTACGAGAACCGCAGCCAGGGCGCCGAGGCCCCCGGTCAGGCCCAGCAGGAAGAACTGCAGGTGCTCGACCGGTTGAAGGAACTCGCCCGCCGGCAGGGGGACCTCAACGAGAAACTCAAGGAACTCGAAGCCGCGTTGCGACTCGCGGCGACCGCCGAGCAGCGCGACGAAATCGACCGCCAACTCAAACGGCTCCGCGAAGATCAGCAGCAGTTGTGGCAGGACTCCGACGAGCTGCGCAACCGGCTCGCCCAGTCGGCCCAGCAGGAGAAGTTCTCCGAGGCCCGCGAGCAACTGGAGACCACGCGCTCGCGGCAGGTCGAGGCGACGGAAGCCCTGCGCGAGGGGCAGTTGTCGCAGGCGCTCAGCAGTTCCAACCGGGCCGAGCGGGAACTGAAGCAGTTGCAGCAGGACTTCCGCCAGCAGACGTCGGCCCGGTTCGCCGAGGCGATGCGCGGCCTGCGCGAAGAGGTCCGCGAGCTGAACCGCCGCGAGACCGACCTCGCCGAGCGGCTGGCGAACGTCAACCAGCCCGATCCGAAGCCGTCCCTCCGTCAAAGCCGCGACCGCGAGCAGTTGCAGGGGGAATTCGAGCAGCAGCGCACGGCGGTGAAGGAGTTGACCGAGCAGGCCCGGCAGGTCGTGCAGGACGCCGAGACCGCCGAGCCGCTGTTGTCGCAGCAGTTGTACGACACGCTGCGTCATGCCCGCGACGACAAACTCGAACCGGCTTTAGAGGCCGTGCCGCAGTTGTTGCAGCGCGGCTTCCTCCCGGAGGCCCAGCGCGCCGAGACGCAGGTCCGGGAAGGCTTGCAGCGGTTGCAGGCGGGCGTCGAGAAAGCCGCGGAGTCGGTCCTCGGCAGCGAAGTCGAATCGCTGAAGCGCGCGCGGACCGAACTCGCCGAGCTGTCGCAACAGTTGCAGGGCGAACTCACGCAAAACGACGGGTCCGGCAACCGTACGTCGGCACAGTCGAACGCCGAATTGCCGAACGCGCCGCAAGAGGGGACACCCGGCAATCCCGCCGGACAAGGCCAGCCGGGCGAGGGACAGCCCGATCCCAACGGACAACCGGGACAGCAACCCGGACAACAGCCCGGCAATCAACCGGGCCAAGGCCAAGGTCAGCAACCAGGTCAAGGTCAGGGCCAAGGGCAACAACCGGGACAAGGGCAAGGCCAGGGACAGCAACCGGGACAGGGACAGGGTCAAGGTCAACAACCCGGTCAAGGACAAGGGCAGGGCCAAGGTCAACAGCCCGGACAAGGGACCGGCGGACAGGGCGGTCAACCGGGCGGACAAGGTGGTGGCGGCTCGCCGTCGAACCAGTCTCCCGACTCGCTGCTGACGCCAGGGAACGGCCAACCCGGCGGTGGTCTGCGCAACGGGCAGCGCGGCGGCAATCAGTCCGGCGGGGGCAACGACCGCGGCGGCTTCAACGGCGGGGGCGGCAACAACCAGGGCGGCCCCATCGCCGGCGGCGACTACCGCGAATGGTCCGAGCGGCTCCGCGACGTCGAATCGATGGTCTCCGACCCCGCGTTGCAGGCCGAGGTCGCCCGGCTCCGCGATCAGGCCCGCAGCCTCCGGGCCGAGTTCAAACGCCACTCCGAAGCCCCCAACTGGAGCCTCGTGCAGACGTCGCTGTACGACCCGCTCGTCGAACTGCAAAAGCGGCTCTCCGAAGAGGTCGCCAAGCGCGAATCGAACGATGCGCTGGTCCCCATCGACCGCGACCCGGTCCCCGCGCGCTACCGCGACCTCGTCCGCAGCTACTACGAACGCCTCGGCCGGGGGAACGAATGATGTTGGCTGCTTATTACGCGCTGCCCCACTGGTCGGGCCTGACTGTCGGTGTCGCAATCGCCGCGGGGTTGGTGTGCTTTTGGGTTCTGAGTCGGAGCAACCATTAAGGTCATCAGGCTGCGGATCATGGATTGGGACGGGAATGCGAAAAGCGGTGTCCACAGATTTCGCAGATGACACAGATTAAGAATAAGAACCGCTGTGGCCTTGAATCCTAATCTGCGAAATCTGCGTCATCTGTGGATCAATGCCTTGCCTTTTTTCATGACTGAAACAACGACCCACATGAGCATTCAATGACCTTTGCCTCACTGCTCTTCGCCCGTTCCGACTGGCTGCTGCCCGCGCTCGCGACGGTGGCCGTCATCGCGCTGCTGGTGCTGTTCGTGTACCGGCGGCTGTTTCGCGACACGCCGGCCTTCCGCGCGGGGGCAGCGGCCAAGCTGGTGGCGCTCGTGCTGCTGGCGCTGTGTCTCGCGGAGCCGCTGTGGAGCAGCCAGCGCGTGCGGCCGGGGGCCAATTTGTTCCTGCTCGTCGCCGACAACTCCCGCAGCCTGTCGCTGCACGACGCCCGCACCGCCCAGAGCCGCGGCGAACTGCTGCGCGAGTCGCTCACCGACACCAAAGCCCCGTGGCAGATTCGCCTGGAGCAGGACTTCGAGGTCCGCCGCTATCAGTTCGACGCGCTGCCGAAGTACGTCGCCGATTTCACGACGCTGACGTTCACCGACGACCGCACGCAACTCGGTGAGACGCTGCGGACCCTCGGTGACCGCCTGAAAGACCGCCCGGTTGCGGGGATTCTGCTGTTCACCGACGGCAACAGCACCGACGACGTGTCCGACGCCGATCTCGCCGGCCTGCCGCCGGTGTACATCGTGCCGATCGGCGCATCGGCCGGGCATCGCGATCTGGCGATCGCCAACGTCACGACTACGACCACGTCGTTCGAGGACGCCCCGGTCACGCTGCAGGTCGAGCTGTCGGCCCTCGGCTTCTCGGGCGAAACCGTCACAGTCAGGGTCGATGACGACAGCGGCAAGGCCGTCAAGCACGAGTCGCAGCCGCTGTCGAAGACCGATTCGCCGACGGTGTTCCGCTTCCAGTTGCGGCCGCTCAAAACCGGCGTCACGTTCTATCGCATCCGCGCGGCGCTCGGCGACGACCTCGCCGCGTTCGATGATACGGACAAGGCGGGCGAGGTCACGCAGGACAACAACGCGCGGCTGGTCGCCGTCGACCGGGGCACGGGGCCGTATCGCATCCTGTATCTCGCCGGGCGGCCGAACTGGGAGGCCAAGTTCCTCCGCCGGGCGATCGCGGAGGACGACCAGCTCGACCTGACCGCCCTCATCCGCATCGCCAAGAAGGAGGCCAAGTTCGACTTCCGCGGCCGCGACGGCGAGGCGGCGAATCCGCTGTTCCGCGGATTCGACAAGGTCGGCGAGGAGACCGAACGGTACGACCAGCCGGTGCTGGTCCGGCTCAACACGAAGTCCCCCGAAGAGCTCCGCGACGGCTTCCCAAAGACCGCCGAGGAACTCTACAAGTTCCACGCGATTGTCGTCGACGACCTCGAAGCCGCGTTCTTCACCGCCGAGCAGTTGGCGCTCATCGAACGGTTTGTGTCGGAGCGCGGCGGCGGCTTCCTGATGCTGGGCGGGCTGGAATCGTTCCGGCAGGGGGGCTACCAGAAAACCGCGGTCGGCCGGATGCTGCCCGTGTATCTCGATTCCATCCCCGTGATGCCGCCGGCGACGGGATACCGGCTGGCGCTGACGCGCGAAGGCTGGCTGGAGCCGTGGGCCCGGCTGCGGTCCACCGAGGCGGAAGAGACCCGCCGGCTGCGCGAGATGCCCGGCTTCCACACGCTGAACTCGGCGAGCGGCTTGAAGCCCGGCGCGTCGGTGATCGCCGAGGTCGTCGATCCGCAGGGGAAGAAACTGCCGGCGCTCGTCACGCAGCGTTACGGCGAGGGCCGCAGCGCGTCGCTCCTCATCGGCGACTTGTGGCGGTGGCAACTCGAACAGACCGACGACCAGCGGACGCACGACGACCTAGGCAAGGCCTGGCGGCAGATGCTGCGGTGGCTGATCGTCGACGTGCCCGACCGCGTGGAGATCAAGGCCGTGGAGGACACGAGCGGCGTGGCGGGCATCATGAGAATTGAGGCCCGCATCCGCGACAAGGAATATCGCCCGCAGGACAACGCCGCGGTGACGGTCGACGTCACGCCGCCCGAGGGGACGGCCCTGTCGCTGACCACCGAGCCGTCGCTCAAGGAGCCGGGGCTGTACGAGACGACGGTCTCCAGCCGCCCGGCAGGCGCGTGGCGGGCCGGCGTGACGGTGACCGATTCCGACGGCCAACCGCTCGGTGAGGGCGCGACCGGCTGGGCCGCCGATTTCGCCGCCGAGGAACTCGCGCGCGTGGCTCCGAACCGTGCGCTCCTGGACCGCATCGTCAAAGAGACCGGCGGGCAGATCGTGGAGTTTCCGGACCTCGGCGGCTTCGTGCAGACGTTGCCGAACCGCGAAGCACCGCTGACGGAGACGACCACCACGCCGCTGTGGCACAACCCGCTGGTGTGGCTCTTGATCGTGGGTGGCCTGTGCGTGGAATGGGGCCTGCGTCGCCGTCGAGGATTGCCGTGATGTTCGCCGGATGGCTGCTATCGTGTCTGTTGCTCGCCGCGCCGGAGGCCATGCCGGCGGTGCAGGATCAGTCGGCATCAATCCCGACTGCGCGGATGATTCTGGTCATCGGCGCACCTGGCGAAGAGACGTACGCCGAACAGTTCGCCGCCTGGGCTGAAAAATGGGAACAAGCGGCCGCCAAGGGGGGCGCGACGCTCGCAGTCATCGGTCGCGAGGACGGCGGGCCGGCGGATCGCGACCGGTTGCAGGCGGCGGTCGTCGAGGCGGCCAAGTCAGCGCCCCGTGAATTGTGGATCGTGTTGATCGGGCACGGCACGTTCGACCGCCGCACGGCGAAGTTCAACCTGCGCGGCCCGGACGTCGCCGCCAGCGACCTGAAGACGTGGCTCGCCGACGTGAAATCGCCGACGGCGATCATCGACTGTTCCGCAGCGAGCGCACCATTCCTGCAGACGCTGGCCGGGCCGAACCGCATCGTCATCTCGGCCACGAAGAGCGGCGGCGAACAGAACTTTGCCCGCTTCGGCGAGTACCTGTCGCAGGCGATCGCCGACCCCGCGGCCGATCTCGACAAGGACGATCAGACCTCGCTGTGGGAGTCGTACCTCGCGGCGTCGCGGAAGACCGACGAGTTCTACAAGACCGACGGCCGGCTGCAGACCGAGCACCCGCTGCTGGACGACAACGGCGACGGCCAGGGAACGCGGTCCGACGCCTTCCGCGGGCTGGAGCCGGTGCAGGACGCCGACGACGGCAAATCGGCGCTCGACGGCGTCAAGGCGCACCAATGGCATCTCGTGCCGAGCGCGGCCGAGTCGAAGCTGCCGGTCGATATTCGCCGCCGACGCGACGACATCGAGCTGCAGATTCTGATGCTGCGCACGCAGAAAACGCAGCTCTCCGAAGACGAATATTACGACCGGCTGGAAGCGCTGGTCGTCGAGCTGTCGCGGTTGAGCCAAGGAACGAAGACGCCATCTGATTCCGCCCAACGATAGGGACGTCGCGTCCACGCAATGAAAGAAGCCCACGGGGTGCGACCCGTGGGCTTCGGCGTTTGATGCGCATCAATGGGGCAAGTGGACTACCGCTGCACGCGGGCGGTGCCGCCCTTCGCGAGGGCTTCCACTTCGGGGAGCTTCGCCATCGTCGTGTCGCCGGGGAAGGTCGTCAGCAGGGCGCCGTGGGCCCAGCCGAGGCGGAGGGCCTGCTCGGGGTCTTTGCCGGAGAGCAGGCCGTAGATCAGGCCGGCCGCGAAGCCGTCGCCGCCGCCGATGCGGTCGATGACGTCGAGCGACATCGTGGGACTGACGTACGTCTTGCCGTTCAGCCACAGCACCGCGGCCCACTCGTGGCGGTTGGTCGAATGGACCTCCCGCAGCGTGGTCGCCACGAGCTTGATGTGCGGATGCTTCTGAACGACCTTGTCGATCATGCCGAAGAACGCCGCGGGATCGAGTTTGGACTGCGAGTGGACGTCCTGCCCCACGATGCCGAGGCCCTTCTGCAGATCCTCCTCGTTGCCGATGAGGCAGTCGACGTGCTTGACGATCTGGCCGATCGTCTCGACCCCCTTCTTGTCGCCGCCCACCGAGGCCCACAGCTTGGCGCGGTAGTTGAGGTCGAACGACGTGATCGCCCCGCTGGCCTTGGCGGCCTGCATCCCTTCGATGATGACCTGCGACGTGGTCTCCGACAGCGCGGCGAAGATGCCGCCCGAATGGAACCACTTCGCGCCGTTGCCGAAAATCGTCTTCCAGTCGAAGTCGCCCGGCTTGAGGAGCGCGCCGGCTTCGTTGGCGCGGTTGTAGAACACGACCGGAGCGCGGACGCCGTGGCCACGGTCGCTGTAAACCGTGGCGATGTTCGGCCCGCGGACGCCGTCGTGCTGGAACTGCTTGTAGAACGGCGTGACGCCCATTTCGCGGACGCGGCCCTGGACGAGTTCGCCGATGCCGTTGTCGACCATCGCCGTCGCCACGCCGGTCTTCAATCCGAAGCAGTCGGCGAGATTCGCGGCGACGTTGTACTCGCCGCCGGAGACGTGAATGTCGAACGACTTCGCCTTGCGGAACGGAATGATGCCGGGGTCCAGGCGGTGGACGAGCGCCCCCAGGGCAAGGAAATCGAGCTGGCAGGCGTCGGTGCGAATGGGGAGTGCGGACATCGAGAATTCCAGGTTTTGATGAGGGAATGTGAATCGGTGTTGGAAGCCCAGGGATTGCTATCCCTGGGCTTCCGGTCCTTGCGTCATCAAATCGTCACCGAACCGAAGCCGCCGTCGACGACGAGGTTCTGGCCGGTGACGAACGACGACGCTTTCGGCGCGGCGAGCCACACGACCGCGCCGGACAGTTCCTCGGGCCTGCCGAAGCGGGCCATCGGCGTGTGGCCGATGATCTGCTGGCCGCGGGCCGAGTAGCTGCCGTCGTCGTTGAACAGCAGCTTGCGATTCTGCTCGGCGGGAAAGAAGCCGGGGCTGATCGCGTTCACGCGCACTCCCTTCGTGGCCCATTCCCGCGCGAGGAACAGCGTGACGTTGATGACCGCCGCCTTCGCCGCGGAATACGCCACCACGCGCGACAGCGGGATGATGCCCGACATCGACGCGATGTTGATGATGCTCCCCTTGCCGGCCGTGACCATCGTCTCGCCGAACACCTGGCTCGGCAGCAGCACGCCGCCGGCGAGGTTCAGGTCGAACACCTCGTTCCAGGCGTGCATCGGCAACTGGCAGAAGTCGCTGCCGGGGGGCAGCGTCGCCTCGGGCCGATTGCCGCCGGCGGCGTTGACGAGCACCGTCACCGGGCCGAGTTCCCTGGCGATGGCGTCGCGCGCGGCGACCAGCGAATCGCGGACCATCGCGTCGGCGGCCTGGAACATCGCCGTTCCGCCCGCCGCCCGGATCGCCTCGACCCGTTCGTCGCCCCGTTCGGCGCTGCGGCCGACGATGGCGACTTTCGCCCCTGCAGCGCCGAGCGCCTGGGCCATCGCTCCCCCAAGCGCCCCGGTGCCGCCGATCACCGCGGCGGTTTCGCCGGAAAGGTCAAACAAGTTGTGCGTCATGTCGTGGAGATTCCTGCCGGGAACGTGGTCCGGGCGAAGATTGTAGCCCACGACCGCGGGCGTGGGCAGCCCACCAAAAATCAATTCCGCGGCAGCCCCAGCCAGTCGCGCACGCCGGCTTCGATGCGTGGAACCGCTTATCGCGTTCCCGCCAGTCGGTCGTACAGCGCGGCCAGTTCGGGCCGCTCGGTGCGCAACACGTCGGCGTCGGCCGCCTCGAATTCCTCGGTGATCGGTTGGCCGTCCTTCGTGCGCGTCACCTTGATGCGGATGGCTTTCCCGCCGCGGTCGGCGATTTCGATCCGTTGGCCGCGGAAGGTGGCTTTGATCGACCGGGTCCGGTTGATGGCGGCCGGTTCGCCAGGGTTCAAGAACGGCGGGATCATGTTCCGCACCGGGATACGCGGAGCAGGCGGCTGCGGGACCGGCTTCGGCTCGGGGGCTGGCGGCTGCGCAGCTGTGAACGTCAACGAGGTGACGACGAGAGCGGCAGCGGCGAGCAGCGTCGTAGAGAACCGCACTTCATTGTCGCCTGAGTCGGCAATGGAAGAGAATCACCGGGGGGGGACTCGCGTCCCCCCCCGCTCGCCTGAACGGAATCAATCGAGCCGCTTCACGCGAATGTTCTTGAAATGGACGATGCTGCCGGGGTCGTGGGCCTGCAAAGCAAACGTTCCCTGATCCAGCACGCGGGTGAAGTCCTTGCCGGGTTGAGCCCCCAGCGGCTCGGTGTAGTCGACGACGATCTTGTCGTTGACTTTGACGGTGGCACGCTTGCCTTTCACGATGATCGTCTCGGTGTACCACTCGTTGTCCTTGGCGGCGGCTTCGTGGACGTCCACCACCTGATACAGGCTGCCGGTCTTGCGCGGGTCGTTCTTGAAGGAGTTGTTGACCTGGGCCTCGAAGCCGTACTTCGGCCAGCCGGATTCCTGGAACTTGGTGTGGAAATAAATGCCGCCGTTGCTGTTCGGCTCGGTCATCACATCGACCTTGAGCTCGAAGTTGACGAACGGCTTGTCGTCGCCGACATAGAACAGATGGCTGCGGCCCCCCTTCGCGACGAACGCCCCGTCCTTGATCGACCAGCTTTCGGGACTTTCGTTGATCTTCCAGCCTTCGTAACTCTTGCCGTCGAACAGGCTGGTGAAGCCCTCTTCCGCCGCCGACAACGCCGCGGTCAGCCCCAGCAACACCATTGCACACGCCACGCCACGCACAACTGCCGTCATCGCTCGGTTCCTCGCTCGTAGTGGGAAGTCTCGTTAGACCAATGATCGCGAAAGCATACCGGATGCGGAGTCGAAACCCCAGCACGCACCGCGGTCCGATGATCGTCTCAAGGGGTTTTCGTTCCCTCCTCAGTCTCGACCAGATCGCGTTTCAAAACCTCTCGGGTAACTGGAACCCTCGAAAGCAAGGGCGTGGAGACAGTCGAGAAGAGATTGGAAAACCGCGAAGGCGCAAAGGACGCGAAGGGGAGGCGAAGAATCAGGGAAACTGACCGTGTTCTCTTCTCTCACGTCCTTTTCTTCCTTCGCGTCCTTTGCGCCTTCGCGGTTTTCTTGCCTTCTTTCATCCTTCACCGAAGCGGCTTCAGCCCATCCGCGGGGTTTTGAAACAATCTCTAGAAATTCCACTGCGGCTCCGAACTCGGCGAGCGGGCCGCTTTCATCAGGGCCGCAGCTTTCGCGGCGAGGCCCGGATTGTCCTGGGCGACGTTGGCCGTTTCGCCGGGATCGCGGGCGAGGTTGTAGAGTTCGGGCGTGGAGTTCCGGTCGCGCTTCACCTGCTCGCGCACGGCCTTCCAGTCGCCGAAGCGGACGGCCTGCCGTCCCCCTTCGCCGTGGAATTCCCAATACAGGTAGTCGTGTTGCTGCTGGCCGGATCGGCCGAGCAGCATCGCAGGAAGCTCAGACCATCGATGTCCGCCGGCGGCGGCGCACCGGCGAGCTCGCAGAGCGTCGGCAGCACGTCCCAATACGCTCCAATGTGGTCGCTCGTCGTTCCCGCTTTGATCTTCCCCGGCCAGCGCGCAATGAACGGCGTACGAATGCCCCCCTCCCACAGTTGCTGCTTGTATCCGCGCAGGGGGCCGTTGCTTCGGAAGAATTCGGGATCGGTGCCGGAGAGCGGAAACACAGCGCCGTTGTCGCTGCCGAACATCACGAGCGTGTTTTCATCGAGTTTCAATTCCTTGAGCAGCGACAGCAATCGGCCGACGTCGCGATCCAGCCGCGTGACCATGGCCGCGTAGGCGGCTCGCGGCGTATCGTGGTTGGAGTAGTGCTTGGAATTGGTGAGTGGCGTTTCGGGCCACTTCCCCCGGTATTCAGCCAAAGAGTCCTCCGGCACCTGGAGCGAAAGATGCGGGATCGTGGAGGCGATGTAGAGGAAGAACGGCTGGTCCCGATGTCCGCGGACCCAGCGCAGTGCGTCTTCGGTCATCAAGTCGGCCGAATAGGTTTGGCCCGTCGGTTCGATGGGGCCTTTCTGACCGTAGGTGTAGGGCGGGTTGCCGGCGAGCGGTTCCTGTTTGTTGTCGCGCCACAGATACGGCGGATAAAACGTGTGCGCCATCCCCTGGCAGAGGTAGCCGTAATGGTGATCGAAGCCGAAGTCGAGCGGGCTGCTCTGTTCCTCGGGCATGCCCAGGCCCCATTTGCCGACGATGGCGGTCGCGTAGCCGGACTTCTTCAACAACTGGGCGACGGTCACCGTGCCTGCCTCCATGCGGTGCTGGCCCTCCAGTCCGGGACCGCGCTGCATGTTGTTGCGCACAGTGGCATGGCCGAGGTGTTTGCCGGTCATCAATGTGCAGCGGCTGGGTGCGCAGACGGGACAGCCGGTATAGAACTGCGTGAACCGCATCCCCTCCGCGGCCATGCGATCGAGGTTCGGCGTGCGGATCTTCGTCTGCCCGTAACAACCCAGGTCGCCGTAGCCAAGATCATCGGCCAGGATGAAGACGATGTTCGGTCGGCTTGCCTGAGCAGCAAATAAGGCTGGATAATCAGCCATAAACGCACAGGCCGCCATCAACAGGCCTAGCCCCTGTGTCGCCAGTGTGTGTCGCAAGTGCGGGCGAAATTCCGCCCACAGGGCCCATCGCGGAGAGGAGTCAGGCAACATGGCGAAGCGATCCTCGAAAGCAGAAGGGGAGCGGCACCCGATACACGGTACAGTGCGGAACTCGATCGCGATCGAACGCCGCAGAACCGGCGGCCATTGTCCTTCCGGCGGCCCGGCGGGTCAAACCCGCCCCGCCGACGGAGGAACCTGCCCCCGCCCCCAGGCCGACTCCCCGGGGGCGGCCGTCGCGGCACACCGCGGACGGGTTGGACCTGCATCAGGTCGAGCATACGCAGCACTCACTGAGGGGGATTCGAATCCGGCCTTGACCGTATGGGCCGTCCTGGTAATACCGGACGGTGACCGGCTGTTGCCATCTGCCTGCAACTAATCAGCATCGCAACCATCGCGTCTCAATTGTGAACACTCGTCACGCGGGACACGATCTGTCCCGTCGCCTCGGTATAGTGCCCGCAGGCAGAACGACGAGCGTGCTGCGGAAAGCCGGGCCACGATGACCGACTCCTCACCTCTGATCCGACAATGGACGCTGTTGCGATTGCTCGATGCCCGTCGGCATGGAGCCACGTTGCGGGAGATGTCGCAGGAGTCCGGCGTCTCACCCAAGACCATCACGCGCGACCTGAACCTGCTCCGCCGCGTCGGCTTTCCAATTGACGAGACCGTCGGCGACCACGGCCGCAAGCACTGGAAGCTCAGCGACGCCCGCGGCCAGCCGCCGTTGGGCTTCACGCTGGAGGAAGCCGCCGCGCTGTACCTCGGCCGTCAGTTCTTGGAAGGCCTGGCGGGAACGCTGTTCTGGTCGGGCGCGCAGAGCGCCTTCCAGAAGATCCGGGCCGCACTCGGCGAACCGGCGCTGCGGCATCTGCAAAAGCTCGCCTCGGCGGTGTATCTGCAAACGCACGCCCTGACGGACTATCACGGCCGCGCCGATTTGATCGACCAACTGATGGTCGCCATCGAAGACCGCCGGTTGACGATCATCACCTACCAGTCGCTGCGGTCCACCGAGCCGGTGACGCTGTACGACATCCATCCGTACCTGCTGGTCCACCATCGCGGAGCGTTGTACGTCATCGGCTGGTCGAAGGACCACGACGCCATCCGCACGTTCAAGGTCGACCGCATCTCCGCGGCCGAAGTCCACGGCCTGCAGTTCGAGCGGCCCGCCGACTTTCATCCGGCAACGTATCTCGCCCACTCCTTCGGCATCTTCGCCGGCGACGCCCCGCCGCAAACCATCCGCGTCCGCTTCGCCCCCGGCGTGGTCCGCATCCTGGAAGAGAAACGCTTCCACCCCTCGCAACAACTCACGCGCGACCGCGACGGCCACACGATCGCCGAGTACCAACTGGCCCACTTCGAGGAATTCCAGTCGTGGGTGCTGAGTTTCGGAGCAATGGCGGAGGTGCTGGAGCCGGAACTTTTACGCGATTCAGTGAGGCGGTCTCTATCCGAGACCATTGCACGATACCGCTCTCCGGCGAAACATGATTCACGAAGGTAAAGGACTGCGAATTGAACTGGGCACAGGCCTCAATGGGGCCGCCCTTCGTCAGGGCGGAAGATTGACGGAAATCTTTCCGTCGCAAAAGGCTACGCAATAACTTCAATGGGGCCGCGTTGCCGCGGAGGCACATAGAGGATAGCATATCCCATTGCGGCTATCAAATCAAAATGCTACGCAATAGAAATGCGCGGAATACAGCACCATACTGTGGAGACAGCAGGACACAAGCGTCGGAGCAGATGAACAATGGCGACCACCCTGTGCAAATCTCACGTCGAAGCTCTTCGGCAAAAAGTAGGGAAGTGGCCGAGTCTTTCGGGAGACGAGAAGGACGAACTCGTCTCCGGTGCCCTTGAAGCATTGGCCGTACGACTGAATCGCGGCGAAGACATTGAACTCGTTGACCATTGGCTTCTTGCTGCCGCAAGTAATATTCGCAAGAAACTGATTCACGAATCTGCGGTTCGTCACACTGTCGAGAGCGTTGTCGAAGCTGGCGTTCTGGAGAACTCGCAGGAACGGCCCTCCTGCACTGCGAACAATCAACTTCAGAATGTCGTCGAATGTTCGCTGCGATCGCTTGGCTATCCTCAGCGCGAGATGGTTATGCGGTGCTTCATGCATGACGTTTCCCCCGCAGACGCCGCTCGGGAACTGAGCATCAACTACAGTACCGCACTAAGTTCGTTGAAACGAGGCCGCCTTCGATTGAGCCAGGACAAAAACCTGCAACGAGCTGTCGTGCAGAAGCGAGTTATCGACGAGGAGCACCACCATGCAAGTTGAACACCTCCGCGACACTTGGTTGATGTACCAGCGCGAACACCACTGCTCCATCGACCGGATGCTCTGCTGGCCGCAACTGCGGAATGGGTTCCTGTCCGCCGCCCGCCAGGTCGTCGGCAATGAGGATGAGGGACAGATTCTCTGGTCGCTCGTCAGTCTTCGCAAGAAGAAGACGTTGCCGCGGACGGAGCGGTAAGAGGTCGTTGAGAACTGCTCTAGCCGACGACAAGGACGCGCGATGGACACCACAGACTGCTTCAATCGTGGTTTCGAGGCCTTGACCGGTTCGCCGCCGTTCCCCTGGCAACGTGCGTTGTTTCTGAGGTTCCTGGAAAACCGCAGTGACAACATTCCCGCGTCCTGCAATTTGCCGACGGGGTTGGGCAAGACATCGGTCGTTGCCGTCTGGTTGCTGGCACTGGCACATTGTCCCGCCAAGATGCCGCGGCGTCTGGTCTATGTCGTCAATCGCCGGACGGTGGTCGATCAGACGACGGACGAAGCAGAAAAACTACGTCGCCGACTGACAACACCGGAAAAAGAAGTTCAGAACCCAGAGCTCATTGCAGTGTTGAGATCGCTGGCAGCATCGCTCTCGAAACCTGGTGCTCTCGCAAGCGACTTACCGATCGCCATCAGCACGCTCCGCGGGCAGTTTGCAGATAATCGCGAATGGTCCGCCGATCCGTCGCGGCCGGCGATCATCATCGGCACCGTGGACATGATCGGCAGCCGGCTGCTGTTCTCCGGCTACGGCGTCGGCTTCAAAGCCAAGCCGTTGCACGCGGGGTTTCTTGGTCAGGACGTGCTGCTGGTGCATGACGAGGCGCACCTGGAACCGGCGTTTCAGCGGCTGCTGACAGCGATTGAACAGGAACAGAAGCGCTGCAAGGAGTTCGGCCGCTTTCGCGTGATGGAATTAACCGCCACATCGCGCGGCAACGGTGATGTGTTTGGACTGACGCCGGACGAGAAGGCCGGCAAGGTGCCCGTCGTCCGGGATCGACTCTTTGCCAAAAAGGGGATCAAACTCATTCCGAGTGAGCGAGCCAACGTGTCGACGGCGATTGGCAAGATGGCTCGTGATCGGTGGAATGCTTCGGACAAGGCTATTTTGATCTTCGTCCGCACCGTCGACGATGTGAATACCGTTCATGATGAGCTAATCAAGAAGCGCAAGGACGGCCCGGAGGAGCTGCGTGCGGGGGTGCCTGTCGATCGAATCCAGGTTCTCACCGGCACGTTACGCGGATTGGAACGCGATCGCATGGCAAACCCGCGCCGCCCGGAGGGGTGCCCGGTCTTCGCCCGTTTCTTGCCGAAGCCGAACCCGACGGCTCCCGAATCCGAACAATGGAAAGTGACACCCCGCGAGGGCGCTGTCTACCTTATCTGCACGTCCGCTGGCGAAGTGGGGGTAGACATTTCGGCCGACCACATGGTTTCCGACTTGACCCCGCTCGACAGCATGGCTCAGCGGTTCGGGCGGGTGAACCGGCGGGGCGGCGGGGCGGCCGAGATCGACGTGGTCTACGAGAGCGACCCGGACCCCAAGAAACAGGACGATCCGTTCGAGCAGGCTCGGTGGGCGACATTCTCGCTGCTCGACGGTCTGCCGGAGTGCGACTGGATCGCGGATCGGTACGAGGCGAGTCCCCACGAGATCGGCGGGTTGATCGGTCGTCTAACAAACGAACAGCGAATGGCCGCGTTCAGCCCCCACCCCACGTTCGTGGACACATCCGACATCCTCTTCGACGCGTGGGCGCTGACGACGATCCGCGACAAGCTGCCCGGCCGGCCGCCAGTGGAGCCGTATCTGCACGGCCTGAGCGACTACGATCCGCCCCAAACCGCGGTCGCCTGGCGGGAGGAAGTTGAACTCCTGACGGAGAAAGTTCTTGCTCTGAACAACCTCAAGCCCGCCGATCTTCTCGAACTGTATCCGCTGAAGCCGCATGAACAGTTGAGTGGTCCGACGCGGGGGAAGAATAAAGTCTTCGAGCAATTGGAGAAGATCGCTGCCAGGGATGCGGCACAACCACGCGATCCGCCTTTGTCCGCATGGGTGATCGCTCCGGACGGCACCGTTGCGATTCTTCCCCTGGAGAAACTCGTCGCGAAGGACCGGCAGAACAACCCCATCATTTCGCTCGGCAACAGCACCGTTCTGCTGCCACCGTCCGCGGGCGGATTGAAGTCTGGATTGTTGGACGGTGCCGCGCCATTCGAGCCTGGAGCCCCTTACGACGTTTCCGATCAATGGTTTGGCGACGGAGACAAGCGGCGATTCCGGCTGCGAGTCAGTGAAGAGAGCGAGCGAGACGATGAAAAGAAGCCCGCCGGCATGCGGCTCATCCAGCGAATCATGTTTCCTTCAACGGAGAGCGAAGAAGACCTTGGCTGGTCGTGGCAGTGGTTCATTCGTCCCAGATCGGCAGACGATGATGCCTCCAAGACCTCGATCGAACCGATTCGTTGGCAGCACCACACCAACGATGTCGTCAAGGAGGCCCGGCGGCTCGCTGATGTCTTGTTGAAGGATCTTCCCGACCTGCGCACCGCCCTCGTGTTGGCGGCCCGCTGGCACGATCTCGGCAAAAAACGGGCGGTCTGGCAACGGAGCATCGGTCACCGGCTCCCCAAGTCTCCGAAACCCGAGGACTGGCTCGCCAAATCGGGCGGCAAGATGCGGCCGCTCGAACTCACCGACTATCGTCATGAATACGGCTCGCTGATCGAGGCCACAAAACTGGTCGCTGTGGCGGAACTTGAGGAATTCGGACAGCAGCCGGAATCGGTTCGCGAACTGATTCTGCACCTGATCGCCACGCATCACGGCTTCGCCCGTCCGCACTTCCCCCTCGATCAGGCGTTCGATCCCGATCATGGAGAGACGAGCGACATCGCCGCAGCCGTGCCGCGGCGGTTCGCGAAGTTGCAGCGGAAGTACGGCCGCTGGGGCCTGGCGTACCTGGAATCGCTGCTCCGGGCCGCGGATTGGGCGGCCAGCGCGAAGCCGAGTCCGAATGGGGAGAACCAGTCATGACGAATCTCGCCCCGAGCATCCGCGTGGCCGTCGATCCGACCAACCCCGGTCAGTTCTTCGCGTGCTGTGGCCTGTTGGAACTTGCCGACCGATTGTGGCCGGGGGCCGAGGGATGGTTCGAGAACGACGGGCGGCAGTTCCTCATCTCGAGTGCAGGGACGCTGGCTGAGTTATTGAGTTCCGCACAGCAGGTACAATTCGAGAGTGATTCGACTGAGGAAGACGACGAGAGCGAGGAAGACGAGGAGAGTGACGACTCGGAAGACGAGAAGGCCAATGTGAATGTCACACCGATCGTCTTCGTTTCACCCGTCCAACTGCGGTTGGATTGGTGGAACGATAAAAGCCTAAAACCTTGGGCCGGCTCGATGAACGCAGAAAAAATCGCATTGGCGATGTGCCGCGCCATCGACCCAATGAGCGAGAGTCCTCTGAACCAAACTCAGGTAGTCACTGAGGTTTTGAGGCAAGAGATGGGGATCGGAAAGGCGTCGTCCAAGCGCAATAAGCCGAAACCGAAGGAGCCGTTTCATTTCGATGCCCGACGTGGCGCAAATGCTCTTGGGCTCGATGTTGGCTTCGTTCCCGACACATTGAAGAAGGCGTGGAAGGTGCCTATGCACGCGCATCCAGTCGTCGAGTTCTTATGTCTCATCGGCCTCCAAC
The DNA here is from genome assembly GCA_034439795.1 of Planctomycetaceae bacterium. Taxonomy (GTDB): domain Bacteria; phylum Planctomycetota; class Planctomycetia; order Planctomycetales; family Planctomycetaceae; genus DSVQ01. The sequence goes on along the minus strand of JAWXBB010000443.1, from coordinate 9,756 downwards.
GGTGTCGACCGACACCGACCAAGCGACCTCGACAATTCGTTTACTTCACGTGGATAACCCCGTGCCTTCCTTCTTTGTTGCCCGCCGCAGTCAACGGGCTACTTGGTGATCCCAGCGCTCGCAGTTTCCGGTTCGAGAACGCGTTTCGGACCGGCCAGAGGAAGCACAAGGCATTCAACCCCGCAGTTCCCGTCAATACAGGAGATCATCCATGACCACGCTTGAACAATTTGACGCCTGGCTGACCAACGATGCAGTCGCCGCCCTGACCGCGTGCCAACTCTTGGAGCCGGTCGAAGGACCGGGCGGGGTCATCTTCCCGCCCACGTTCGCTGCTGAGGATGAGGATGCGAAAGGGAACTACAACATCAACTCGTTCGGCGGCGGATACTCCGCACGCATCGAGTATGAACCACCGAAGCAAGCCAGTATCAGCACTGACATCCGCCACGAGACTGGACGAAACGTCTGCCTGATCGACAGCGTCGGCGCGGAGGCAAATCGGATTGAGCCGCTCTTCAAGCCGGAGAAGTGTCAAGGGCGATATGCCGGACTCGTGCCACAGGTCGTCATTCGAGCCGGGACGAGGACCGTTAACCTGTTGGACGCCGGGCACAGGGCTGGCGATGCCATCGTGCGGTTCACTAAGTTCGGTGAGCGCGTGTTCGAGGCCTTCAGGGCAATTAACGAGACCGGCGACGCATCGAAGTTAGCGAAGATCGCTCCGACCTCCCTGGTGTTCGGCGTTTGGGACTCGCGAGGCACGCAGGAGAAGATTCCCCGTGCGTTTCGGTCGGTTGTGAGGGCCACGGATGTCGTCCCGATGACTCGGTCGGCTCAGTACAACCGGGCCACCAAGTACGTCGAATACGGTGTTCTCAGCGAAGACTTAGACAAGGGGAAGGGAAAAGACAGCGTGTTCGCTCGCGAGGGGTTCAAGGACAACCCTGCCACCGGCGCACCAGGTGGAGTGGTCGTTCGCGGCGAAATTCGCCGGGACATGACAATCAACTTGTCGGCCATTCGACGCTTGCGAGTACCTCTGTCCGGGAACGCTGTGAAGGACGACCCTGAAGAAACGCTCAAGTTGCGGCGGTACATCCTCGGATTGAGTCTCGTGGCCGCGCTGGCTCGGAGCGAAGATCGTTACAACCTCCGCGAGGGGTGCCAGCTACGGATGAAGCCGGGTCACAAGACGGTGTGGCGGGAGGTGCAGTTCGAGGGAGACGATGTGGAGCGAACGGGGCTGACCGAGGACGTTGCGGAAGCCTATGCCAAGCTCGCTGCTGCGGGGTTCGGAGTCGAAGTGTTTCCCGAATTTGAGTTCGACAAACGGACGGCAGAGAAGTGGCTGGCGCTCGACAAGAAGCAGCAGGATAAGCTGCGTCGGGACAAGCCGATGACGCAGCAATTCCCCGAGGGCGACTCAGTCGAGGTTCCTTCGCCATCGTCGGACGTCGCAACCGCGACGCCTAGCCGGAAGCGAGGTAAATAAAGATGTCTACCTTCCGCTTGTCTTTCAAGTTCCTCGATGGGATGTTTCACGGCAGGGACGATGGCGGCGCGCCCGAGTGGCCGCCATCGCCCCTGCGGGCCTTCCAGGCACTGGTCGATGCCGCAGCAACCCGATGGCGAATGGAGCCTGATTTCAATGAGCATCCGAAACCGGCACTGAAGTGGTTAGAGTCGCTCACACCGCCCAGCATCAACTCCCCGGTTGCGGAGGCGGCGAGTTCTGCCTACCGACTGTATGTTCCGAACAACCACGCCGACGTGGTTGCCGCAGCATGGGCGCGAGGCAGCACCAACGCGAGTATTGCTGAACACCGCACCGAAAAGGACGTGCGCCCGACGTATCTGCGCGGCGGTGATACAGTCCACTACCTCTACTCACTGCCCGACAGTGAGTGCCCGCACCTCGCCGTCCTCGCCGCAGCCGCCCGCGGCATCACCCATCTCGGTTGGGGCGTGGACATGGTCGCCGCGAACGCCGACGTCATCACCGACGAAAAGGCTGCCTCGCTCAATGGTGAGCTGTGGCTTCCGGTTGATGGGCCATCGGACAAGGGCCAAGGAGTGCCGTGCGTGGGAACGCTCGGCGACCTCACTCGGAAGCACGCGGCGTTCCTGGACCGGCTTTCAGTGGATGGCTTCAAGCCGGTTCCCCCTCTTTCTGTCTACGACTTCGTCGGCTACCACCGCGCGACGGACCGCGTGCCGCCGCGTTACGCGGCCTTCAGCATTCTCCAGCCCGACGCCAGCGGTTCGCGGGCGTTCGATGTCGGCCGGCGCACGCGCGATGTCGCCGGTATGGTTAGGCATGCGGTCGATCAACAGGCCTTCCGCACGCGGCCGTTCGGCTGGTCGGATGGCGACATTCACGTCTTCGTCCACGGCAAGTCCCCAGATGGTGCGAGTCCCACCCGCGGCGAGCGGTCGCCCGATCGGTTCAGCTACCTGCCGCTGCCGACCATCAATCACAAGCTAAAACGAGTCGAAGCCATTCGGCGGGTGCTCGTCGCCGCGCCGGCGCACTGTCAGCAGCAGATTCGCTGGGTGCAGCGGGCGCTGGCCGGCGAAGAACTTGTGGATGAAACCCACGAGGCCCAGGGGCTGTTGACGATCCTGCCCGGTTCCGACTGGGTGCTGAAGCAGTACGTCGGACAAGGCACGGTCTGGACCACCGTGACGCCAGTCATTCTCCCCCGGCACGACGGCTACAAGCCCGCTGAGGCCGGCGATCACATCCGCATGGCGTTCGAGCAAGCTGGATTCGATCGGCAACTGATTGAGCAATCGGCCATCGAGTGGCGGCACGTGGGCTATCGGGCCGGAGCCGATCTCGTCTCGCGTTATCTGCCGCCGGAGAACCTCAGCCACAAGCCGCGTTATCACGTCCGCGTGCAGTTCCCCCATTCGGTCTCGGGGCCAATCGCCGTCGGCAGCGGACGGTTTCGGGGCTTCGGTTTGTTCGCGGCGGAGTGAAACCCATTTCCTTAAACTGAAACATTGACGCCGGGGGAGTGCGTCTGCATAGACTCAATGGGCCGATGCGTCTTCGCTGGCTTTGAGTCATCGGCTCGATCCCATTCCCGATTGATTTCCAGGAGCCTTTCCCCACTCATTGCAGCGGATGCCCACCGACGGCGTCGCGCTCTTTGGCAACTCGGTGCAACTTGGGGCCGCGCGGTCCGCCGCGGCTTGCTGACCCTGGTCAGGGACGACGCCTTCCGTCATGAAGGAGTGAGTCCGTGATCAGCCCGAAGCCCGATCCCCCCGCGCTCGATTTGGCCGCCCTGTTCAGCGGCGTGGGGGCCAACGCCGTCGCTGCCGAGCAGGAGCTCATACCGGCGCGGATGCTGAATGAGTTCACCTACTGTCCGCGGCTGGCGTATCTCGAATGGGTGCAGGGGGAGTTTCGGGACAACCTCGAAACCAAGCAGGGGACGTTCGGGCACCGCAACGTCGACAAGCCGACGACGAAGCCGTTTGCCAGGCCGGACGGCGAGCAGGACGGTGACTCATCAGCAGACGACGTCACCAGCGACAGTCTCGCGGCGCGGGCGTTGATGTTGTCGGCTCCGTCGGAGGGACTCGTCGCCAAGCTCGACCTGATCGAACTGCAGGGCCGGCGTGCGGTTCCCATCGACTACAAACGCGGCACCGTGCCGGACATTCCGCTGCAGGCGTGGGAGCCGGAGCGGGTGCAGCTCTGCGCGCAGGGACTGATTCTGCGGGCCAACGGTTACGAGTCCGATCACGGCGAGTTGTACTACATCGAGTCGCGTCGCCGAGTGACGGTGGAGTTCGACGACCTGCTGGTCCGCCGCACGCGCGAACTGGTGGGGCAACTGCGGGCGATGTCGGAGTCGCGCCGGATGCCGCCGCCGCTGGTCGACAGTCCCAAGTGCCCGCGATGTTCGCTGGTGGGGATTTGCCTGCCGGATGAGACGAACTGGCTGGGGCAATTGAGTCGAGAGTCGAGGGTCGAGAGTCGAGAGCCAGACGGGGAAGAAGAGTCGACGAAAGCTCCGCGACGGCTGGAGGGCGTCCGCAAGCTGTTGCCCGCGCGCGATGACGCTTTGCCTCTGTATGTTCAGGATCAAGGGGCGTACGTCGGCAAGGACGGCGAACGGCTGACCGTCAAGCCGGTGCAGGGCAAGCCCATCAGCGTGCCATTCATCGACGTCTCGCAGGTGTGTCTTTTGGGCAATGTGCAGATCACGGCGGCGGCGATCAAGGCGCTCGCTGAGCGGAGCATCCCGCTGTGTCACTTCTCCTACGGCGGCTGGTTTCATGCGGTGACGGCGGGGCTGTCGCACAAAAACGTCGAATTGCGGATGCAGCAGTACCGGGCCGCGTTCGATCCGCGGCAGTCGCTGGCGGTCTCGCGGGGCTTCATCGCCGCCAAGATTCGGAACTCGCGGACGCTGCTGCGGCGGCACGGCGCGGAGGAACATAAGAAGGATCTCGACCGCCTGGCGGACTTTCTCCAGAAGACGGAGCGCGTGACCAGCCTCGAATCGCTGATGGGCCTGGAAGGAATGGCGGCGAAGGTCTACTTCGCCGGCTTCGCGCGCTTGCTCCGCGGTGGCGAGACATTCCAACTCGACGGCCGCAACCGCCGTCCGCCGACCGATCCCGTCAATGCGCTGCTGTCGTTCGTCTATTCGCTGCTGGTCAAGGAACTGACGATCACGCTGCAAGCCGTGGGGTTTGATCCGTTTCTGGGATTTCTGCATCAACCGCGCTATGGGCGGCCGTCGCTGGCCCTCGATCTGGCGGAGGAGTTCCGCCCGCTGATCGGGGATTCGACGGTACTGATGCTCATCAACAACGAAGAAGTCAGTCCCCGGAGCTTCATCAGCCGCTCCGGCAGCGTGGCCCTGACCGATCCCGGCCGCAAGGCGGTGCTCGCCGCGTTCGAGCGCCGGCTCGAAACGGAAATCACGCACCCGATCTTCGGCTACAAGATCACCTATCGTCGGGTGTTCGAGGTCCAGGCCCGGCTGCTGGCCAGAGTTCTCCACGGCGAAATCCCCGACTACCCCGGCTTCTGTACGCGCTGACGAACGCTTGCGGCAACGCGGTCCCTCTTCCCCGGCCCTCAGATCTTAGCCCTCGGCCTTCCACCATCATGAAAACCGTCTACCTCGTCACCTACGATGTCGCCGATGCCAAGCGCCTGCGGCAGACGTATAAGAAGCTGTGCGGCTTCGGCACCCCGCTGCAATACTCGGTCTTCCGGTGCGAGCTGGCCCCGTTGCAACTGCACGCGCTGAAGGAGGGGCTGTGGTCGATCTTGAACTTTGGCGAAGACCGCGTGATGCTGGTCAACCTCGGTCCCGCGGGTGCCCGCGGCGACGACTGCGTCGAGTTCTGGGGCCGCTCGCGCATGGAGATTCCCAGCCGCACGGCAACGATTGTGTAAGCGGCTCGATTTCGACGAATGAGGCGGTCACCAAGACGGACCATGGCACATCCGTCCAACCAGGATTGTTTCGCGATGTTGCTCCTTCGAGAGGTGGCGTGCCGTTTCAACCCCCGCCTCCGCTCGCAGACCGAAAGGCTGGGTTTTCAATGAGTTACCGAGCCGTGACATCCCTGCGCCGGTATTTTCATTGTTCCAACCCTCGACCTCTCGCAAGCGACTTGCTAACTTCAACCGCGACCGCCAGTTGGAAAGCGGGCGGTCTTCCGCCCTGACGAAGGGCGGCCCCATTGAAGCATGTCTCGCTCTATTGTACCGCCAATCTCCAAAAGTGTCTTCCGCCCTGACGAAGGGCGGCCCCATTGAAGCGGTCGCTCCCACGAAGTCTAGATTGCGGTGAAGACGATGTCTTCCGCCCTGACGAAGGGCGGCCCCATTGAAGCCTGCCGACGGAAGTTGTTCACCATAAGGACGACAATCCGTCTTCCGCCCTGACGAAGGGCGGCCCCATTGAAGCGCGAGCAACACCAGCGTGCGGTTGTTGCCCTTGAATGGTCTTCCGCCCTGACGAAGGGCGGCCCCATTGAAGCTGCAGGGCCATGAAGCCCTTGAGCCGCAGGAAGTCGCTGTCTTCCGCCCTGACGAAGGGCGGCCCCATTGAAGCCGCGAGACGCTTGACTTCCGGCAGGTCGGCGAGCGCCTGTCTTCCGCCCTGACGAAGGGCGGCCCCATTGAAGCAATCTCGCGGCAAACACCCTGTGATCCAAATGGCAGCCACGTCTTCCGCCCTGACGAAGGGCGGCCCCATTGAAGCGTGGACGCGGAAGCCCTGCGCTCGTGCTGAGCGCGTCGTCTTCCGCCCTGACGAAGGGCGGCCCCATTGAAGCACGTCCAGATACCACGGGAGATGCCGGCAGGCCGGAGCGTCTTCCGCCCTGACGAAGGGCGGCCCCATTGAAGCGTCGGCGAATTGGCCCGACACAGTGACGGTGCGACCCGTCTTCCGCCCTGACGAAGGGCGGCCCCATTGAAGCGTGCCTGCAAAAATCCAGCGCCGTTGCTGGTCATCATCGTCTTCCGCCCTGACGAAGGGCGGCCCCATTGAAGCTGCGACGTGCGGTACTGTAGTTGATGCTCAGTTCCCGAGTCTTCCGCCCTGACGAAGGGCGGCCCCATTGAAGCACGACAAGGTTGTCGGTCAACGCATCCCGGAGAAAGTCTTCCGCCCTGACGAAGGGCGGCCCCATTGAAGCTGGCAATGAAGAGAACGCAGAGGGTAGCTACTGGGGGTCTTCCGCCCTGACGAAGGGCGGCCCCATTGAAGCGTCTTTTGAGAGATGCTTCGCCGCCAAGTCGTAAAGTCTTCCGCCCTGACGAAGGGCGGCCCCATTGAAGCCATGAGCAACAGCAATCGAATCACCACGTTGGCCGTGGTCTTCCGCCCTGACGAAGGGCGGCCCCATTGAAGCACCGCTGGCGATTCTCCGCAGCGTCTCCAGCACGGAGTCTTCCGCCCTGACGAAGGGCGGCCCCATTGAAGCGACCGCAGCAGTGCCACCGTGCCGTCGTGGCTCAAGTCTTCCGCCCTGACGAAGGGCGGCCCCATTGAAGCGACAGTCAGGCACAGAAGTTCCGCATCGGCGATCAGAGTCTTCCGCCCTGACGAAGGGCGGCCCCATTGAAGCACTTGGCACTTGGTCATCCGCACGTCGTAACCACGCGGTCTTCCGCCCTGACGAAGGGCGGCCCCATTGAAGCGAGGTGTTCAAGCGGGATGGTTTCCGCTGCCAATACTGTCTTCCGCCCTGACGAAGGGCGGCCCCATTGAAGCCAGGAACACATCAGGCGGTGGGCGCACTGCACTGACTGGTCTTCCGCCCTGACGAAGGGCGGCCCCATTGAAGCGCAGGAATCGCCGTTGGAGCCGGTTCAGGAGCCTCGTCTTCCGCCCTGACGAAGGGCGGCCCCATTGAAGCGAGCAGGTCGCCGAGGGAACGGAACTCACCCCATTCGCGTCTTCCGCCCTGACGAAGGGCGGCCCCATTGAAGCGCATCTTGGGGCAGGTCGCTGTAGGTCTTGACCCCCCGGTCTTCCGCCCTGACGAAGGGCGGCCCCATTGAAGCGCGATGGCCCGCAGTTCTTCCTCGCCGGCCAGCCGCGTCTTCCGCCCTGACGAAGGGCGGCCCCATTGAAGCGACACCACCCACCCCCTTCCGCTGACGACGACGGAGTCTTCCGCCCTGACGAAGGGCGGCCCCATTGAAGCACCACGTCCACGGGTTGATGGACTCGCGGCGAGAACAGTCTTCCGCCCTGACGAAGGGCGGCCCCATTGAAGCCAGCCCAGCAGGCGCAGCCGTTCGATGCGCGAGCGCGTCTTCCGCCCTGACGAAGGGCGGCCCCATTGAAGCTTCCAGCGGAGGCCCCCACCTTTCGAACCTCGGCCGGGTCTTCCGCCCTGACGAAGGGCGGCCCCATTGAAGCCACTGAATGAAAAGCGGCTTCTTCTTCACGGCATCATCGTCTTCCGCCCTGACGAAGGGCGGCCCCATTGAAGCCGTGGCGTGCGAGATGCAGTAGGTGACGCGGGCGTCGCGTCTTCCGCCCTGACGAAGGGCGGCCCCATTGAAGCTACCTGGACCCGCCATATCTGCACGAGACGCGGGCCACGTCTTCCGCCCTGACGAAGGGCGGCCCCATTGAAGCGACAGGTCCACGCATTTGTAGGCGTCAAACCGCACGGTCTTCCGCCCTGACGAAGGGCGGCCCCATTGAAGCTTTGTGGAAGTGAAGTAGTCGGTCCTGCCGCGCCAGCGGGTCTTCCGCCCTGACGAAGGGCGGCCCCATTGAAGCCTGATGGATTGCGACATGGGCGACAGTGTGCGGAGAGTCTTCCGCCCTGACGAAGGGCGGCCCCATTGAAGCGTGAAGATGCGGCAGAGCTGGTCAGCAACCGGGAAGGTCTTCCGCCCTGACGAAGGGCGGCCCCATTGAAGCTCGGCGGCGGCAACGGTGGCCTCACGCCATCGACGGGTCTTCCGCCCTGACGAAGGGCGGCCCCATTGAAGCCAGATACCACTGCGACCGCGGGCCGGGATCGACGCCGGTGTCTTCCGCCCTGACGAAGGGCGGCCCCATTGAAGCTGACGGAGACGCGGTTCCCGGAACTTGGCGACCTGTGTCTTCCGCCCTGACGAAGGGCGGCCCCATTGAAGCACGACCAGCGGTGGCCTGAGCGTGTCGTGCCCGCCCAGTCTTCCGCCCTGACGAAGGGCGGCCCCATTGAAGCCGTTTCCAGCCACCCGCCTTGCATAGGGGATGCGGCGGGTCTTCCGCCCTGACGAAGGGCGGCCCCATTGAAGCAGACGGGCATGAACTTCGGGCAGTCCCTCAACGGCATGTCTTCCGCCCTGACGAAGGGCGGCCCCATTGAAGCTAGTTCGCGGTCAGACCCACGAGCTGATCGGCAGTGAGGTCTTCCGCCCTGACGAAGGGCGGCCCCATTGAAGCGGCGCCAGATGCGTGATTGCTGATGTCAAAGTCCACGCGTCTTCCGCCCTGACGAAGGGCGGCCCCATTGAAGCGCGATGATGCTGGTGGCGCGGTCGGTGGAGACGAAGCGTCTTCCGCCCTGACGAAGGGCGGCCCCATTGAAGCTGTTCATCGACTGGGAGGCTCAGTTCTCTCTGACGATCCGTCTTCCGCCCTGACGAAGGGCGGCCCCATTGAAGCAAGATCAAGATTCAGCCGGCATTCGAGCGGGTGGAGCAGGTCTTCCGCCCTGACGAAGGGCGGCCCCATTGAAGCGCGCTCCGGCCCCGGCGCTCCCCGTTCACGCGCTGACGCGTCTTCCGCCCTGACGAAGGGCGGCCCCATTGAAGCGGTGTGATGCTGGAGCTTGGCAGCGTGATCCCTGAGCGTGTCTTCCGCCCTGACGAAGGGCGGCCCCATTGAAGCGCACGCCGACGTTGTTGCCAGCGGCTTTCGCGATGGCGTCTTCCGCCCTGACGAAGGGCGGCCCCATTGAAGCTGCCGGGTTGGCGGCTGATATGTGCAGGCTCTCGGGTCTTCCGCCCTGACGAAGGGCGGCCCCATTGAAGCGACCAAAGCGTCAGCGTGTCCACGATGCTGGTCGCCGGTCTTCCGCCCTGACGAAGGGCGGCCCCATTGAAGCACCGTCCATTTGAGCGGCATCCGCCCCGCCAACGGGAGCGGTCTTCCGCCCTGACGAAGGGCGGCCCCATTGAAGCTCATGGACGCACTCGGCGGCGGGGATTACGACATCGCGTCTTCCGCCCTGACGAAGGGCGGCCCCATTGAAGCT